>NZ_AFWF01000222.1 GCF_000222605.1 Vibrio ichthyoenteri ATCC 700023 | reverse complement strand
TTTAAAGAGCATCGCTTGAGGTCTTCTCTCAAGCGGACGGCCATTTTAGCGATTTGAAGTTTAGTGTCAACCACTTTTTTCAAACTTCTTTCAAGTAACCTACTTGGCTAAATAACCTTACTAACTCGGCTCTCGTTTCTTTCGAAGCCTTGCCGTGTCAGTGAGTGCGCATTATATGGATTGAGATCTTGTTGGCAACCCCTTTTTTAAGTTTTTTTATCTTTTTAAACCGTTCGACTAAAAATCGAACTATAAAGGCCAAAAACACCGGTTTCTTTAGATATTTTTAAATCGCTCTGCAAAAATCGCCACTTTCTTCCAGTTGGTATATTCGATTTCTTTACTAGTATCTGTCTCTCCACCTGTCATTTTCATAATCAATTTAATCATGGTGCGATCAAATAGATTGTAACGTGGGTAATAGAGAGCACCGGCAAATACCCCAATCAGACTCGGCTGCCAAACCGATAGTTTCAGGAACTTCTTGATATAAACACTTCCCTCTGGCGTATCTTTGCCTTGGTCTTCTTTACGCGCTGTCAAGTTGACACAGAAAAAAGCAACCTTGTGGCTATCAAGTTGCGTCTGATAACGGTCGATAAATTGATAAAGCTTTTTATTGAGGTGACCATACCGAATCGAAGCGCCAATCAAAACACGATCATATAAAGAGAAGTCCACCGTCTCAACTTGGTGTAGGTCGACGAGTTCACATTGATAACCAGCCAATTGTTCTTCTATATAGTGGAGAATTTTGATTGTCTGTCCTTCACGAGAAGAATAAAGAAAGAGTGCTTTTTTCAAGAGATATCCTTAACTACGCCAAAAGGTCGGTGTTAGTAATATTAATAAGGTAAAGATTTCGAGTCGACCGAACAACATAGACACCACTAAAACCCATTTTGCCTTGTCATTCACATCACCAAAGTGCAGTGATACTTCCCCCAAACCAGGGCCTAAGTTATTCAATGTGGCAGCGACAGCAGAAAAAGCACTGAGCTCATCCATGCCGGTAGCGATAAGCGCCAACATACACACCACAAAAACCAGAGCATAAGCAGAGAAGAATCCCCACACCGCGTCAACGACTCTTTGTGGTAAGGCGCTACCGCCCACTTTAATGGTGTAAACCGCTCTAGGGTGAACCAAACGTTTTAGTTCACGCGCACCTTGTAGGGTCAGTAATAGAATGCGGATCACTTTCATGCCGCCGCCCGTTGACCCCGCGCAACCACCTATAAAAGAGGAAAACAACAATAGCACCGGCAAGAACAGCGGCCAGTCGGCAAAACCGGTGGTGGTAAAACCAGCGGTAGTTGAAATAGAAACGGTTTGGAATAGTGCCTGATCAAAGACTTCGTAGATAGAATCAGCCGCAAGATGATTCAGCAGCATCAAGAAACAAACTAAGAACAGCAGTACTTGGATAAAGACGAACGCACGGAATTCAGGGTCTTTCCAATAATACTTAGGATGCACACCACCAGAAGCAAATGCAGCGAAGTGAAGTGAATAGTTACAAGCCGAGATTAATAAGAACACCACGGTAATCATATTAATGGCGTAACTATCGAAATAGCCCATGCTCGCATCATGAGTAGAGAAGCCACCAATCGCAATCGTTGAGAAGCTATGCCCAATGGCATCAAATGGCGTCATCCCTGCCAACCAGAAAGCAGCAGCACAGGCAATCGTAAGGCTTAAGTAGATATACCATAACGCTTTCGCTGTTTCGGCTATACGTGGCGTCATTTTACTGTCTTTGACAGGACCTGGGATTTCGGCTCGATAAAGCTGCATGCCACCGATGCCGAGCACCGGTAAGATAGCGACAGCCAATACAATGATCCCCATACCGCCAAACCATTGCAGAAACTGACGATAAAACAAAATCGCTTTAGGTAAATGATCAAGACCGACAATAACCGTCGCCCCTGTCGTTGTCAGTGCCGAAAATGATTCAAAAAAGGCGTCTGTCACTGAAACGTTAGGGTTGTCGGAAAGTAAAAACGGTAATGAGCCTGCGCTACCAATTACGGTCCAAAATAGCACCACAATCAGAAAGCCATCTCGAGCCTTCAATTCATGCTTATGCCTTCGGTTAGGGAACCAAGAGATAAAGCCAAAAAATAACAGCACAAAGAAAGTCGTGACAAAAGGAACACCAGCACCATCTCGGTAGATAAGAGCAACCAAGGCAGGAGCAAGCATAGAGACACTAAAAAGGGCGAGCAACAGCCCTACGATTCGGATAATAGATCGAAATTGCATTGATTATTGACGTGTGAAGCTAGGCTTCTGACTTCCTGTTATTTCCCATTAATTGGGGTTATTACGGCTTTAGCGCCACTTTTATTGATTATTGCTTGGCTAAATTCATCTAACTGGCGCACCTCAACTTCAAGAGTGAGCGCAACTTCATCACTGTATTGTGCCTCAACTTCTTGCACACCGAACTGGCTAAACAACGATTGTGCGACAGGCATAAAACCATAGTCTAACTGGAGCGTAACGAATGTGGTGATTTTTTTCTCGATAGTTTGAAGCTGCTTTAATGCTTGCTGAACACCACCACCATATGCCTTAACCAGTCCGCCAGTGCCAAGACGAATGCCACCATAGTATCGCGTTACTACCGCCGATATTTCACCAACACCCGATCCCGACAACTGCGCCAAAATAGGTTTGCCCGCAGTCCCAGATGGTTCACCATCATCACTAAACCCCCACAGCATTGAATCATCAGGACGGCCAGCAACAAAACCCCAGCAGTTGTGTCGCGCATCCGTATGCTTCGCTTTTATTTGTTCAACGAAGGCTTTGGCTGTTTCTATACTTGGGGTGTGAGCTAAATAAGTAATAAAGTGGCTCTTCTTAATTTCTTCTTCAAAGACAACAGCCTGAGCGGGTATTAAGTAAGGCTTAGTATTCATAGTCTGCCGTAGTGGAAATCAACAACGGCAAGTCTATCACGTGACTTTAACAATAGAAGAGAAGGAATACATAAATCACAATGTTAAAACTTTGTTTACTATTTGTATTGAATTACGACAATCTCCAGTCCACACTAAACTTACTGGTCTTACCAGAATAATTATAAATCCAATCGTAGATTGTATGTCACGGAGATAGACATGATTTACCAAGCCAAAACCCTACATGTGAAGGAAGTACAGTCAGGTATCGTCGAGATTTGCTTTAGCTCAAACAACTCGGTGAATAAACTCGATCTTGCTACTTTAGAATCATTAGATGCCGCACTGGATGTGATAAAACAAGTTTCTGGTGTCGATGGATTACTCCTAACTTCAAGCAAAGAATCGTTTATCGTCGGCGCTGACATCACAGAATTTCTCGGTTTGTTTGCCAAACCCGAGGATGAGCTCGATCAGTGGCTAATATTTGCCAATCAAATATTCAATAAATTAGAAGACTTGCCTTTTCCAACACTCGCAGCACTCAAAGGCCATGTGCTGGGTGGCGGGTGTGAGTGTGTACTCGCTACTGATATTCGTATCGGAGATCACACCACCAGCATTGGTCTACCAGAAACCAAGTTGGGTATTATGCCTGGCTTTGGTGGATGCGTTCGCTTACCACGAATCATCGGTGCTGACAGCGCAATGGAGATTATCACTCAAGGTAAGGCGTGCCGTGCAAATGAAGCACTTAAAGTCGGTTTAATCGACGCGATTGTCGAAACTGATGATCTCAACAAGTCAGCGCTCACTACGCTTAAACAAGCGATCAATGAAAAGATTGATTGGCAAACTCGACGTAAACAAAAAACATCGGCACTCACTTTAAGTAAACTCGAAGCAATGATGAGTTTTACGATGGCAAAAGGTCTCGTCGCGCAAAAAGTAGGACCTCACTATCCAGCACCAATGAGAGCAGTGACAACGATAGAAGAAGGTGCCCGCTATAGCCGTAACGAAGCTCAAGACATCGAACGTCAGCACTTTATACAGTTAGCAAAATCGGCAGAAGCCAACGCACTGGTTGGCTTGTTTCTCAATGACCAATACATTAAAAGTCTGGCAAAAACATCCGCCAAGGCCGCAAATAAAAATACACAACAAGCAGCTGTGATTGGTGCTGGCATTATGGGAGGAGGAATTGCTTATCAATCCGCCTTAAAAGGTATACCGGTATTGATGAAAGACATCGCTCAACCTTCACTTGAACTCGGTATGAGCGAGGCATCAAAACTCCTCAATAAACGTCTATCTCGCGGCCGTATCGATGGTTTCAAAATGGCGGGTATTCTTGCTTCAATTACTCCCAGCCTACATTACGCTGGTATTGAACAATCCGATATTATCGTTGAAGCGGTGGTTGAAAACCCGCAAGTCAAAGCCGCGGTGTTGAGTGAAGTCGAACAGTATGTCAGTGACGACAGTATCATCACCTCAAATACATCGACCATTCCAATCAATCTATTAGCAAAATCACTCAAAAGACCGGAAAACTTCTGTGGCATGCACTTTTTCAATCCAGTCCATCGTATGCCTTTAGTAGAAATTATTCGTGGCGAACACACTTCCGATGAAACCATTAACCGTGTGGTGGCCTACGCAGCAAAAATGGGCAAATCGCCGATCGTCGTCAATGACTGCCCGGGATTTTTCGTCAATCGAGTGCTATTCCCCTACTTTGCGGGCTTTAGTCTCCTGCTACGTGATGGGGCAGACTTTACCCAAATAGATAAGATAATGGAGCGTCAATTTGGTTGGCCAATGGGGCCGGCTTATTTACTCGATGTGGTCGGTATCGATACAGCTCATCATGCGCAAGCTGTTATGGCGCAGGGTTTTCCTGGACGAATGGCAAAACACGAACGTGATGTGATTGATGCCTTATATGATGCTGAGAAGTTTGGCCAAAAAAATGGGCATGGTTTCTACCACTACACTATTGACCGCAAAGGTAAACCGAAGAAAACCTTCGATGATGCCATTCTGCCGTTGATCCAAAGTGTCAGTAAAGAGCCTAAAATATTTGATGATCAAACGATAATTGAACGAACAATGATCCCTATGATCAATGAAGTGGTTTTATGTTTAGAACAAAACATTATCGCATCCCCCCAAGAAGCGGATATGGCATTAGTGTATGGCCTTGGTTTCCCTCCATTTAGAGGCGGTGTATTCCGTTACTTAGACAGTATTGGTATCGCTCAATTTGTTGAGCAGGCCAAGCAATATCAACATCTTGGCGCTATGTATCAAACGCCGCAGTTATTGTTAGACATGGCAGAGAACGGCGAGCAATTCTATGGCAACCAACAACAAAGTTCGATTTAAGAGGGGGACTGAAATGACTATATTGACCAGAAACGTCGTCGTTGTTGACTGCTTACGTACACCAATGGGACGCTCAAAAGGTGGCGCTTATCGTCATGTTAGAGCGGAAGATCTCTCTGCTCATCTAATGCGAGGCTTACTAAGTCGCAACCCCGCTGTTGACCCACATCAGATCGAAGATATCTACTGGGGATGCGTCCAACAAACCTTAGAGCAAGGATTTAATATTGCGCGTAACGCCGCCCTACTGGCAGGTTTGCCGATAGAGATAGGAGCCGTAACCGTAAATCGCTTATGTGGCTCATCAATGCAAGCACTACACGATGCTAGCCGCGCCATTATGACAGGTGATGCGGAAATATGCTTAGTGGGTGGGGTTGAACACATGGGCCACGTTCCTATGAATCACGGGGTTGATTTTCATCCCGGCATGTCAAAAACCGTAGCAAAAGCAGCAGGTATGATGGGATTAACTGCGGAAATGCTCGGCAAGTTACATGGCATTAGCCGCGAGCAGCAAGACGAATTTGCCGCCCGATCTCACGCTAGAGCGTATGCCGCAACCGTGGAAGGACGCTTTAATAACGAAATTCTACCAACGGAAGGTCACGATCAAGATGGCACCTTAATATTACTTGAGCAAGATGAAGTGATACGCCCTGAAACCACTGCTGAAGGTCTTGCTCAATTACGTCCAGTCTTTGACCCTGCCAATGGCACCGTGACTGCAGGTACATCATCCGCATTATCTGATGGCGCATCTGCAATGCTAATCATGAGCGAAGATAAAGCCAACGAACTAGGGTTGCCAATCCGAGCTCGAGTAAAATCGATGGCTGTTGCTGGTTGTGATCCATCGATAATGGGTTATGGTCCAGTACCGGCGACACAAAAAGCTCTTAAGCGAGCGGGTTTAACCATTGAAGATATGGATGTAGTCGAATTAAATGAAGCTTTTGCCGCCCAAGCTTTACCTGTGGCCAAAGATCTTGGTTTACTCGATGTTATGGATCAAAAGATCAATTTGAATGGCGGAGCTATTGCGTTAGGCCATCCACTCGGCTGCTCTGGGACTCGGATCTCGACCACCTTAATCAATTTGATGGAAGCCAATAGTGCGAAATACGGTCTCGCGACAATGTGTATTGGCTTAGGCCAAGGTATCGCGACCGTCTTTGAACGCCCTTGATACATTTTAACGTTTAAAACAACGTCCATGCTGGGCGTTGTTTTAATTGGATTTCAGCCAATCTTGATATAGCTGCTCACTCGAACCTAGATAATCCACCATCCACGCGATCATGCGATGGTTATCATCTTTACGCCACACCATACAACATTGACTCAGTGGATTCTGCTCAGCTAACTCTCGTTCCACCAGCATCCCTTCTTTAATTAAAGGTTGTGCAATATGACGTGGCATAAAACCAACCCCGACACCATTTCTTAAACACTCAATCGCACTATGCCAATTCGGCAGTAATAAACGACGCTGCTGAGCGTAATGCACATTGTGTCGCTTAGGTAAAACGTTAGAGGTGTCATCTAAACAAATAGAGGGGAATTGACTGACAAAATTTTCATCCAGATTCACGGCCGTTGCACATGGATGTAAAGGCGACATCACAAACGCCCATTCAAGCCGCCCCATATCACGCACTTCAAAATCACCACCAACCGGAACGGCTGATGTGGCGCCGATAACGATATCGGCCCGACCTTGAGAAATGGCCTCCCAAGAACCGTTGTACACTTCCATATTAATCTGCAACTCTGCGTGCTGGAACGTTTGATAAAAGTCTTCGATCAAAGGCTTCATTTTATCCAGCTTAACGACATTATCGAGTGTTAAACGCAGTGTTTTCTGCCAACCATGAGCAGCGCGACGAGTTTGAGCGGTAATTTCTTCCATCTGCCTTAACATGCTGCGCGCTTCAACCAGAAACAACTCACCTGCGGTCGTTAGCTCCACTTTACGCGGTAAACGGCGAAACAATACCACCCCGAGATCACGCTCAATCTGGCGAACGCCATAGCTAATCGCAGAAGGCACTTTATGCAGCGCCTCAGCCGCAGCAGTAAAACTACCGAGACGAGCAACTGTATCCAACATTTCTAATGACGATTTTGAAAACATATCTCTAATCAACAGCTAGGATCATCCAAGTCATTAGCCTAGCCCGTGACAACCTAGCTTTCAAATTTTTTGATTGATAACCGCAATTTTTAACGTTTCTAATTCAAGCCAATGAAAAATAGAATAGCAACCCTAATTAATACGACGCTAGCAAAGTCGTTTATCAATCAATTTTTTTGAAGATGAATATGAAAGTATCCAAACTGCAACTTTTCTACCTTGCCGCACTGTCCATGCTGGGCTTTGTCGCAACGGATATGTACCTGCCTGCATTCAAAGCAATGGAAGTCGATTTTGCAACAGGTCCAGAGCAAATTGCTCTCTCGTTGACAATCTTCTTAGTTGGTATGGCAAGTGGCCAATTACTGTGGGGATTAGCATCAGATAAATACGGTCACCGTAATACTTTATTTGCCGGTATGATCGTCTTCACTCTTGCTTCACTCGGTTTGGCCTTTAGCGAACAAGTATGGCAATTATTGAGCTTACGCTTCATTCAAGCGATTGGGGTTTGTGCCCCTGCTGTTATTTGGCAAGCAATGGTAATTAAGCGTTATGAAGCAAGCACCAGTCAGCAAGTGTTTGCCACTATCATGCCTTTAGTTGCGCTTTCACCCGCTTTAGCTCCGCAGTTAGGTGTATTGCTAGCTGACAACTTTGGTTGGCACTCAATTTTCGTCTGCTTAACCTTAATCGGTGTACTGCTAGCAGCCGCAACCCTTATGCAGCCAAAAGAACAAGTGGAAGTAAAACAAACCTCAATTAAAGGTGATATCAAAGCACTACTGAGCTCGAAAACCTATTTGGGCAATGTCATGATGTTTGCGACGGCTTCAGCTGCTTTCTTTGCCTACCTAACTGGTATGCCTGAAATCATGGCGAAACTGGGCTACGAAGCAAAAGACATTGGCCTAAGCTTTATTCCACAAACCATCGCTTTTATGGTTGGTGGTTATTTCGGTAAACGTGCAGTGGCTAAATACGGTGATGAAAAAATCCTGCGTCAGTTGATCGCACTATTTAGTTTATCGGCCATCATGATTTTCGTTGCTTCACAATGGCAATTAAGCTCTATTTGGCCAATCCTAGCGCCGTTTTGCTTAATTGCGGTTGCTAATGGCGCAATGTACCCAATCGTCGTAAACCGCGCGTTAGGCAGTGCAAAACAAAGCCCTGCGACAGCGGCAGGTTTGCAAAATAGCTTACAAATTTGTGTCAGTAGTCTAGCCAGTGCTCTTGTGGCATCAATGGCAAGCCAAGCACAAATGGTGACTGGGATTGCGATCGTAATTTGTATGGGTGGTATGTGGATTGGTTACATCGTTTCTAACCGCGAGTTGGGTGAGCATTTCACAACACCTGACAATTCACGTGTCGTGAGTGATGAAAAATAAACGCCCTGTCGAACAATAAAAAAGCCGCTCATTGAGCGGCTTTTTTTATATCCAATCTTAAACGCTAAACATACGCTTATTTTTTCACTGGACGTTGCCAGCCTGTAATTTTGCGCTCTTTAGCACGAGTGATCACTAACTCACCTTCTGCTACATCTTTTGATAATGTAGTACCAGCACCAATAGTTGCGCCGTTTGCGACTGTCACAGGTGCAATAAGCTGGCTATCAGAACCAACAAAAACATCATCACCAATAATAGTCTTAAACTTATTCACACCATCGTAGTTACAAGTAATCACACCGGCACCAACGTTAACGCGTTGACCAATCTCCGCATCACCGAGGTAGGTTAAGTGGTTCGCTTTTGAGCCTTCACCCAGACAAGTGTTCTTAACCTCAACGAAGTTACCTACGTGAGCATCTTTACGCAGCTCAGCACCTGGACGAAGACGAGTGAATGGACCAACGGTACACTCTTCACCAATCGTCGCACCCTCAATCACACTGTATGGGCGAATTACGGTATTGTCATCGATCTCACAATCTTTCAATACACAACCAGCACCGATAATTACGTTATCACCAATCGACACTGAACCTTCAATGATGACGTTAACATCAATTTCAACATCCATACCGCATTGCAGCTGACCACGTAGATCAAAGCGTGCAGGATCACGCAGCATGACACCTTGCTCAAGCAGCTTCTGCGCTTGCATGGATTGGAAGGCACGCTCTAAACGAGCCAATTGAGCGCGATCATTTACCCCTTCCACTTCAATAGGATTTACTGGGTGAACCGCTTCAACCGCGCGGCCTTCGTCATGGGCGGCAGCAATAACATCAGTAAGGTAATACTCACCTTGGGCATTTTGATTATTTAAGCCTGATAACCAACGTTTCAGATCACCACCAGTGGCAACCATCACACCAGTGTTAATCTCTTTAATTAATTTCTGCTCATCCGTGGCATCTTTCTGTTCAACGATTGCAACTACAGGACCATTTTTACGCACGATGCGGCCGTAGCCCATTGGGTTTTCCAAAACCACCGTCAGCAGCGCAATACCACCCGTTGGTTGAGCGTCGAGTAAGTTCTCGATTGTTTCACTGGAAATAAGCGGCACATCACCGTACAGAACAAGAATTTTTTCATCGTCAGCAAATTCAGAAGAAGCCTGATCCACCGCATGACCAGTACCCAGTTGCTCAGCTTGCAATACCCAGTTGACCGACTCATCCGTCAGCGCAGCTTGCATTTGATCGCCACCGTGGCCATAGACAAGATGGATATTCTGCGCGCCAAGACCCGCACAAGTATCAATCACATGCTTTGCCATCGGCTTACCAGCCAGAGAATGCAATACTTTCGGCATATGGGAATACATACGGGTGCCTTTACCCGCAGCAAGAATTACAGCACTGAATTTCATTTGTTCGTCCATCGATGTAGATTTTTAATTATGCGTTATTGTAAACGTCTCATTGGCAATAGTTAATGCCGCTGTACAAAAATTGCCAGTAAACAAACAAAAAGGCGACCAAAATGGTCGCCTTTATCATTTATAAAACACCCTAATAAAATTAGCGGCGTTTTTTCGTCAGCTCGATAACTCGTAGCTGAGCAATGGCTTTAGCCAGTTCACTGGCCGCTTGTGCAAAGTCCATATCGCCATGCTGATTCTGAATGTTCTCTTCAGCGCGACGTTTGGCTTCTTCAGCCTTCGCTGCGTCTAGCTCTTCACCACGGATAGCCGTATCAGCCAGTACAGTCGCTGTACCTGGTTGAACTTCTATCATACCACCTGAAACATAAATAATTTCTTCGTGGCCGTTTTGTAAAACTATGCGCACCATACCAGGCTTGATAGCGGTCAGCAGCGGAGTGTGGCCATGGAAAATACCAAGCTCACCTTCGCTACCGGTCACCTGAAACGTTTCAATTAGACCTGAGAAAAGCTTTTTCTCAGCACTAACAACGTCTAGATGAAAGGGGATTGCTGCCATATCGCCTCCTAGTTAGCCTTATAGCTTCTTAGCATTCTCAATAGCATCGTCAATCGTACCGCAGTACATAAACGCTTGCTCTGGAATGTCATCGTATTCACCAGCTAGTAGACCTTTAAAGCCACGTAGAGTCTCTTTAAGAGATACGTATACGCCTGGGTCACCTGTAAATACTTCTGCTACGTGGTAAGGCTGAGTTAGGAAACGCTCAATCTTACGTGCACGAGATACAACTTGCTTATCTGATTCAGATAGCTCGTCCATACCTAGGATCGCAATGATATCTTTCAGCTCTTTATAGCGCTGAAGAGTCTGCTGAACGCCACGAGCGGTGTCGTAGTGATCTTGACCAACAACCAATGGATCTAGCATACGAGATGTAGAATCTAGTGGGTCGATCGCAGGGTATAGACCCATTGCAGCGATGTTACGGTTAAGTACAACCGTTGCATCCAAGTGCGCGAACGTTGTTGCTGGAGACGGGTCAGTCAAGTCATCCGCTGGTACGTATACCGCCTGTACAGACGTGATAGAACCTTGCTTAGTTGACGTGATACGCTCCTGTAGTACACCCATTTCTTCAGCAAGTGTAGGCTGGTAGCCTACTGCTGATGGCATACGACCTAGCAGTGCTGATACTTCTGTACCTGCAAGTGTGTAACGGTAGATGTTATCGATGAACAGTAGTACGTCACGACCTTCGTCACGGAAACGTTCTGCCATCGTTAGACCCGTCAGTGCAACACGTAGACGGTTGCCTGGTGGCTCGTTCATCTGACCGTAAACCATCGCTACTTTTGATTCTTCAGGTTTTTCGATGTTTACAACACCTGCTTCCTGCATTTCAAAGTAGAAATCGTTACCTTCACGAGTACGCTCACCAACACCTGCAAACACAGATAGACCTGAGTGTTGTAGTGCGATGTTGTTGATAAGTTCCATCATGTTAACGGTCTTACCTACACCTGCACCACCGAATAGACCGATTTTACCACCCTTAGCGAATGGACAAATCAAGTCGATTACTTTAACACCGGTTTCTAGAAGTGCTGTTTCGTTTGACTGCTCTTCGTAGCTTGGTGCTTCACGGTGGATAGAGTAAAGCTCTTCCGCACCGATCTCACCACGCTCATCAATCGCGTCACCTAGAACGTTCATGATACGACCTAGGGTTTTAGTACCTACTGGTACTGAAATTGGAGCGCCAGTGTTTACAACTTCAACTCCGCGACGTAAACCATCTGAGCTACCCATAACGATACAACGAACTATGCCACCGCCTAGCTGTTGCTGAACTTCAAGAACTAAACGCTCTTTTGAGTCCGTAACGTTTAGAGCGTCATATACACTAGGTACATCGCTCTGTGGGAACTCTACGTCGACTACCGCACCGATGATCTGTACGATCTTACCTGTAGCCATCGTTAATCCTCTAAACTATTTCGTTTAACCTAAGCTTAAACCGCTGCCGCACCTGATACGATTTCAGACAGTTCTTGTGTAATCGCAGCCTGACGGGCTTTGTTGTACACAAGTTCTAAATCTTCAATCAGGTCACTCGCGTTATCCGTTGCAGCTTTCATCGCAATCATTCGAGCCGCTTGCTCACAAGCAAGGTTCTCGACGACACCCTGATAAACCTGAGACTCTACGTAACGCACTAGAAGTGTGTCCAATAGAGGCTTTGGTTCAGGCTCATAGATGTAGTCCCATGAGTGCTCACGCTGCATCTCTTCGCTGTCCGATTTAGGCAAAGGTAGCAATTGATCGATCGTTGGTTGCTGAATCATGGTGTTCACAAACTTGTTGTAAACCACATACAGGCGATCCAGTTCACCTTCATCGTATTTCTTAAGCATGACGCTAACAGAACCGATAAGGTCTTCAAGACTTGGGCTATCACCCAAACCAGAAACCTGAGCAGCCACTTTCGCGCCGCTACTCTTGAAGAAAGCTGTTGCTTTCGAACCGACAACAGCCAGTTCTACTTCTGCACCTTGCTCTTTCCAAGATTGCATGTCTGTTAGGGCTTTTTTGAACACGTTAATGTTCAAACCACCACACAGACCACGGTCTGTCGAAACGATGATGTAACCAACACGCTTGGCTTCACGCTCTTCTAGGTACGGATGACGGTACTCTAGATTTGCATTAGCCACATGACCGATCACTTTACGCATTGTTTCAGCATATGGACGAGATGCTTCCATTGCGTCTTGAGAACGACGCATTTTTGAAGCGGCTACCATTTCCATAGCTTTCGTAATTTTCTGCGTGCTTTTAACACTACCGATTTTATTACGTATCTCTTTTGCGCCGGCCATCGTTACTCTCCATTAGTTGGTGGCATTACTGCCACCGACCTATTACCAAGTTTGGGTTGCTTTGAAGTCGTCAGTCAGTTTCTTCAACTGAGCTTCAACTTCATCGTTGTAAGCACCCGTCTTGTCGATCTCAGCTGCAAATTCAGCGTATTGACTGCGAGCATACGATAGTAGAGCAGCTTCAAAATCGAGCAGTTTGTTGATTTCAACATCTGCCAAGTAGCCACGCTCTGCCGCGAAGATCACTAACGCTTGGTCAAATACAGACATAGGAGCATATTGTTTCTGCTTCATCAGTTCTGTTACTTTTTGACCGTGGTCTAGCTGCTTCTTCGTTGCGTCATCAAGATCAGACGAGAACTGTGCAAATGCTGCTAGTTCACGGTACTGAGCTAGTGCTGTACGGATACCGCCAGATAGCTTCTTGATGATTTTCGTTTGCGCTGAACCACCTACACGAGATACTGAGATACCTGGGTCAACAGCTGGACGTACGCCCGCGTTGAATAGCTCAGTTTGTAGGAAGATCTGACCATCGGTAATCGAGATTACGTTAGTCGGTACGAATGCTGAAACGTCACCAGCTTGAGTTTCGATGATAGGAAGCGCAGTTAAAGAACCGGTCTTACCTTTCACTTCACCGTTAGTGAAACGCTCTACATACTCTTCGTTTACACGAGCTGCACGCTCTAGTAGACGCGAGTGAAGGTAGAAAACGTCACCAGGGAATGCCTCACGGCCAGGTGGTCGTTTTAGTAGTAGAGAGATCTGACGGTAAGCAACAGCCTGTTTTGATAGGTCATCGTAAACAATCAGTGCGTCTTCGCCACGATCACGGAAGTATTCACCCATTGCACAACCAGCGTAAGGCGCTAGGTATTGCAGTGCTGCAGACTCAGAAGCCGATGCCACAACAACGATAGTATTCGCTAGTGCGCCATGCTCTTCTAGTTTGCGTACTACGTTAGCGATGGTAGAAGCTTTCTGACCAATAGCGACGTAGATTGAGAAAATACCAGAGTTTTTCTGGTTGATGATTGCATCGATCGCCATTGCTGTTTTACCAGTTTGACGGTCACCGATAACAAGCTCACGCTGACCACGACCGATTGGGATCATTGAGTCAACTGACTTGTAACCAGTTTGTACAGGCTGATCTACCGATTTACGGTCGATTACGCCTGGTGCAATCACTTCTACAGGTGAAGTTAGTTTCGCTTCGATTGGACCTTTACCATCGATAGGTTCACCTAGTGTATTCACTACGCGACCTAGCAATTCTGGACCAACTGGCACTTCAAGGATGCGGCCAGTACCTGTAACTTTCATGCCTTCCTTAAGGTCGGCAAATGGGCCCATTACAACCGCACCAACCGAGTCACGCTCAAGGTTAAGTGCTAGTGCATAACGGCCACCCGGTAATTCAATCATTTCACCTTGCATCACGTCCGCTAGGCCGTGAATGCGGATGATACCATCGCTTACCGATACGATAGTACCTTCGTTGCGAGCTTCACTAACAACATCGAAAGATTCGATACGTTGTTTGATTAGATCGCTAATTTCAGTGGAATTAAGTTGCATGCTCCAATCCCCATTAAGACTGCAATGCATCGCTCAGGCGGTTCAAACGACCACGCGCTGAGTCATCGATGACTAGGTCTCCGGCTCGAATTATTACCCCACCAAGTAGGGCCTGATCTACACTGCAATTCAGCTTCACTTTACGTGCTAAACGCACTTCAAGTTTACTGCTGATGTTTGCTAGCTGGTCACTTGAAAGCTCGTACGCTGAAATAACATCAACATCGATTTCTTTCTCGTGCTCTTTCTTCAATGCGAAGAATTGCTCACTTACATCAGGAAGGGCCGTTAGACGACCATTCTCAGCCATTACCTGTAATAGGTTCTGACCATGTGCATCAACTTGTTCACCGCAAACAGCAACAAAGATTTCCGCCAATTTATCGGCAGACATAGAGCTGGTTAACAGCTCTTTTACTTGTTGGTTCTTGGCAACTTCAGCAGCAAAAGACAACATTTGACCCCATTGGTCTAGTTGATCTTTTTCCACTGCAAAGTCGAAAGCTGCTTTAGCATAGGGGCGTGCGATAGTAGTCAAATCAGACATATGCGCCCCCAGACTTAAAGTTTTGCAGTAATGTTGTCGAGAATATCTTTTTGCGCTTCTACATCAATAGAACGCTCAAGGATTTTCTCAGCACCAGCGACAGCCAGAGTCGCAACTTGTTTACGCAGTTCATCACGCGCACGGTTGCGTTCAGCTTCAAGTTCCGCTTCAGCTTGAGTAAGAATGTTCTGGCGTTCTGCCTGAGCTTCTTCACGAGCTTCATCTAGAATTTGAGCTTTACGCTTGTTCGCTTGCTCAATGATCTCAGTTGCTGTGCGCTTCGCTTCTTTCAATTGATCAGAAGCGTTGGCTTGTGCTAGGTCCAAGTCTTTAGAAGCTCGTTCTGCCGCTTGTAGACCGTCAGCGATTTTTTTCTGACGTTCTTCAATCGCACTCATTAGTGGCGGCCATACATATTTCATGCAGAACCACACAAACAGTGCGAACGAGATTGCTTGACCTAGCAGAGTTGCGTTTATATTCACAACAGCTACTCCCTTTTAAGAATCAACTACAAAAATACAATTAACAGAGTTGTTAATTAGCCTGCTAGTTGACCCACAAATGGGTTTGCGAAAGTGAACAGTAGCGCGATTACGATACCGATCATTGGAACCGCATCAAGTAGACCAGCGATGATGAACATCTTAACTTGTAGCATAGGAGCCATTTCTGGTTGACGTGCTGCACCTTCAAGGAATTTACCACCAAGAAGTGCGAAACCAATCGCTGTACCAAGAGAAGCAAGACCGACGATAATACCTACGGCGATTGCAGAAAAGCTCAGTAAAGTTTCCATTACTATCTCCAATTTATAGTTGTTGGCTTATGTGCCCAAATAAAAAGCTTAAAAAAATTAATGATCACTATCTTCGTGTGCCATTGATAGATAAACAATAGTTAACATCATGAACACGAATGCTTGAATCGTAATTACCAAAATATGGAAAATTGCCCATGGTAGTGAGCCCATCCATTGTAAGTACCATGGTAGCATTGCCGCACAAAGGATGAATACAACCTCACCAGCAAACATGTTACCGAATAGACGCATACCAAGTGATAGAGGTTTCGCCAGTAGCGATACCACTTCAATCAGAAGGTTAAACGGGATCATGATTGGGTGATTGAATGGATGTAAAGCCAATTCCTTTGCAAAGCCGCCCAGACCTTTCACTTTGATGCTGTAGTAGATCATCAGAGCGAATACGCCTAGTGCCATAGCCATGGTGATGTTCACATCAGCTGACGGTACCACTTTCAAGTAAGGGATTCCGAGCCAATGCTCTGCTGGGTAAGGTAAGAAATCGATAGGAACTAAGTCCATCACGTTCATTAAAAATACCCAACAAAAGATAGTTAGTGCTAAAGGCGCTATCAGAGGGTTGCGTCCATGGAACGTGTCTTTGACGTTTTCCGCGACAAATTCAACGATCATTTCTACAGCACACTGAAGCTTACCTGGTACACCGACTGTTGCTTTCTTCGCTACTTTGTAAAAAATTCCTAAGAAAATTAAACCAGTAAACCAAGAAAATAACAGGCTATCGATATGCACATTCCAGAAGCTTGCTTCTTCCGCTACTAAACCTAACTTAGCTAAAGAAAGGTTAGAGAGGTGGTGGGCAATATATCCGGATTGTGTTAGTAGCGCTTCACCTGGCGCAGCCATAACTCATCCTATTTATTGTTGTTAATGAATAGCACTGGCGCACAGATATTAATACCTAGTGCCAGTAAATAGGTTAGTTTTAGGGGAACAAGTTCCACCTGTATATACATGTAGACAAGAGAGAAGAGAGCTACTGTGATAAGGATTTTAAGTGCTTCACCTGTAAAAAAAGATGCCGCGACTTTCTTTGCTGCCCGCGCGCCGCTAAATGCAAAAGCACACATAGCAAACACCGCATTAGCGATGACAAAAATGCCGCCACCAATTAGTGCAGAAAGACCCCATTCAACATTCACAGTCGCAGCCATTCCCGCCGCCACTAATGTAACCGCGCCAAGCTGAAGCATTAACAATTGCTTAGCAAGCTCTCGTCCAGGCCTAGCCAACGCAGCTACCATGTATTCGTACCTCAAGTAATATCCCCAGCGAGACATCCTTAGACGCTGAGGAAATTTGCAAAAATTATACGGTGAGTCGAACTGAATGCAATGAAAACACAGCAAAAAGTTACAATTTTGTTTACAAACCGACAACTTTTACACAAAAATTCGTTTTTTGCATAATTTGATTGAGATCAATTATCTCATCTAGCTCTCTAGCTTGGCAATCAGTTGTGCCAGCTTTTCGGGCTCTTCCACATTAATTGTGACTTTCGCTTTGCCGTTATTAGAACGAACAATTGACACTTTTGCACCCAGCATTTCACTCAATTTTTGTGACATATGTTGGGTTTCTTCGTCATGTGGCACACTTTTGACTTCAACCTGCGGTTGTAAGCACTTTTTAACCAGCTGCTCGGTTTGACGAACCGTGAGTTTTTTATGCGCAACATGTTGGGCAATTTCAATTTGCTGGTCGCCTTCCAGAGCCAATAATGCTCTAGCATGCCCCATATCAAGCTGATTGCCAGAAACTAAACTCTTTACATCATTTTCGAGCTGATTTAGACGTAATATGTTACTCACAGCAGCTCGAGACTTACCAATCACGTCAGCGACTTGTTGATGTGTCAGTGAAAATTCATTTTGTAAGCGCTCTAGCGCTTGCGCCTCTTCGATCACATTCAGATCTTCACGCTGAATATTCTCGATCAATGCCATTGCGATCGCTGCGCGATCTTCCACTCGCTTGATCAAGCACGGTACTTGACTCAGTCCGGCTTTTTTCGCCGCTCGCCAGCGTCTTTCACCCGCGATAATTTCATAGCGTCCACCTTCAACCATACGAACCACAATCGGCTGAATAATGCCTTGTGATTCAATTGAAGCGGCCAATTCTTCTAGCGCTTCAGGTTGAATATCTTTGCGTGGCTGATACACGCCTGGACGTAAACTGGTTACGCTAAGTTCGGTTAACTCACCATTGCTAGACAAAGCTTGGCTGTTAATGGCTGTTTGCTGTCTTTCGCGCGCCAAAGAACTGGTCGAAAGAAGAGCATCAAGCCCTTTACCTAAACCACGTTTAGACATGAGTTTACGTTCCTTAAATTGTAATGATTTATGCAGGTACTTCTTCGCGACGCAACATTTCGCCGGCCAGCGCTAAATACGCTTTGGCTCCAGCTGAATATTTGTCGTAATACATCGCAGGCTTACCATGACTTGGGGCTTCTGCTAGGCGAACATTGCGAGGAATAACGGTGCGGTACACTTTGCTACCAAAGTGCTTTTTCAATTGATCAGATACTTCATTAGACAGTCTGTTGCGAGGGTCATACATAGTACGTAGTAGCCCTTCAATTTTGAGATTCTCATTTACAACAGCAGCTAGCTTGCTAATGGTATCCATTAACGCAGTTAAACCCTCTAGTGCGAAGTACTCACACTGCATTGGCACCAGCACAGAATCTGCTGCGGCCATCGCATTGATTGTAAGAAGGTTTAGAGAAGGAGGACAATCGATAAAGATGAAATCATAGTTATCGCGAACCGACGCAAGCGCTTGCTTTAGGCGAACTTCGCGCGCAAACACTTCCATCAGTTTAATTTCAGCGGCCGTCACATCGCCATTAGCAGCGATAAGATCGTAGTGACCTGATGTTTTGGTCACTACCACTTCTTCGAACGGCACATCTTCAACAAGCAACTCATAAGCGGTGGCGTCAACTTGATACTTATCGACACCACTGGCCATAGTTGCGTTGCCTTGAGGGTCAAGATCGATAACCAATACCTTGCGCTTAGTCGCAGCCATAGATGCGGCTAAGTTTATACAAGTCGTTGTTTTCCCAACACCGCCTTTCTGATTGGCAATGGCTACAATTTTTCCCACGATCTACCTCGCTATTAATCCTTGCGCGATAAGATTACTAGATGACGCTCACCTTCCAATTGAGGAACTTGCAAAGCTTTGACATCGGTCACATAACACCACTCAGGGAGTTCTGAAATCTCATCCTGTGATAATTGGCCTTTCAATGCTAAAAATCGTCCCGTGTGATCTTTTGGTAAATGATGACACCATTCGACCATATCCAACATTGAAGCAAAGGCTCGGCTTAGTACACCATCAAACTTCTCTTCAGGTAGATACTCTTCCACTCGACTTTGAATCGGCGTCACGTTTTCGATTTTTAGCTCATGAATAACCTGCTTAATAAATCGAATGCGTTTGCCTAAGCTATCCAGTAAGTGGAACTCTTTCTCAGGGCACATGATAGAAAGTGGGATTCCTGGTAAACCAGGGCCGGTGCCTACATCGATAAAGCGATCACCCTCTAAATGCGTACTCACAACGATGCTATCGAGGATATGTTTCACCAACATTTCTTCAGGATTACGTACCGAGGTTAGGTTATAAGCTTTATTCCACTTATTGAGCATTTCAACGTAACCAACCAATTGATCACGTTGAGTTTCTGTCACAGAAAGATCCGTTGTTGCGATCAATGCATCCAGTTTTTGGCGTAATTGTGACATTAAGCTTCCTCGCCTTTTTTCAATAGGCCATGTTTTTTCAGGTGGACAAGCAAAATTGAAATTGCTGCTGGAGTAATCCCCGAAATACGTGACGCGACACCAATGCTTTCAGGTTTGGCATCATTCAACTTAAGAACTACTTCGTTCGACAACCCTTTCACATCGCTGTATTCAAGATCAATCGGCAATTTGGTGTTCTCGTGACGCAGCGATTTTTCAACTTCTTCTTGTTGACGCTTGATGTAACCATCGTACTTCACTTGAATTTCAACTTGCTCAGCGGCTTGTTGATCTTCTAGTGCTGGAGCGAACGCATCGAGTTGAGTTAATTGTGCATAAGTCATTTCAGGGCGACGCAAAAGATCTTCGCCACTGGCTTCACGCGCCATTGGGGTTTTCAATACGTTGTTTAACGCATCAATACCGACAGAATTTGGGTTCATCCACGTTTCTTTCAAACGTTGACGCTCAGTGGTCATGTTTTCCACTTTCTCGCTAAAGCGAGCCCAGCGTGTATCGTCAATTAAGCCAAGTTCACGCGCTTTCTCTGTCAAACGTAGATCAGCGTTGTCTTCGCGCAATAACAAACGGTATTCCGCACGTGAGGTAAACATACGGTACGGTTCTTTGGTGCCCATGGTCGACAAATCGTCAATCAATACACCAACGTAAGCTTCATCGCGACGTGGACTCCAGCCCTCTTTGTCTTGGCTAAAGAGACTCGCGTTAAGACCAGCCATTAAACCTTGTGCCGCCGCTTCTTCGTAACCAGTGGTACCGTTGATTTGACCAGCAAAGAATAAACCACTGATAAATTTGGTTTCGTAGGTATGTTTTAGATCGCGAGGATCAAAGAAATCATACTCAATGGCGTAACCAGGACGCACGATGTGCGCGTTTTCAAAACCTTTCATTGAACGAACAATTTGCACTTGAACATCAAACGGTAAGCTGGTGGAAATACCATTTGGATAGAGTTCGTGCGTGGTTAAACCTTCTGGTTCAATGAAAATTTGGTGACTGTTTTTATCCGCAAAACGCATCACTTTGTCTTCAATCGAAGGACAGTAACGTGGACCGATACCTTCAATCACACCCGCATACATTGGGCTGCGATCAAGGTTATTGCGAATCACGTCATGTGTACGCTCATTGGTGTGAGTGATGAAACATGGAACCTGACGAGGATGTTGAGTACGGGAACCCATGAATGAAAATACCGGTGTTGGATTGTCACCGTGTTGTACTTCCAATACCGAAAAATCCACGCTGCGAGCATCAATACGTGGTGGCGTGCCCGTTTTTAGGCGATCAACGCGAAATGGCATTTCACGAAGACGATCGGCCAAAGCGATCGATGGAGGATCGCCTGCGCGGCCACCAGAGCTGTTTTCCATACCAATGTGGATCTTGCCACCAAGAAAGGTACCAACAGTCAATACAACGGCTTTGGCGCGGAATTTAAGGCCCATTTGGGTTACAACACCCATCACCTGATCGTTTTCAACAATAAGATCGTCTACCGATTGTTGAAATAGGGTCAAGTTCGGCGTGTTTTCTAATGCATCACGAACATACGCTTTGTATAACGCTCGATCCGCTTGAGCACGAGTAGCGCGAACAGCTGGACCTTTTGAAGCATTAAGTGTGCGGAATTGAATACCAGCATGATCAATGGCCTGTGCCATTAATCCACCCATAGCATCGACTTCTTTGACAAGATGACCTTTACCAATACCACCAATGGCAGGGTTACAAGACATTTGCCCTAAAGTATCAATGTTATGCGTGAGTAAGAGGGTTTTTTGCCCTGTACGCGCTGATGCGAGTGCGGCTTCCGTTCCTGCGTGACCGCCACCAACAACAATGACGTCAAAGTTTTCGTGATAAAGCATGAACTGACCTCTGGTATTCAGAAAATTCGGACAGATAAAAGAGCGGTATTCTACCTGCTTTCGTGTAGAGAGAAAAAGGCTTTTGTGTTTTTTAAGTTTAGTGGCTGAAAGCTAATATATATAAGATCTATATATATGATCTTTTATTAGATCTATTATTAGGATCGACGATCTCTGTGGATAAGTGAAAAATGATCAACAAGATCATGGATCTTTTATGGATCATATCATGTGATCTTACTTTGATCATGATGAGGATTAGCTGGGATCAAAATAGGTAGTTATACACAGGGGTAGTTGACGATCAAAGTTGTTATTGGGATAACTATAGGTTAATCACCGGATAACCGACTAGTTATGCACAGTTCGCTTGGTTGTTTTTTGTTCGATCGGAGAGGTCATGATTGGCAATTTCTATCCACAGAGGAAAAAAAAGGCCAGCAAGCGCTGACCTTATAAAGCAAATTGATGCTTAAAACTGGCTAAGATTATCGCTTAACCAAGCTTCTGCAGCATCTTCCGGAACGGAATGTGCCAATATATCGATGGTAAAACAGTCAGAAATGGCATTTGCCCCGATATCTAATAGCAGTTCATGGGCATGTTTACCGGCGGCACAAAAGGTATCGTAGCTTGAATCACCAATCGCCAGTACGGCAAATTTAACCTCGGCCATCTTTGGAGGAGTCGTTTGTAGCGCCTCAATAAATGGACGGATATTGTCAGGATAGTCACCGGCACCATGGGTTGAAGTGATGATCAACCAAGCACCATCATTCTTGATCTCATCCAATTTAGGCTGATTGTGAATGGTCGTTTCAAAGCCTTTTTCTATCAGCAGATCACTAAGATGATCACCGACATACTCAGCACCACCTAGGGTACTGCCAGTAATGATATGAATCATTTGATTTCCTTATTGCCAATGCTTCGTTATGAAAACGTTGGTGAGACAAAATAAAAAACGCGCCTCAAGGACGCGTGATTCGATTATTTACCGATACAGAATGAAGAGAAGATACGTCCAAGTAGGTCGTCAGAGCTGAATTCACCGGTGATTTCATTGAGGTGCTGCTGAGCGATACGCAGTTCTTCCGCTAAAATTTCCCCCGCCATGTAGCCTTCAAGCTGCTCTTGACCGATATCGAGGTGATTGGCGGCTTTTTCTAGTGCCTCTAAATGACGACGACGAGCCATAAAGCCACCTTCGTGGCCACCAGCAAAGCCCATGCACTCTTTTAAGTGACTACGCAATGCATCGACCCCTTCGCCTGTCTTCGCGGATAGACGGATAAGTGTTGGCATGTTGACATGGCAGATACCAAGATCTTCACCGGTTTGATCCGCTTTGTTGCGAATGACCGTCATGCCGATGCTATCAGGTAAACGATCAACAAAATCAGGCCAGATTTCTTTTGGATCGGTTGCATCCGTGGTGGTGCCATCAACCATAAAAAGGACACGATCGGCTTGTTTTATTTCATCCCAAGCGCGTTCAATACCAATTTTTTCTACTTCATCGGACGCTTCACGCAATCCGGCGGTATCAATAATGTGTAACGGCATGCCATCAATATGGATATGTTCACGTAAAACATCACGTGTTGTACCGGCAATATCAGTCACAATGGCAGATTCTTTACCTGACAAGGCATTCAGTAGGCTTGATTTACCCGCGTTAGGACGGCCTGCTATCACCACCTTCATGCCTTCACGCATGATAGAACCTTGGTTAGCCTCTTGGCGTACGGCTGCGAGGTTATCAATGATGGCCTGTAAATCAGCAGAGACTTTGCCGTCTGCCAGAAAATCAATTTCTTCTTCAGGGAAATCAATCGCGGCTTCGACATAGATACGCAGATAGATAAGGGAATCGACCAAGGTATTAATACGTTGTGAGAATGCACCTTGCAGTGACTGAAGTGCTGATTTGGCGGCTTCTTCCGAGCTGGCATCAATAAGGTCTGCAATCGCTTCGGCTTGCGCCAAATCCAGTTTGTCATTCAAGAAAGCGCGTTCTGAGAACTCTCCTGGACGGGCGGTGCGAATGCCGTCAATTTTTAGAATGCGCTTAATCAGCATATCCATGACTACTGGACCACCATGGCCTTGTAGCTCTAAAACATCCTCACCAGTAAAAGAATGAGGGTTCGGAAAATAGAGCGCGATGCCTTGGTCTAGTTGGTTGCCTGCTTCATCGCAAAATGGCAGATATTCCGCGTAGCGAGGACGCAGAGTTTTGCCTGCGACTTCAAGTGCGACTTTCTCGGCCAACGGGCCTGAGACGCGAATAATACCGACACCGCCACGACCAGGTGCGGTAGCTTGAGCGACAATGGTATCTGTAGTCATAAAGAGTGCCTGTGGTTCAATGTGCCATTTCGGCATGATAAAAACATGATTAGCTGAATTGTAATCAGCTCAAATAAAAAAGGCGACCTTTTGGCCGCCTTTGTCTTTGATTTATTGCTTACTTAGTGTGTAAGCCTTTCTTTTCCAGCGCTTTATAAATTAGCGATTGCTGGATAAGCGTCACGATGTTCGATACCAACCAGTACAGAACTAGGCCTGACGGGAAGAACAGGAAGAAGAAAGTAAACATAACCGGCATAAAGGTCATGATCTTCTGCTGCATTGGGTCAGTAACGGTTGTTGGGCTCATTTTTTGAATCATGAACATTGATGCACCCATCAGTAGCGGCAAGATGTAGTAAGGGTCTTGCGCTGATAGATCGTGAATCCAACCGAAGAATGGCGAGTGACGAAGCTCAACCGATTCCATTAGTGCCCAGTAAAGAGCAATGAAGATAGGCATCTGTAGAATTAGAGGTAAACAGCCGCCTAGCGGGTTTACTTTCTCTTTCTTGTACAGTTCCATCATCTCTTGGCTCATACGTTGACGGTCATCGCCAATACGTTCACGCATTGCTGCCAACTTAGGTTGTAGCATGCGCATTTTTGCCATAGAGGTGTATTGCGCTTTTGTTAGTGGGTACATAGCACCACGAACAATGAACGTTAGGAAGATGATTGCCACACCCCAGTTACCCACGAAACCGTGAATAAATGACAATAGTGAGTGCAGTGGCTTCGCGATAAACCATAACCAACCGTAGTCAACTACTAGGTCTAGGTGCGGAGCAACTTCAGCCATTTGAGTTTGTAGTTTAGGACCAACCCATAATGTTGCTGTGAAGTTTGCGGTATCACCTGTTGCGATGGTTTTATTTGGCATGCGCACACCGATGTCAGCAAGGTTGCCAATCACACGGGTGTACAAGTTAGTACCAGGTTCATCACGAGGAATCCAAGCTGATGCGAAGTAGTGCTGGATCATTGCTGCCCAACCTTGACCATCAGTCAGGTTAAGAGACAGGTTGCGATCTTGCATATCGTCAAAGCTGTATTTCTTGTAGTTAACGTCTTGCGTTGAGTAAGCACCGCCACGGTAAGTTGGCATTGTAATGCTGCCGCCGTCATCCATTACGTTTTGACGTAGATGAGCGTACATACCGAAAGTGGCGTTGTTACCAGAGTTGTTGACTACATCGTATTCAACGTTAACAGCGTAGCTGCCGCGTTTTAGGATGATAGTTTTTGTGTACTCAAGGCCGTTTGCCGCGTAAGTCATTGGGATGCGTAGTTCATCTTGACCATCCGCGAGCGTAAAGCTGTCAGCGCTAACTGTGTAAGCAGGACGATTAGTGCTGCTTAGATCGATGCCTTGTGGGCCAACAAGGCCACTTTGAGCAATAAATTGATGACCAGGTTCGTTTTTCAGTAGCTCAAAACGCTCTGGAGAATCTAATTCTGCTGAGTATTGGTTTAGATCAGCTTGAACAACATCACCACCAACCGCATCAATAGACAGAGTTAATACATCCGTTGTTACAGTAATGATTTTTGCAGCTGCCTGTTGAGATGGCGCTGGGTCAAGCTCATCGGCAAAAGATGGTGCAGGTAGGGAGCTGCTTGATTGAGCCTGTTCAATCGCTTGCGGCGCTGGATTCTTAGCTACATTCCATTGCTGGTAAAGTAGAAAGGACACCAAAGCCAGAGCGATTAACAGGATATTACGTTGAGAATCCATCGTTATTTATCTCTGTCTTGTTTTTGAATTGGTGGAACGGGGTCAAAGCCCCCTTCACTTAGAGGGTGGCATTTTAATAGACGTTTGCTGGATAACCAACATCCTTTTACAAAACCGTGAGCTTTCAGCGCTTCTACAGCGTAAGTAGAGCAAGTTGGATGGAAACGACAGCGTGGTCCGATTAGAGGACTAATGAGGCCTTGATAGAGTCGGACGACGCCGATGGCTAGCCACGTGATGGGCGAGACAGACGCTGCCATAGCTTTTCAAATAGGTTAAACATTTCGTCATTGCTTAAATCTTGCGCAGATTTCTTGGCAATTACAACAAAATCTTTGTTTGGAAGTTGATGTTGATGATTACGGAAACTTTCACGAGATAGACGCTTAAAGCGGTTGCGACCAACAGCAGTTTTGATTTGCTTCTTAGGAACAGCCAAACCTAGTCGAGGGTGAGATAGGTTATTATTGCGTGCGATGATGGTGAAATGAGGTGAGCCTGCTCGATGAGCTTGCTGGAAGACGTTTTGATAATGCTCGGGAGTTAACAAGCGTAACTCCCGATTGAACGCGTACGTATTCAAAATAAATTAATTATTATTTTGACAGGCGCGCACGGCCTTTTGCACGACGTGCATTGATAACCTTACGGCCGTTCTTAGTAGCCATGCGTGCACGGAAGCCGTGAGTACGCTTGCGCTTTAGAACTGTAGGTTGAAAAGTGCGTTTCATGATTAATACCTTACTGATCAGTAGTTTTAGGTTCTTTAGTTAACCCGGCGTGGGCATGTAGTCTTCTTTATATATATAGAGGACAACCGACGCCTCTCAACAAAGAGGCGGAATTGTAATCACACTCACAAATTGTGTCAACGACTCATGTGTGTGAAATTCCGCGTCGAGCGATTATACGTAGTGTGAGCAAAATCTCAAGGATCAAACGATCCTTATCTTGATCTTTATTCTGCGGCCACTTGATTGAGAAATTTTTTCAATCTTGGATCTTGTGGATTATTGAACAGCTCTTGAGGCGATCCTTGTTCAACAATATGACCATCTGCCATGAAGATCACGCGATCCGCGACTTCCTTAGCAAATTGCATTTCGTGTGTTACCACCAACATGGTTTGATGTTGAGTGGCGAGTTGCTTCATCAACTGCAATACTTCTCCGACCCATTCTGGGTCGAGTGCGGAAGTTGGCTCGTCAAATAATAGCAATTCTGGCTGCAATGCCATTGCTCTACCGATCCCAACTCGTTGCTGTTGACCGCCAGAAAGCGCGGCTGGATAACTATCTCCTTTGTCACCAAGTCCAATATTATCAAGGATTTGTTGCGCTTTTTTTAATGCTTCACTTTTTTTCCAACCCCGAACTGTGATCAAACCTTCGGCAATGTTTTGTCGTGCCGTCATATGGGCAAATAGCGCATAGTTTTGAAACACAAAGGCAGTTTTTCGTCGTAGTGATAGCACTTCTGCTTTGGTGTGTTTAACGCTATCTACCGTCACATCATCAATTTGAATCGAACCTTGGTCGGCCTGCTCTAAGAAGTTCACACAGCGCAATAAAGTCGATTTACCGGTGCCACTTGAACCAATAATGACAATGATCTCACCTTTGCTAATCTCAAGATTGATGCCTTTTAGCACCTCGGTATTAGCAAAATGTTTATGAATATTATTTAATCTGATCATCGTAGATAGGCCCTATTTAATTTTACTTCCGCCCATGTTTGCACACGGGTCAAAATCACGACTACGCCCCAATAAATCAAAGCAACGGCTAAAAATGCTTCAAAAAAGCGAAAACTGGACGAGGCTTCCATCTGCGCTTTGGCCATGATTTCCGCCACACCTAAGGTAAATGCCAGCGAAGTTGATTTGATCATATCGATAAAATAATTCATCAATGATGGCAGAGCGACTCGGGTTGCTTGCGGCAAAATAATGCGACGCATTGCCTGTGAAGTCGTCATCCCAACCGACAAACTCGCTTCCATCTGGCTGCGATCAATGCCAATAATCGCAGCTCGTATGGTTTCTGCCATATACGCAGCAAAGTGCAAAGTCAGGCCAATAACAGCAGCGCTGAATGCATCAACCCCCACCATGATTGGAAAAATTTGCGGCAAGCCATAGTAAAGTAGGAATAATTGCACCAGTAGTGGTGTGCCACGGAAAAAACTAATGTAGAGCTGACTGAGTTGATCAAGCACTGGAATGCGAAACACACGAATATTGGCCAATATCACCGCTAAAGTGAGGGCGAAAACCAATCCTAGCGTGGCCATTTCCATCGTGGTACCGAGATATTTAAGCAGGATCGGTATCAGTTCCAGCATGTAGTTAAAATCGAATCCCATAAATTCCTACCTAAAAGAGAAAACAAAAGGTGGAATCAGATTCCACCTTTATTGTTGTTAATGGTGCTGCTGGGGGCTTAATGAGTGATATCAGCACCAAACCATTTTTCAGAAATGGTTTTCAGGGTGCCATCGGCACGCATGTCAGCCAAAGCTTGGTTTACTTCGCCTTGTAATTGCTTACCTCGAGCGTTGTCGATAAATGGCCAAGCGTTTTCGATGGTTTCAAATGGTTCACCAGCAAGTTGCAGCGGTAATCCGGTCTTTTTAATTAACTCTAGTGCAGAGAGACGGTCCATCACAAATGCATCGGCGCGACCTAACGCGACATCGTGCTCGATACCGGTATCGTAGGTTTTGATCGTAATTTTATTTTCTTTATCGTAGCTACGCAGTAGCTGCTCAAAGTTCGATCCTAGATTGACCGCCACGGTTTTGCCTGCGAGATCATCGACTGATTGAATACCGTCATTGCCTTTACGAACGGTGATTTGTGCGCCATCAACCACATACGGATCGGCAAACAGGAACTTAGCCTGGCGCGCATCCGTTATAGTAATTTGGTTGGAAATGGTATCGATTCTTCCGGTTTCCAGTAAGCCAAATAAACCAGAAAAACTCGCCGTAACGTACTCTATTTGATAACCATTTCGTTGACCTATTTCATCCCATAAATCCACTTCAAACCCTTGTAATTTATCTTTTTCCACAAAGGTAAATGGGAAGTAACGGCCCGACATACCGACCTTAACCTCAGTAATGGCGGCATCGGCAGCTTGAACGGTGGCAGCAGAGAGAGCGATGGCAGCAACGGCTGCTTTAATCCAGTTTTTCATATTGTGACTCCATGTAATTATGGAAATAAATACTACTGTCTAGCGGCTTGATTAGATAAATAACCAAGAGTGATAACCTAGACAGGTTAGTAATAAGTTTATTGATAGATATTTATCCACCATGAAGTGAATCAATGATTAGACGCTACGGATTTAGTTAAGACGACGTTGTGGATAACGTGCTAAAAAAAACATTCATTCACAGAGTTATCACCAAAGTGATGATCTGGGGAAAAAAGCCCAAATGTGGATCAAATTGTGGGTAAGGCTGGGGTGAGGTGTGATGATCCAGCGAATAATGACAAAAAAATTGTGAATAACTTGGATCTTATTCACTGGATCACCGATCAATCGCTGGTGATCTTGGTTATCAACAGGTAAAATCGCCAATCTTTTCCGATCTATTTACTTCGAGTGGGGGCACTGTGTCATCTTCGCTTTGGTTGCAATGTTTGCAACAGCTTCAAGAAGAGCTACCAGCTACAGAATTCAGTATGTGGGTACGTCCGCTACAAGCGGAGCTCAGTGATAATACACTTACCTTATTTGCACCTAACCGTTTTGTATTGGATTGGGTACGCGATAAGTATCTCAATAGTATTAATCGTCTACTGCAAGAATACTGCGGTAACGATATCCCGAACTTACGTTTTGAAGTAGGTAGTCGTCCAGTCGAAGCGCCAAAACCTGCGCCGACCAAACGCACACCAGCGGATGTGGCGGCTGAATCTTCAGCTCCAGCGCAGCTACAAGCGCGTAAGCCGGTACATAAAACTTGGGATGATGACAAAGCGTTGGCGGATATTAACCACCGTTCAAACGTCAATCCAAAGCACAAGTTTAATAACTTCGTGGAAGGTAAATCTAACCAACTTGGTTTGGCTGCGGCTCGTCAGGTGTCAGATAACCCAGGTACGGCGTACAATCCACTGTTTTTGTATGGCGGCACTGGTTTGGGTAAAACCCACCTATTGCATGCGGTTGGTAATGCGATTATTGATAACAAGCCAAACGCGAAAGTTATCTACATGCACTCAGAGCGCTTCGTACAAGACATGGTGAAAGCATTGCAAAATAATGCGATTGAAGAATTCAAACGCTACTATCGCAGTGTTGATGCATTACTTATCGATGATATTCAATTCTTTGCCAATAAAGAGCGATCTCAAGAAGAATTCTTCCATACCTTCAATGCGTTATTGGAAGGAAACCAACAGATCATTCTAACGTCTGACCGTTACCCGAAAGAGATCAATGGCGTAGAAGATCGCCTAAAATCACGTTTTGGCTGGGGTCTTACGGTTGCGATCGAGCCACCTGAGCTTGAAACGCGCGTGGCGATCTTGATGAAGAAAGCGGAAGATCACCAAATTCATCTCGCCGATGAAGTGGCGTTCTTTATTGCGAAACGTCTACGTTCAAATGTTCGTGAACTAGAAGGCGCATTGAACCGCGTGATTGCTAATGCCAATTTTACCGGTCGCCCAATCACGATTGATTTTGTACGTGAGGCATTGCGTGACTTGCTGGCTCTGCAAGAGAAGCTGGTTACCATCGACAATATTCAAAAAACCGTAGCGGAATACTACAAGATTAAAGTGGCTGACTTACTGTCAAAACGCCGCTCACGTTCTGTTGCGCGTCCTCGTCAGTTAGCAATGGCACTATCGAAAGAGTTGACCAACCACAGCTTGCCTGAAATTGGCGATGCATTTGGTGGTCGTGACCATACAACGGTACTGCATGCATGTCGTAAAATCGCTCAACTGCGTGAAGAAAGCCACGATATCAAAGAAGATTACTCTAACTTGATTCGTACCCTTTCATCGTAATTCGCGGTATTCTAGACAGTTGCTAATATTGGCTAAAGAATCGTAGCCAAACGTAAAGCCATAACGAATTCAAACAAGAGCGCATTATGAAATTTTCCATTGAACGTAGTCATCTACTTAAACCCCTGCAACAAGTGTCGGGTGCTTTAGGTGGGCGTCCAACACTGCCTATCTTAGGTAACCTCTTGCTTAAGGTTGAAGAAAATACCTTATCCATGACGGCCACCGATTTAGAAGTAGAGTTGATCAGCCGTGTCACGCTCGAAGGGGATTTTGAAGCCGGTAGTATTACTGTGCCATCGCGTAAGTTCCTCGATATTTGCCGTGGTTTGCCTGATGACTCTGTAATCACCTTTATTTTAGAAGGCGATCGCGTTCAAGTGCGCTCTGGCCGTAGTCGCTTCTCATTGGCGACATTGCCAGCGAATGATTTCCCTAATATTGAAGATTGGCAAAGTGAAGTTGAAGTATCACTGACCCAAGCAGAACTGCGCGGTTTGATTGAGAAGACACAATTCTCTATGGCGAACCAAGATGTACGTTATTACCTTAACGGCATGCTGTTTGAAATTGATGGTACTACACTACGTAGCGTGGCGACCGATGGTCACCGTATGGCGGTTTCTTTAGTTTCTCTAGGCGCTGATTTTGCTACTAAGCAGATCATCGTTCCGCGTAAAGGCGTACAAGAATTGGTGAAACTGCTGGATGCACCTGAGCAGCCGGTTGTTTTGCAAATTGGTAGTTCAAACGTCCGCGCAGAAGTGAACAACTTTGTCTTCACCTCTAAGTTAGTGGATGGCCGTTTCCCTGATTATCGCCGCGTAATGCCGCAAACTACCACTAAAACGCTAGAAGCGGGTTGTGATGAGTTGCGCCAAGCCTTTTCTCGTGCGGCGATTCTTTCCAATGAAAAATTCCGTGGTGTGCGCGTTAATCTCGCTGATAACGAAATGCGCATTACGGCGAATAACCCAGAGCAAGAAGAAGCGGAAGAGATGTTAGACGTGACCTTTGAAGGTGATGCGATCGAAATCGGCTTTAACGTGAGTTATGTTCTGGATGTGCTCAATACGCTTCGTTGCGAAAAAGTACGCTTATCAATGTCAGATGCCAACGCCAGTGCGTTGATTGAAAACGCTGATGATGACAGCGCACTCTACGTGGTGATGCCAATTAGACTCTAGCATGCCGCTTTCTCGTCTTATTATTCAGCAATTTCGAAACATTAAAGCCTGTGATATTGACCTATCAGCAGGCTTTAACTTTCTTATTGGCCCGAACGGCAGCGGTAAAACCAGTGTCTTGGAAGCGATTTATTTGCTCGGACATGGCCGCTCTTTTAAGAGTTCGCTAACTGGACGCGTGATCCAAAATGAGTGTGACGAGCTGTTTGTACATGGCCGTTTTTTGAACTCGGATCAATTTGAGCTACCAATTGGCATTAATAAGCAGCGCGATGGCACGACAGAGGTTAAAATAGGCGGTCAATCTGGGCAAAAATTAGCTCAGTTAGCTCAGGTGTTACCATTGCAACTTATTCATCCTGAAGGGTTTGATTTGTTGACCGATGGGCCGAAGCATCGCCGTGCATTTATTGATTGGGGTGTCTTCCATACCGAAAGCGCCTTTTTTGATGCTTGGGGTCGTTTTAAGCGATTAAACAAGCAACGCAATGCGTTACTGAAAACCGCGCGTAGTTATCGAGAACTCAGTTACTGGGATCAAGAGATGGCGCGTTTGGCTGAGAATATAAGCCAATGGCGGGCTCTGTATATCGAGCAAATGAGCGCCAAAGCTGAGCAACTATGTAAGCTATTTTTGCCAGAATTTGATATTCAATTGAAGTATTATCGAGGGTGGGATAAGGACACGCCTTATCAAGAAATCCTTGAGAAAAACTTCGAGCGTGATCAATCGTTAGGTTACACCTTTAGTGGGCCAAACAAAGCAGATCTACGCATTAAGGTAAACGCAACACCAGTTGAAGATGTGCTATCACGTGGTCAACTTAAGTTGATGGTGTGTGCATTGCGCGTCGCGCAAGGACAACACTTAACGGAAATGACCGGAAAGCAATGCATTTACCTCATTGATGACTTTGCATCGGAATTAGATAGTCAACGTCGTAAGCGTCTCGCAGACTGCTTAAAGGAGACGGGGGCTCAAGTTTTTGTAAGTTCTATAACCGAAAGCCATATTGCCGACATGCGCGGTGAGAATGGCAAGATGTTCCATGTGGAACATGGCACAATAGAGCAACGATAAATAGCGGAAGATAATTCATGTCTGAAAATTACGATTCATCGAGTATTAAAGTACTGAAGGGTCTGGATGCGGTTCGTAAGCGTCCAGGTATGTACATCGGCGACACGGATGATGGCACCGGTCTTCACCACATGGTTTTTGAGGTGGTAGATAACTCAATTGATGAAGCGTTGGCTGGTCACTGTAAAGACATCGTTGTGACAATCCATGAGGATAACTCAGTTTCAGTCAGTGATGATGGTCGTGGCATTCCAACCGAATTGCACCCAGAAGAGAACGTTTCAGCAGCTGAAGTTATCATGACGGTTCTTCACGCTGGTGGTAAGTTTGATGATAACTCGTACAAAGTATCGGGCGGTCTACACGGCGTAGGTGTTTCAGTAGTAAACGCACTATCAGAAAAAGTAGAACTAACGATTTGGCGTGGTGGTCATGTTCATACACAGACTTACTGCCATGGTGAGCCTCAAGCGCCTCTTGCGGTGATTGCCGATACCGAAAAAACCGGTACAAAAATCCGTTTTTGGCCAAGTGATCAAACGTTTACTAACGTTCTTGAATTCCATTACGATATTCTTGCCAAGCGTCTACGCGAACTCTCTTTCTTGAACTCAGGTGTATCAATTAAATTGATCGATGAGCGTGAAGAAGATAAGAGTGACCACTTTGAGTTTGAAGGTGGTATCCAAGCTTTCGTTGAGCACCTAAATACCAATAAAACGCCAATCATTGATAAAATTTTCCACTTCGATTTCGAACGTGAAGATGGCATCACCGTTGAAGTAGCGATGCAGTGGAACGATGGTTTCCAAGAGAACATCTACTGTTTCACTAACAACATCCCTCAACGCGATGGTGGTACTCACCTTGCGGGTTTCCGTGCAGCACTAACGCGTACGCTAAACTCATTCATGGATAAAGAAGGCTTCTCTAAGAAAGCGAAAACTGCGACTTCAGGTGATGATGCACGTGAAGGTCTAACTGCGGTTGTTTCAGTGAAAGTGCCTGATCCAAAATTCTCAAGCCAAACCAAAGACAAACTGGTTTCATCTGAAGTGAAATCTGCAGTTGAATCAGCAATGGGTGAGAAACTGGCTGAGTTCCTAATTGAGAACCCAACTGAAGCTAAGATGGTTTGTTCAAAAATCATCGATGCAGCGCGTGCTCGTGAAGCCGCTCGTCGAGCTCGTGAAATGACTCGTCGTAAAGGCGCATTAGATTTAGCCGGTCTTCCAGGTAAATTGGCAGACTGCCAAGAGAAAGACCCTGCGCTTTCTGAACTCTACATTGTGGAAGGGGACTCTGCTGGCGGCTCAGCCAAGCAGGGGCGTAACCGTAAGAACCAAGCGATTCTGCCACTAAAAGGTAAAATCCTAAACGTAGAGAAAGCGCGCTTCGATAAGATGCTTTCTTCTCAAGAAGTGGCAACGCTTATCACAGCACTAGGCTGTGGTATCGGTCGTGACGAATACAACCCAGATAAACTGCGTTACCACAACATCATCATCATGACGGATGCTGACGTCGATGGTTCGCACATTCGTACGCTACTGTTGACCTTCTTCTACCGTCAAATGCCAGAGTTGATTGAACGTGGTTACATCTACATCGCTCAGCCACCACTTTACAAAGTGAAGAAAGGTAAGCAAGAGCAGTACATCAAAGATGAAGATGCAATGAACCAGTATCAAGTGTCGTTGGCACTGGATAACGCTGCACTGCACGTTAACCCAAAAGCGCCTGCACTATCTGGTGAATCACTAGAGAAGCTAGTTCAACAATACAATGCGACGATTAAGCTAGTTGATCGTATGAGCCGTCGTTACCCTCGTGCGATGATTCATGAACTGCTTTACATCCCGCGCATTACGGTTGAACAGTGTAAAGATACCGCTGCAGTTCAAGCGTGGACTCAAAACCTCGTTGATCAACTTAATGCAAAAGAAGTCGGCGCAAGCCAATACAGCTTTGAAGTGGAAGCAAACGAAGAGTTGGGTATCTTCTTACCTAAGATCGTTGTTCGTACTCACGGTGTGACGCACTACTACCCATTGAGCGCAGATCTACTGAATTCAAAAGAATACGGTAAACTAGCCTCTCTTTCTGAAGCGTTAGATGGCCTGATTGAAGAGGGCGCGTACATTAAACGTGGTGAGCGTACTCAGCCAGTGACAAGCTTTGCTGCTGCACTAGAGTGGCTAATCAAAGAGTCGCGTCGTGGCCTAAGCCTACAACGCTACAAAGGTCTAGGTGAGATGAACCCAGATCAGCTTTGGGAAACCACTATGGACCCAGAAACGCGTCGCATGATGCAAGTAACAATTGAAGATGCGGTTGGCGCAGACCAGTTGTTTACTACCTTGATGGGCGACCAAGTTGAGCCACGTCGTAACTTCATCGAAGAGAACGCACTGAAGGTTGCCAACTTGGATGTGTAGACGCTGATTTGTCGTCTAAATTTAAAAACGCAGACAGTAATGTCTGCGTTTTTTATTGAAGAAGAACGAGATAAAAGAGTCAGGGATCTTGGGTTACAAAGAAAAAATTTTCAGCACATCGCTTGAAAGTGGTTGGATCGGGTCATATATCTATTAATGAAGAGCGATGGCTAGCTTGCTCAACAAGAGAAGAACAGCCCCTCTGGAATAACCAACTAAGATCGCTCAATAGAGGATTTGTCGTTGGCCAAAAATTTACACTAATTTGAACCCATGTCCCCGAGTCCCACGTGGCCTGAGGAGTGTGGTTACAAATCCCTTAGCTCATTTAAGAGCTAAGACTATTGCTTATTAAGAGGATAGGTTTATGCGTAATGTTGATTTCTCACCACTATACCGCAATGCAATTGGTTTTGACCGTCTGTTCAACTTGATGGAAAACCAAACAGCGAAAAACACATCTGGCGGTTACCCTCCGTATAACATTGAACAAAAAGATGAGCATAACTTCCGTATCACTATGGCGGTTGCTGGTTTTGCTGAAGAGCAGCTTGATCTGACTCAGAATGAAAATATGTTGATCGTAAAGGGTGAGCGTAAAGCGGAAGAAGGCAAAAACTACGTTTATCAAGGCATTGCTGAGCGTGATTTTGAACGTAAATTCCAATTAGCGGATTACGTTAAGGTGGCCGGTGCTTCGATGGAAAATGGCTTACTGCACATTGATCTTGTACGCGAGATCCCAGAAGCAATGAAGCCTCGTAAGATTGCCATTGGCGGCAGCCAGCTGATTGATAACAATTAATCACTAGCCAAAGATCGCCAATATTTGCGAAAGTCGCAGGTCATAGAATGAGAAAGAGCGCCATTCCGAGAAGGAAAAGGGCGCTCTTTTAGTATTGGTGCTTTGGATTACTGGCCTAAGTAAGCCTTTGTCACTTCTTCTGCGATGATCGTAATGCCGTTTTGCATCATCTCATCCTCTTGCACATAATTCATACGTAAGCATTGATGGGCATGATCCCAACCTTCCTCTTGGCCAATAAAGAAATACTCTCCTGGCACAATCAATACACCACGTGCTTTCAAACGCGCATACAGTTCCATGGTCGTGATCGGCAGTTCATCAAACCATAACCAAAGGAATATAGCGCCTTCTGGTTTATGGATGCGAAAGCGCTCGTCGGTGATCGCTTGTTGTAATAGCTCGACCGCACGCAGGGCTTTCTGTTGATAAAAAGGCTTGATCACATCGGTACTGAGCTTGAGTAAATCGCCTTTCTCGATCATATGATTGGCATAGGCAGGGCCGACACTGCTTGGCGCTAAGCTGATGATGCCATTCATATTGGTCATTGCTGAAGTTATGGCTTCATTGGCGATCACAATGCCACAACGCACGCCGGGGAGGCCCAGTTTCGACAAGCTCATGCACAAGATGGTGTTTTCATTCCAAAATGGCTGCACATCTTCAAAAATGATATTTGGGAACGGCAAGCCGTAGGCGTTATCAATGAGCAGTGGGATATTGTGTTGGCGCGCCAATTTATCCAGTTTGTGAATTTCTTCGTCGGTCAGTACATTACCGGTTGGGTTGGTTGGGCGTGATGCGCAGATCGCGGCAATCGAATCATCTACCGTTAGCTGTTCAAAATCGACGTGATATTTGAATAAGCCGTTATCCAGTAGCTCAATCTCCGGTTGGTAGGAGATAAAGATATCTTCATCGATGCCTGCATCGCCATAGCCGATGTATTCTGGTGCAAGTGGCAGTAAGATTTTTTTGTGTGACCCATCAGTTTGTGTGCCTGCCAACAAGTTAAACAGGTAGAAAAAGCCACTTTGGCTACCATTGGTCAGACTGATGTTTTTCTCACTGATGTCCCAGCCGTAGGTTTCACGGAACAGGTGCGCCAACGATTTTACAAAGGCGTCTTTACCTTGTGGCCCATCATAATTGGCCAAGGCGGCGATGAGTTCTCCGTTGGCGAGCATCTCGTCACTGGCTTGATGAAAGTAATCGAGCATGTCTGGAATGGCGGCTGGATTGCCCCCACCAAGCATGATGGCACCAGGCGTGCGCAGGCCATCGTTAAGATCGTCCATTAACTGGGTAATACCAGAGTACTGATTGAATTTTTCACCAAATTTAGAGAACTGCATGTGCTGTTAAACCTAATACATTGTGTTTGCTTTCATGTGCGTGGCGTCAGTACATTGCTGACGAATCGAGTAATCCTTGAACATACCGCAATGAATAAGAGACGCAAAGCACAAAATGGCGATTCAATAAAAAAAGCCCAACTCAATGAGTTGGGCTTTTATCACACCAGAATATCGCGTACTTAATTACAAGCCCGCGATCTTGGTTGACTACTTTTGCAGTAGAGAAATATCTGCAATTTGTAGGAATAGGTTACGTAGGTTGTTTAGCAACGTAAGACGGTTGGTTTTCAACGCTTCGTCATCTGCCATTACCATAACGTTGTCGAAGAATGCATCTACTGGCTCACGTAGGTCTGCCAGTTTGCTTAGTGCTTCTTGGTAGTTACCCGTTGCGAATGCAGGTTCTAGTGCTTCTGTCATTACTTCAACACTTTCAGCCAGAGCTTTCTCTGCATCTTCTTGAAGTAGAGCTAGATTGATTTCAGCTGCTAGTTCGCCATCGAATTTCGCCAGGATGTTACCTACACGTTTGTTCGCGGCTGCCAGTGCTTCTGCTGCTTCTAGTTCACGGAAGTGAGATACCGCTTTAACGCGTTGATCGAAATCAGCCGGTTTAGTTGGACGACGTGCCAATACCGCTTGAATGATGTCGATGCTAAAACCTGCGTCTTGGTACCATGCGCGGAAACGACCTAGCATGAATTCAAGTACGTCAGCTTCAACGTTAGCGTTAGTTAGTTTGTCGCCAAGTAGCGATTTCGCTTTAGCAATCAAATCAACGAGGTCTAGGTTGTAACCGTTTTCAACGATGATACGTAGTACACCAAGAGATGCACGACGTAGTGCAAACGGGTCAGAACCTTTTGGTGCTTGGCCAATACCGAAGATGCCCACGATAGTGTCTAGCTTGTCTGCCATTGCGACCGCTGAAGAGATACCCGTGCTTGGTAGGTCATCACCAGCGAAACGAGGCATGTATTGCTCGTAAAGTGCCAGTGCAACTTGCTCATCTTCACCATCATGCGTTGCGTAGTGCATGCCCATAACGCCTTGGGTATCGGTAAATTCGAATACCATCGAGGTCATTAGGTCACATTTCGCTAGCAGGCCAGCACGTTGAGATTTCTCAACGTCAGCACCGATTTGCTCAGCAATGTAGCCAGCAAGCTCAGTGATGCGGTCTGTCTTGTCTTTGATCGTACCAAGCTGCTTCTGGAAGATAGCCGTTTCAAGTTGCGGCAGGCGATCAATCAGTGGGCTCTTACGGTCAGTATTGAAGAAGAATTCCGCGTCCGCTAGACGTGGACGAACGACTTTCTCGTTACCTTCGATAACGTGGCGAGGTTCTTTCGACTCAATGTTTGATACAAAGATGAAGTTTGGTAGTAGCTTCTTGTTGTCATCGTAGACAGGGAAGTACTTTTGGTCACCTTTCATGGTGTAAACCAACGCTTCAGAAGGGACTTTTAGGAACTCTTCTTCAAATTTGGCGGTTAGCACAACTGGCCATTCAACCAATGAAGTTACTTCTTCAACCAAGTCATCTTCTAGATCCGCGACACCACCCACCGCTGCTGCTGCTTTTTGAGCATCAGCAAGGATGATGGCTTTACGCGCATCGTAATCTGCCATTACTTTACCGCGCTCTTCGAGAATTGCAGGGTATTGATCGGCAGAATCAATGGTGAACTCACGCTCACCCATGAAGCGGTGACCACGTAGAGTACGTGCAGACGCCACGCCAAGGATTTCACCTTCGATTAGCTCATCACCAAGCAGAATCGTTAGCGTTTTTACTGGGCGAATAAATTGAATGTCAGAGTTACCCCAGCGCATCGCTTTAGGGATTGGTAGGTTTGCGAGTGCTTTCGCAGCAAAATCGACCACAAGCTCTTTAACTGGCTGACCTTTCACTTCTTGTTTGAACAGTAGCCATTCACCTTTATCTGTCACCATGCGCTCTGCTTGGTCAACAGTGATGCCACAACCACGCGCCCAACCTTGAGCTGCTTTGGTTGCGTTGCCTTCTGTATCAAACGCTGCAGAAACAGCAGGACCACGTTTTTCAACGATTTTGTCTGCTTGGCTTGCTGCTAGGTTTGCCACTTTAAGCGCAAGACGGCGAGGGGTCGCGTACCATTTAAGATCGTCAAATGCGATTTCAGCATTGTTTAGCTCTGCTGCAAAGTTTGCGGCAAACGCTTCTGCTAGTGAGCGAAGTGCTTTCGGTGGCAGCTCTTCGGTACCTAGTTCAATTAGAAAATTGTGTGCCATGGGTTACTTCTCCTCGTTATTCGCTTTTTGTTCTGCAGAGCGGCACATTGGGAAACCCAGTGCTTCACGCGATGCGTAGTACGCTTCTGCGACTGACTTAGTCAAATCGCGGATACGGAGGATGTAACGTTGACGCTCAGTTACTGAGATGGCTTTACGTGCGTCTAATAAGTTAAAAGCATGGCCTGCTTTTAGGATGCGCTCGTAAGCTGGTAGTGGTAGCGGCTTCTCAAGTTCTAGTAGCTGCTTACACTCTTTCTCACACTGTTCGAAGAAGCTGAATAGGAATTCAACATCTGCGTGTTCAAAGTTGTAGGTTGATTGCTCAACTTCATTTTGGTGGAAAATATCACCGTAAGTGACGTTTGAACCGTCTGGTGCGACGTTCCATACTAGGTCGTAAACAGAATCTACTTCCTGAATGTACATTGCTAGACGCTCGATACCGTAAGTGATCTCGCCAGTTACAGGCTTACACTCTAGGCCGCCAACTTGTTGGAAGTAAGTAAACTGCGTTACTTCCATACCGTTTAGCCAAACTTCCCAGCCAAGACCCCAAGCACCCAATGTTGGGTTTTCCCAGTTGTCTTCTACAAAGCGAATATCGTGAACAAGCGGATCGACACCAAGAACTTCAAGTGAGCCTAGGTACAACTCCTGAATGTTATCTGGAGATGGTTTTAGAGCTACTTGGAATTGATAGTAGTGCTGCAGACGGTTCGGGTTTTCACCGTAGCGACCATCGGTCGGACGACGTGAAGGTTGAACATACGCCGTTGCCATTGGCTCAGGGCCAAGTGCACGTAGACATGTCATTGGGTGAGAGGTGCCAGCACCTACTTCCATATCTAGCGGTTGAACAATCGTACAACCATTTTGAGCCCAATAATCCTGCAGCGCGAGGATCATTCCCTGGAAGGTTTTGATATCGTATTTTTGCATAGTCAGGTTCGCGCGATTCTTCTGAATGATTTAAAAAAAATAACAATCAAGTATACCCAGATATTGTAGATGGGAGTAGAGGCAATGTTGCTTATTTCATAGCCAGAAAGGTTAACTTTGCCCATTTCTCCGCATATTTAACGTTAATCTGCTTAAATCGAATTCAAAGGGCCATTTTTAGTTACATCTCGGGGGTTGCGGTGGGTTACTGGACTGACTAAAATTGCGCGGTCTTTGGGGAGTAGCTTGCTGAATTCATCGTCTGATGAGTTTGGTTTGTTCGTCAACATAATTGGTGCAAAATCACCATGGCGTCCAAGACTTGTCAACCTCGACAAGTTTAGCAAGACCTTAGACAAATCATCATGAACCAGGGTGGGGAGTGAGGTTTGTCTTTGGTATTAATTATAATAATCCCCGCCCTGAATGAGCATGTTGTGAGTGTATTAGTTCTATCTTTAACCACGGTTGCGATCGCGGAAATCGGCGACAAAACCCAATTATTGTCCTTGGTTCTTGCCAGTCGTTATCGTAAACCCATTCCGATTATTATTGCGATTCTCTTTGCGACCTTGATTAATCATGCCTTAGCCGCGTGGCTCGGTGTCGTGATCGCCGATTATTTGTCACCACAAGTTTTACGCTGGGTTGTGGTAGTGAGCTTCTTATTGATGGCGGGTTGGGTTTTGATTCCCGATAAACTTGATGAGGAGAAAACCTACTCTGGCCGCAGTGCTTTTCTCACTAGCTTTGTAGTCTTTTTCATTGCAGAGATCGGCGACAAAACTCAAATTGCCACCTCAATCTTAGGCGCTCAATACGCTGATGCATTGCTGATGGTTATCATTGGAACCACCTTAGGAATGATGTTGGCGAATGTGCCTGTCGTATTGATGGGTAAAATGTCAGCTAACAAACTACCTTTGGCTCTTATTCGTCGTATTAGCGCGGTGCTGTTTGTTGGTTTGGCGATTGGCGCGGCATTTTATGCTTAATAAAGAGAGGTTTTATAAGTCTTAGAAACAAGCATGAATGGCAATAATTGAGTGTTGAAATTTTAATCAGCTCGCATTTATTGCTAATGAGTAAGCGTTTGGGTTTTTATTTGATTGTTGTAATTTTATACCATTTTGAAACATAAAATTTGAATTGAATCGCTTATTTATCGCTCAGAGAGAGAAAACTACGTCGCTCAAGTATCAAATGAGAGGTTGGATGTAACAACGGTGCAACCTTCTGTTTTATTTGGTGATTTTGGTTGGATTGCTGCTGGTTTAGAAAGTGGTTATTTTGTGTGCGTATCCATTCATAAGGTATCGCTATGAAAACCACTCTACTCTCTGCAGTGATCGCCTCTGCATTGACTCTATCAGCGCAATCTGTGGTTGCTGCTGATTTGGATAGCCTGTCTAAATTGACGATTATCCCAAACCATAACCCTTCATTGATCCGTAACTTTAACCCGTACGCGGTTTCACGTTTGCATACCGCGCGTGATTTCATTTTTGAACCGCTGGTGGTGTTTAATGAACTAAAGGGTAATGTTCCAGAGTTTCGTCTCGCAACCAACTATGAAATGAGCAAAGATTTGCTCAGCATTACCTTTGATTTGCGTGAGGGGGTGAAATGGTCTGATGGTGAAACGTTTGACGCTGATGACGTCGTGTTTACCTTTAACCTTGTTCAAGCGAACCCAAATATTGATGATCGCGGTATCAATACCAAAATTAAGTCTGTGGAAAAGCTAGGCCAGTACCAAGTGCGCTTCCATCTTAATGAAGTGAACACCAACATCAGCTACGAAATTGCTTTAGTACCGGTTGTGCCAGAGCATCAATGGAAGAGCGTTGACGATCCCGCGGCATTTATGAACCCGAACCCAATTGGTACTGGTCCATTTACCGAGCTGCCTCAATTTACTTCAACCTTGTTCTTGCAGTGTCGTAACCCGAATTACTGGGATAATGCCAACCTAGATGTTGACTGTTTGCGTGTACCGCAAATGAATCATAACGACCAAGTGTTGGGTGAGTTGATGAACTCAAACATTGACTGGGGTGGCTCGTTTGTTCCTGATATTGATCAAACCTACCTTGCTGCGTCACCTGATCATGGTTACTGGTATCCACCAGCAGGCACACAGGCGTTCGTGTTTAACTACGAGTCAAAAGATAAAGTAAAACACGAAGTATTGAGTGATATCGAGTTCCGCCGAGCATTCTCAATGGCTCTGGATCGCCAAACATTGATCGATATTGCTAACTACGGTAACGCAGTGCTTAATGATTTTGCATCAGGTCTAGGTTACGCGTTTGAAACGTGGTCTGATGAAAAAACGCATAACAAGTACAAGCCATTTATGACTTATTCAGCAGAAAAAGCCAAAGCGGCTTTAGCAGAAGCGGGCTATAAAGATATTGATGGCGACGGCTTTGTAGAATCACCATCGGGTGAGAAGTTTGAGTTGAGCATTCAATCACCGCAAGGTTGGACTGACTTTAACAACACCGTTATGTTGGCGACTGAGCAGTTAGCTGAAGTGGGCATCAAAGTGAAAGCTCGTACACCGGACTTCTCTATCTACAATAATGCGATGATTAATGCAGATTACGACATTGCTTACACCAACTACTTCCATGGTCCAACGCCTCATACTTATTGGGATAGTGGTTACCACTCACGCTTACAGAGTTCTGAAGGTATGCCGCGCTTTGCAATGCACCATTGGAAAAATGCCGATTTGGATAAGTTGCTAGACAGCTTCTACAAAACAGCAGATAGCCAAGAGCAACGTCAAATTGCGCATAATATCCAGGCGTTGATTGCGGAAAATCAAGTCACGGTTCCGGTCTTGTCTGGTCCTAACTTCTACCAATACAACACTAAGCGCTTTACTGGTTGGTGGACAAAAGACAACCCGAAAGGTCGTCCTATGATTTGGGAAGGTACGCCTGAACGTCTATTGCACGTGTTGGATTTAAAACCACGTAGTTAATAATCGCTCGATTAAAGTGACCTAAATTCGATTAGGCTCTAACCTTTGGTTAGGGCCTTTTTTACGCTGCTTTTATTGTGGTTCACTTGGTTTGATTCGCCGAGCGACTGAGTCATAAATAGACACAAAACCAGCAGGTAGAATCGGTGAAATGCGTGACCGATGACATATAAGTGTCATCATTGTCATGCTACTTTAACCATAGCAATAGTGGTGGAGGGCGATATTATGCTGACACGTTATATGGGGATGTCCCCGAAGAGTCAAAGCTATCTATTTACTTTTGGTTTGGTGCTGACACTTCTAGGAATGATGCTCACCGACATGTGGTTGCCGATGGTGGCTGGAGCGATAATTTTAGCTGGGTTAGCGGTGGAATCGTGGATTCGCATCGCTCATATTATTCCGATGCATGAAGAAATGCGCTCGATGCAAAAACAAATCCATAAGCTGCAATCCGAAATCCGAACGATAGAATACGACGAATAACCAAACGGCTGCCTAGGCAGCCGTTTTTCATTCTATGCTTTTATCACCACGCTCGATAGCAATGATATGAGCTTAATCTAATCCTTTCTTGATCAGATATTGGTAAGGCAACTGTTCGGTTTGCGCTGCCATTAATTGGTGATCCATAAAGCGGCAAAAACTTGGAATATCACGAGTCGTAGAGGGGTCATCGGCTTTCACCAATAGCACATCACCAACTTGCATGTTACGGATTGTCTTCCTGACCATCATCACTGGTTCTGGGCAGCGTAGTCCTTCTGCCTCTAGAGTATGTGTAACCTGTTCTGGATTGAATGTCATGGTCGTCACTTGTTTGCTTTATGAGGCGGTAGATAATACTCGTGGAGAAAAAATATTCAATAATCACTTGGCAAAGTGATCATTTTGTTTTAATTTAATTAACAAGTTGATAACAATAGCTGTAATCAAGAAGTTTCATTCTGTGCTTTTTATCGTCTGCCGCGATAATGAGTCGATGAAATCTTCACCGCATTAAGCATGCAGTATTGAATTGACGACTCTCGCCATAATTGTAGGGATTTGGCTTAAGGAGTCCAGAGACAAATATTGCTTTATCGCGCTGGTTATATACGCACAGGTATTGTTTCCACACTACTACATTCCGACACTATCCCCAGTTTTCTTGGGCTTCCCCGCCGAAAGGCGGGATTTTTTTATCTAAAATTTGCTCACAAAGTCTTGTTGATATCGTGATGATGGCTCGATAACTTCTACTTGTTAATAGTACACTTAGATCATTAATCGAGCTTGGGTGCCAGTAGTGGAACTAGAAGATATCTATCGTCGTGACTTGAATTTGTTGGTTGCCCTACGGGTGCTGATTGAAGAAAGCAGTGTTAGCAAAGCGGCGACTCGCCTTAATTTAAGCCAATCAGCAATGAGCCGAGTCTTAGGCCGTTTACGTACTTTGCTTAATGACCCTCTGTTTACTCGTCAGGGTCAGCAACTCATTCCAACCGAAAAAGCATTAGAAATTAACGCCCGTTTGGGTGACCCATTGGAATCATTGCGTCAATTACTATCTCCACGTGAGTTCGATCCACAACGTTGTGAGCAAACTTTTACCATCGCGACGACGGATTACGCTATGCAAACCATTTTGCCGTTTGCTTTGCCGCGTATCTATCAAGAAGCGCCACTGGTTTCGTTGAATTTTTTGCCGTTGCAGCATGACCGATTGGCTGATCAGCTCACGTACGAAGGCGCTGACCTTGCGATCTGTCGTCCTATCGGGGAAGTTGATCCACTGTGTAGTGAAGTGATTGGTCGTGTAGGGGTGTTTTGTTTGCTTTCTAAACACCATCCATTGGCTGATACCGAGATGAGCTTAGAGGACTACCTCAGCTATCCTCACGCGATGATTGCAGTGAGCGATGGCGTTAAAGCGTTAATAGAACAAGCTCTCGTTGATCATCCTCAGCGCCGCATGGTATTGCGTGCTTATCATCTTGAGGCTGCGTTGGCGATTGTTGATACCATGCCTCTTATTATTACTGTTCCAGCTGATTTGGCCTACTTGGTGGCTGAGCGTTATGAGCTCGTGGTTAAACCTCTACCGTTCCAGTTTACGCCATTTGATTACTCGTTGATTTGGCATCCTCGGTGCGAGCATTCTCCTGCGCAAGAGTGGTTGCGGGCGATTGTGAAGGAGGAGTGTAGCCGCTTGATTGCCAAACGTATTGAAGATATGGGACTGGATTGATCGAACAGAATTAGAAATGTTATTGCGGAATTGAGGAACGAAATGTCCGGAATCTCTTGGGTTTAGAGATTCCTTACTCGCTCGTTCCTCACGCTAAGGAATAACGCAGAAGCGATTACAGCTTGATCACAACACGACCAGTCACTTGACCGTTGGTGATGTCTTCAGCGTATTTCGGTGCTTCAGCCAGTTCTACTTCAGTACATGCTTGTTCAAAGTAGCTGTCTGGTAGTAGCTCAACCAGTTTTTCCCAAGCGGCGATGCGTTTTTCAAATGGGCATGAAACTGAATCTACCCCTTGTAGACGCACGTTACGTAAGATAAACGGCATAACAGTGGTTGGAAGATCGAAACCACCGGCAAGACCACAAGCGGCTACTGCACTGTTGTAATCCATTTGCGCCAGTACTTTTGCCAGTACGCTGCTGCCAACAGTATCAACTGCACCGGCCCAGATTTGTTTTTCTAGTGGGCGAGCTGGTTCGGCGAACTCACTGCGATCGATAATACGGCTAGCGCCAAGTTTCTCTAGTAGTGGGCCATTTTTTTCAACGCGACCTGTAACAGCAGCCACTTTGTAGCCTAGCTGAGCCAGTAGCGTTACCGCTACAGAACCCACACCACCACTTGCGCCAGTAACCAGCACTTCACCCGCTTCTGGTTTAACACCCGCATCAAGTAGTGCTTGTACGCAAAGCATCGCGGTAAAGCCTGCAGTGCCCACCATCATTGCTTTTTTGCTATCTAAACCTTGTGGCAGTGGTACTAGCCAATCTGCTTTTAAGCGTGCACGTTGTGCCATGCCACCCCAATGGTTTTCACCAACGCCCCAGCCAGTTAGTACCACTTTATCACCCGCTTGGTAACGGTTATCTTCTGAACTAACAACAGTACCGGCAAGGTCGATACCAGGCACCATTGGGAAGTTACGAATGATTTTACCTTTACCGGTGATCGCTAGGCCGTCTTTATAGTTTAAAGATGAGTAATCAACCTCGATCAATACATCGCCTTCAGGCAGCTGTGATTCATCGATCTGCTCAATGGCAGCAATAGTACGTTTTTCTTCTTGGTTCAAAATCAGAGCGTTAAACATAGGTTTCTCCACTTAGGGACAGCAATCAATTAACTACCGCTAGTGTAGTCTGGAATAGGGTATGACGAAAATGAAACTTTAGCATTGAGTCTATGCGTTAAGTGCATAATTATAACGGTTTCACTTAGTTAGAATAGAACAAAGTCAGCCGCAGGGACTGACTTTGTCGAAGGTATGTGTGGCTCACTAAGTAATGGCGTACTTAGCGTGCACACTTAAGATAAGAAGAACTGATAGGACGGGTTATTGGTCTCGTCTTTACATTGATAGCCAAGCTCTCTTAAATGCAAAGAGAAACGGGCGAGGTCTTGCTCATCTAGCTCAAAACCACATAACACTCGACCATAGTCAGCGCCGTGATTGCGGTAGTTGAACAGGCTGATATTCCAATGGGTACCCAGAGTGCTGAGAAATTTCAGCAGTGCGCCGGGATATTCTGGAAACTCAAAGCTGTATAACCGCTCTTTAAGTTGTTTCGATGGTTTGCCACCAATCATGTAACGTACGTGCAGTTTGGCCATTTCGTCATCGGAGAGATCAACCACAGGGTAGCCACCAGCACGCAGATCTTGAATGATATTGTCCAATTCCGCTTGGCCTTCATTGAGGCGCACACCGACAAAAATGTTGGCGAGTGAATCATCGTTGTAACGGTAGTTAAATTCCGTCACCGCTCGGCCACCAATTAAGTTGCAGAATTCAAAGAAAGCGCCTTGGCGTTCTGGAATCGTTACTGCGAGTAGGCCTTCACGTTTCTCACCCAGTTCGCAGCGCTCAGAGACGTAGCGTAAACCGTGGAAGTTGGTGTTAGCCCCTGACAAAATCGTCCCTAAGCATTTACCGTTTAATTGCTGCTTATCGACATACTTCTTTAAACCGGCAAGGGCCAGCGCACCAGAAGGCTCTGCGATCGCTCGAGTGTCTTCGAAGATATCTTTCACGGCGGCACAAATTTCATCGCTTGATACCGTGATATGACCATCAATGTATTGTTGGCATAAACGGAAGGTCTCTTCACCAATGCGTTTTACCGCCACGCCATCGGCAAACATGCTGACTTGATCCAGTACCACCGGCTCACCAGCATCCAGCGCCGCTTTTAAGCAGGCTGAGTCTTCTGGCTCTACCGCAATGATTTTGATCTCTGGCATCAGTTGCTTGACCAATACCGCGACACCAGCAGCCAATCCGCCGCCACCCACCGGTACGAAGATATAATCTAAATGACTATTTTGCTGCAGCATTTCCATGCCTATCGTCCCTTGGCCTGCGATCACAAGAGGGTGATCAAAAGGTGGAACGAAGGTATAGCCATGCTTCTCAGCGAGACGCTCGGCTTCTGCTTTCGCTTCATCAAAGTTATTACCGTGTAGGACCACTTTGCCACCAAAGCTACGCACCGCATCAACTTTGATATCTGGGGTGGTTTTGGGCATCACGATGGTGGTTTTGATGCTCAACTTGGTGCCTGAGAGAGCCATCCCTTGGGCGTGATTACCTGCCGATGCTGCAATCACGCCAGCAATTTTTTGTTGTTCAGTTAAGCTTGCGACCATATTGTAGGCGCCGCGCAGTTTAAAAGAATGGACAGGTTGGCGATCTTCGCGCTTAAGCTGCACCTGATTATTTAATCGAGCAGATAAGCGAGGCATCGCTTGTAGAGGGGTGACGGTCGCTACTTCATATACCGGCGCGCGCAGCACCTGACGCAGATAGTCTGCGCCAGATGGTAGGGCTTGGTCGGGCGATAGAGTCTCTACCAATCCTTTCATGACCATTGATTAGCCCTCTAGTTTGCTTTTATCACGTACCGCGCCTTTATCGGCGCTGGTGGCTAAACTGGCATAAGCTTTTAGGGCTAATGACACAGTGCGTTGGCGATCAACAGGTTTCCAACCGAAAGTCTCTTGCTTAGCACGGCGTTCTGCCAATTCTGCTTCACTCACTTGCAGTGAGATTGAACGGTTCGGAATATCAATGGCAATCATATCGCCATCGTTCACCAAACCAATCGTGCCGCCACTCGCCGCTTCTGGTGAAACGTGACCGATCGATAAACCTGAGGTACCACCAGAGAAGCGGCCATCGGTTAATAGTGCGCAAGACTTACCCAGTCCCATCGATTTTAAGTAGGTGGTTGGATAGAGCATTTCTTGCATACCCGGGCCACCTTTCGGGCCTTCATAACGGATCACCACCACATCACCCGCTTTCACTTTTCCACCTAAAATGCCATCAACCGCGGTATCTTGGCTCTCAAATACTACCGCAGGGCCTTGGAAGACCAAGCTTCCTTCATCAACCCCAGCCGTTTTAACGATACAACCATCAAGCGCGATATTGCCAGAAAGCACCGCTAAGCCACCTTCTTGGCTAAAGGCGTTTTCTTTAGTGCGAATACAACCCTCTACGCGGTCATCATCAAGGCGATCCCAGCGACAATCTTGCGAGAAAGCTTTGGTGGTGCGAATGCCGGCAGGACCTGCGCGGAAGAACTTCAGCACCGCTTCATCTTCGGTTTGCATAATGTCGTATTGTGCGAGCTGTTCTTGCATGGTTAGACCAAGCACGGTACGAGTTTGGTTGTTGAGTAATCCAGCGCGATCGAGCTCGCCGAGAATCGCCATCACACCGCCTGCACGGTGAACATCTTCCATGTGGTATTTTGGCGTTGATGGTGCCACTTTACATAAATGCGGCACGCGACGAGACATCTGATCGATGTCGTTCATATCAAAATCAATCTCACCTTCTTGCGCTGAGGCGAGCAGGTGCAGAACGGTATTACTTGAGCCACCCATCGCAATATCTAGCGCCATTGCATTTTCAAACGCGGCGCGGTCAGCGATGTTGCGTGGTAGTGCTGAGGCATCATCTTGCTCGTAGTAACGACGAGTCAGATCGACGATGCGCTTACCGGCATTGATAAACAGTTGCTCACGATCGGCGTGCGTCGCCAACATTGAGCCGTTGCCTGGCTGAGATAAACCCAGCGCTTCGGTCAAACAGTTCATCGAGTTGGCGGTAAACATGCCTGAACATGAACCACAAGTTGGACATGCAGAACGCTCTACTTGCTCACTTTGTTCATCGGAAATGGTTGGATCGGCGCCTTGGATCATCGCATCAACTAGATCTAGCTTGATGATTTGATCGGACAGCTTGGTTTTGCCCGCTTCCATTGGGCCGCCAGATACAAAGATTACCGGGATATTTAGGCGCATCGCAGCCATCATCATCCCCGGAGTGATTTTGTCACAGTTAGAGATACACACCATGGCGTCGGCGCAGTGGGCGTTAACCATGTATTCCACTGAGTCGGCGATCAGTTCACGTGATGGCAGTGAATACAGCATGCCGCCGTGGCCCATCGCGATTCCATCATCAACTGCAATGGTATTGAATTCTTTAGCTATACCGCCGGCTTTTTCAATTTCGCCCGCAACCAGTTGGCCCATATCTTTGAGGTGAACGTGGCCGGGTACGAACTGAGTGAACGAGTTCACCACTGCGATTATTGGTTTACCAAAATCTTCTTCTTTAACGCCGGTGGCACGCCATAGCGCGCGTGCTCCTGCCATGTTACGACCATGAGTGGTGGTGGCAGATCTATATTTAGGCATATCCTTATTCCTCTACTACTTTGCGGCTTCTTGTGAGTAAACGTAATCTAACCAACCCCACTTATCTTCCGTGGTGCCATTAAATAATCCAAAGTACGCTTCTTGCAGCGCTTTGGTTATTGGGCCTCGTTTACCACAGCCAACTTCAATTTTATCCACGGTGCTAACGGGAACCACTTCTGCTGCAGTTCCGGTCATGAAGACTTCGTCTGCGAGATATAGTGCTTCGCGAGCAATATTAGTTTCACGTACTTCATAACCCATATCTCGCGCTAGAGTCATGATTGAATCACGGGTAATACCCGGTAGGATTGCGCTGGTGGTTGGCGGGGTTAAAATGATGCCATCCTTGATAACAAAAATGTTCTCACCTGCGCCTTCTGAAAGGTAGCCATCAACGCTGAGTGCAATACCTTCGTCATAACCATGGCGACGAGCTTCACCGCCAACTAGCAGTGATGAAAGATAGTTACCACCCGCTTTAGCTGCGGTTGGGATGGTATTGGGCGCGGCGCGGTTCCAACTGGAAATCATTGCATCAACGCCATTTTCTAGCGCTTCTTCACCAAGGTATGAACCCCATGGGAAGGCGGCGATGATTAATTCCATTGCGGTATCAGCGGGAGGGCAAACACCTAAACCTACATTGCCGACAAAACCTAATGGGCGAATATAGGCACTTTCAAGCTTGTTCTGGCGTAGAGTTTCTCGGGTTGCTTCCATGATTTCATCCACCGTGTATGGAATAGGAAAGCGATAAATTTTTGCTGAATCTTTTAGGCGCTGCGCGTGTTCGCGGTGACGAAAAACAATCGGACCTTTTGGGGTGTTGTAGCAACGCACACCTTCAAAAACGGAGGTGCCGTAGTGCATTGCGTGTGTGAGTACGTGCACGTTCGCTTCTGCCCAAGGCTTCATCTCGCCGTTAAACCAAATATAATCTGCCGTATTTGTAGCCATTGTATTGCCTTCCTTATGCACAAACTTTTTGTTGTAAGTTGTTATTTGGTAGTTGATCACGAGCGATTTTGGTTACATCGACAGTGCGAACATCCCACAGTTTTTCAATTTGATTGGTAATAAAGGTGATCGGGCGATCACTGTCGACGATGATCTCGACACTGGCGACATGGCTTTCATGGTTTTGGGTTGCCGCCACTTGTTTAATGATGAAACCACGATGGCGAATAACGCGAAGAACACGCTCAAGTAGCACCGGTTTATCGTCTGCTTTGATATCGAGTAAGTATCTTTCCATGTTAAGTGTTCTCCAGCATTTCACTGTTCGACGCACCCGGTGGAACGAGTGGCCATACGTTTTCTTCTTCATCAATTAATACATGAAGTAAGTAAGCGGTTTTACTTGCTAGCATCTCTTTTAGAGCCGGTTCAACTTCTTCTTTCTTCGTGATGGTTTTACCCGGAATATCAAACGCTTTTGCCAACATCACAAAGTCAGGGTTGTCGTCCAAAATAGTTTCGCTATGGCGACCATCAAAGAACAGCGATTGCCATTGGCGCACCATGCCTAAACGTTGGTTGTTGAGCAGGACGATCTTGACGGGAATTTGGCGACGCTTAAGCGTGCCTAGCTCTTGCACATTCATCATGAATGAGCCATCACCAGTAATTAGGATAGATTGGTCATCAGGGCGACCAACAGAGGCGCCCATGGCTGCTGGCAGACCAAAGCCCATCGTGCCCAGACCTGCTGAAGTGATGAAATTTTGTGGTTCGCGTGGCTGGATGTGTTGCGCTGCCCACATTTGGTGCTGGCCAACATCCGTCGATACGATTGAGCTATCAGGCATCATGTCGGACAGTTGTTTGAGCAATGCTGGAGCGAAAATAAGTTCACCAGGATGGTCATAACGCCAAGTAAATCCAGTGCGCAAGCTCTCGCTGTGGCTAAGCCATGGGGTAATATCATGCGTTAAAGCGAGTTGAGGCAGCACTGCTTTAACATCCCCGCGCAGTGGCGCGTTGGCGGTTCTGAGTTTATTGATTTCTGCGGCATCCACATCAATATGAATTACCTTGGCATTAGGTGCAAAGGTATCGAGTTTGCCGGTTACTCGGTCATCAAAGCGTGCACCGACAGCGATCAGTAGATCCGCTTCTTGTACGATGAGGTTGGCGGCTTTAGTGCCGTGCATGCCTAACATGCCAAGGTAATGGGAGTCATGACGCTCGATGGTGCCCAAGCCTTTTAAGGTGCTGACTGATGGCATTGGATTGAGGCGTAAAAACTCTCGAACGGTGTCTGTCGCATTACTCAGTTGTACTCCGCCGCCGACGTATAGGACTGGGCGAGAGCTATCGCTGAGTATTTGTTGGGCTCTGCTCAGGGCATCGTTGCTCACAACTGGATGAGCTGGTGGTGTGCAAGGCGGTAGAATAGAAGTGGGTGCTTGTGCGAGTTGGACATCTTTGGCGATATCAACAATGACAGGGCCGGGACGACCGGTTTTTGCTACCTCAAACGCTTCGGCAAGTGTCGGTGCCAAATCATGGATATCGGTGACTAGATAGCTGTGCTTGGTGCAAGAGAGTGACATGCCGATCACATCCATCTCTTGGAAGGCATCGGTACCAATGTGGGAACTGGCGACTTGGCCGGTGATAGCAACTAAAGGAATGGAATCCATAAAGGCATCAGCGAGGCCTGTGACAAGGTTGGTCGCTCCCGGTCCGGAAGTTGCCATGCATACAGCAACGTCTTGTGTTGCGCGTGCCATACCAATCGCAGCCATTGCTGCACCTTGTTCATGACGACAGAGTATGTGCTCAACACCACCGTCATAGAGGGCATCGTAGATCGGCATGATGGCCCCGCCAGGGTAACCAAATACGGTTTTAATTCCTTGTTGCGCGAGTGCGGCAACAACTAACTCTGCACCGGTCATTGACCACCTCCTGTGCTACCTTGGTAGCTGTCCTTGTGTTGTTTGCACTTCATGTGCGCTCCCATTCTTCCTGTACTCTCTCGCCATGTGTCTTGCTCGTTCAATGAGCGCTAAGCGGAGAGTTTGATTATAATTTGCTGGCCTTGCCTGCCTAATTTTCATCCCAATTGATTGAAAAAAACCCCCGAACTTTTCAGTGCGGGGGTTTATCTAATTCTTGGCTTTCTTTAGCCCACTAGACCCCGCGCAATCTAATAATGACCACGATAATCAGGGCAATCAGTGCATGTAAGCGGGCGTTTAATGTCATTATTAATTTCTAATGGTTGTGTTTGCGTAATATGGTACGTAATTGTTTGCGTCACTAGTGGTATCACACATTTCCGTTAAATGACAAGCAAAAACTCATTCTTTTTTCACATTATCTCAGCAAGTCGCCACGCTATATAACAATGGCGCTATAAAAATAGCCGCCTTAAAAGTGAACATAATAAGGGAATGTATGGGTTTAGCTGTGGTTTACAGCCGAGCATCAGTGGGCGTGGAAGCGCCGTTGGTGACGGTAGAGGTGCATATCAGCAATGGCATGCCAGGATTTGCATTGGTGGGTCTGCCGGAAACCACCGTGAAAGAATCTCGCGATCGGGTACGCAGTGCGATCATTAACTCGCGCTTCGAGTTTCCCGCCAAGCGGATTACGGTCAATTTAGCCCCTGCCGATTTACCCAAAGAGGGTGGCCGTTTTGATTTACCGATTGCCTTGGGTATTTTGGCTGCTTCACAGCAAATCCCCATTCATCCGCTTAGCCAACGTGAGTTTGTCGGTGAATTGGCATTGTCGGGCGAGTTACGCTCGGTGAAAGGTGTGTTGCCAGCCGCGTTAATCGCGCAGCAGTTGGTGGTGCCACATGGCAATGGTGATCAAGCCGCGCTGGTGGGTAAAGAGATACATAAATCGGCGCAAAGCTTGCTCGAAGTGTGCGCAGATTTGTGTGGTCAACAAGCGTTAGCATTACACCAAACCGATGCTCAACCTCAAGTGCACACGCATTCACGAGATCTGCGCGATATTATTGGCCAGCAACAAGGTAAACGAGCGCTAGAAATCGCAGCGGCGGGCCACCACAATTTACTTTTTCTTGGTCCTCCCGGCACGGGTAAAACCATGCTAGCGTCGCGTTTGCGCGACCTACTACCTGACATGTCGGACGAAGAAGCGATGGAATCGGCGTCCGTTGCCTCATTAACCCAACAAGAAATTAATCAGTTCAATTGGAAATTGCGACCATTTCGCTCGCCACATCACTCCAGTTCGATGGCGGCGCTGGTTGGGGGCGGTTCAGTACCTAGGCCCGGCGAAATTTCACTTGCTCACAATGGCTTGTTATTTCTCGATGAGATTCCTATAATCCTAATAACTAAAAATCATCAGATTCATATTAAGTTGTTGAATGTTATTGGATTAAATGTGTTTTAGCACCTTTTCTTACATTGACAAGAATTACTCTGACAACTAATCTAATTTTGAGTTGTCAATTTATGAGGTTTGGTTGTGAATGTAAAAACACTAAATGAGCTTTCTTTATTAAAAACTGCACTGTCAGTCGAATACTCTAACTACCTAGCGCTTGCTGCTGAATCCTCAGTCACCCCAACGTCTATACAACCAACATTGAATCTTTATGCAGCTTACTGCTACTTGGTTAAACAAGGTAACTACAGTGCATTGGAAATACTGAATGATTCAAGCTCACTTAATGCACACTTCCAGTCGCTCATTGGCTTTGTTTATAACTATGATGATACCACTATCAAGCATAGATATAAGATTGGTAATCAACTCAAAAATCTTTTCTGCTACATTGCGCAAGATAAACATTTAACTCTTGATGAAGTAAAGCTTTCGAGTTTAAAAATCACAGAAGACGTTTCGACCTGTCTAGCTCAGTTCAGAGAGCTTAATATAGATAAATCAAAGTCTGACTACCTTGATGGTTGGCGGGTGTTATCAAAAGAAGGCAAAGAACATGAGGCTCATCTGGATACGCTTTATGTTAATTTTGGTGAGGCGTTTACCAACAAGGTTCATCTTGCTCTAAAAAACTATGCTTTTACACAAAAATCATCATCTCTGACCCACGCATTAAAGGGACTCAAAAAACTTTTTGTAGGTATCTCCACTGTTTATACCGACCGAGACGGGCTGACAATAGAAGCCCTTTTAAGCCGTAATCATGTGCAGCTATTCTTCCATAAGGTGTTTAAAGTGCTATTTGTGCGCTCTCAAGCAGCCGATAACTGCCCAAAAGATTTTCATGCTAAGTGGCGAAATACCATTAACTATTATACCGAGTGCTTTATCAACACGGGTGTTTTTGCTGAGCCTCACAAACCATTCATCGTTCCAGACTGGAAAGACCCAAAAGATGCAGCACCCACCTTTTCAATTGGCGGCAATGCTACGCAGCCAGAAAACCTTCGATGGTTTGCTAACATTCCACTCAAAATTAAAGATGAAGAGGCTGTTTCAATTATTCAGCAACGTGTAGAGCGAGATATGGCGCACATCAGGCATGTGTGTCTCTTGAAATTTTATGAGCTTTTAGAGCGAGAGAAGAGAAATAAAGCATTTCAGAGCACAGGCTTAGTTAAACCATTGAGCGGCACGCTAGGCAATAGAGAATATACGAACTTTGTCGGTGAAGATAAGTTAGATAATACAGTAGCAACCTTTTATGCACATGGCATCGCTGCAAAAGACGCTAGCTATCTATCATTTTTGGGGTTTTACGGTAACGCTAGCCAACTCAAAACAGAGTTAAATTTACCAACCAAATCAACACTGAACGTTCTTTTGACGCTGCTTGTGATAGAACATCCTTTGATAACACCTTCTTGGTTAGCAAAATGGGACTTATTTGATGTAAATGGCAATATGGTGGGCTATAAGCAAGTTGGTAATCAGCACATTGCGGTCAGTCACAAATCACGCAAAGGGTCTACCAATGCGCAGCAAGAAGTAGTGCTCAATGAGTTTTCTAAATCTATAGTTGAGTTCCTGATACAGCATACTCGCATGAGCCGTGAATACCTGAAGCAAAAAGGGAATGTGAATTGGCGAAAGATGATTTTGACTGCAACCGCTACCAATGTGATAAGTCCAAGCGATCTCAATAATACTCTTCATTCGGCAAATGATTTTTATAATTGGCTTCAAAGTGAAACACTCTTTGATAAGAGCAGCGACATAACCTTGGAAGATGCCCAAGCCATTTCCGATATCCATTCGTTACGTTCCATTAGACGACACCGAGGCTTTCAAATTTATTTGGAAACACGCTCAATGGATGCCGTTGCCGAGGCGCTTGGTCATGAAAAGAAAGACGTAAATCTACTGACCTCTTACCTCCCCAAACCACTCATGGACTTCTTTAATGCACGTTGGATACGTCAGTTTCAGAACGCCATTTTGCTTGAAGCCATGAAAGACTCGGTGTACCGACTAGATGCTGTGAACATGAGCGCTCAGGACATCGAAGAGTTCTTGAATAATCACGGCATAAGCAACATTCCAGAGCATTTCGACCACGGTTTTGTTCAAAAGACCGCAACTGATAATGAAACCTCTGAATCCTTAGTGTTCGACCAGTTGACATACACTATCTCGACATCACTTTTGCAGTTGTTGATGGCGATACGCTTTGTTGTTGAGAGCAGTGATGATGAGGACTCTTTTTTAGATATTGTGGCTCACTGGTATCAATCAGCGGTGTTTGTTTTAGATACCCTGAGTTCAGGCAAGCATAGTGCGGATGATGATTTGATGGGAATGCTTGATATTGCCACCAAGAACAAACTAGATACTGACTCGATTAAGGGAGCGCTGCTATGTTAAGTGTTGCTATCGACAATTCCTCTATTGCTAACCTCATTGAAAACATCCAGGAAGACCATTCGGTTCTAAATGGTTTAAGCGCCGAGACTCTTGAAGAAATTATCAATTTCTCAGTAGCAAATGATGACTATCGAGCATTAGATATCATCACGAATATCCATACTGGCATCTACGGTTACGATGACAGACAGCCTGAATGGTTAGAATCCAGCTTTCCTGAAAACAAGTGGGTACTAACATTTGGCAAAACCCCAAAAACGATACATTGGGACTCGGTTTACTTAGATGACGGTAAGAAACTCACGGATAAAAAACACCAAAAGCTGTTAAACAGCTTTAAATACTGGATTACGGCAGCAGATAATCCACTTGAAAACGGTGGGAAGGTTATCAGTCCAACAACTGCTTGCCGCAAAGTTAACAAAGTTATCGCTCTCATCAATGCGGTCTTGTTGCACTCAAAAGAATTGAAGCTAGCAAAATATCACCTTCTGAATGTGAATGATGACTTTTGGTTGAACATCTTGACGAAAGTCGCCGAACACGGAAATTTTCAAGGTGTGTATGAAATTGATAAACATACCAAGGTATTACTTAATAACGCTTCTCAAAGCATTTCTGATACGGACGCACAAACATTTAAAGAAAATTTCCCCTACATTACACAAGACATTGCGCAAGATGAAAGTTTCTTATTTCTAGCAGAGAGAGAGAAGGCGTGTGCTTGGCTTTTTGAGCAAAGTTATTATCACTCTGGAAAATACATAAAATACACTGGCAACGGTGCTGTGCTGGGTGAGTTGTTGTTTAAAGGTAAGATGCTTTACCACGACATCAATATTCCCAACTACGCAGAACTTCACCTCAAAGCGCCAAGGCGAAACTCAGAGTATCGAGCGGTTGAGAATAAAGACACCTCAACAGGCACTAATCAACGGACTATCTCAATATGGATTGAAACAATTCGATTGATTCATACCAACCTTGAGCGTGAAGATGCGGCAACCCCTTCAATCTTGTCCGAGCGTGTCAGCTCAGGTCACATTAGCCAGTTAGTTAGCTTAAAAAAAGCAGGACGCACCCGCACCTTGCCGCCTACCTTTGTGTTTAATTTAATTCGTCAGTGCTATGAGTTTGCCAAAGAGCATCTACCTATAGAGGAAGGCGTTGTTACTTTACTGGATGAAACATTAACACTGCTATCTAAAGCAAGAAGCAAATCTGCTGCAACAAAACCCAATACACTCCGCCCACAAGAATCCACCCGAGCTTGGGATGAAGAGTTGCATCGAGAGATGTCTGGTTCGGAGCGAGGTTACTGGTTTCAAACGGAGGCAATCAACTGTCTGAGTAGTGAATACCTCAAAAAAGGGGTAACGCAGATTCAAGGCTTTGCAGAAAGTGTGGAAAGTCGCTTTGAGCGGATTCGAGCTAATGAGAGCTTGTTTGATTTGTTCTCTGTACTGCAAGGCGCAATGCAAGTCTTAGTGGGTGCAATCATGGCTCGAAGACAAGATGAATTAATCAAGTTGAAGTCACATGGCAACCTTTCACCTAATGTAAGTCCCTTTTCAGAAGCGGGTGCAAAAACAGAGTACAACCTGATATTTAAGGTAAAAAAAACGGGCTCAAAAGGGGTGAACGCAACAATAGAAAGACCTATTCCCTTATCTATCGCAAGGTTCATTTGGCAACTGGAGCAATTTAACATCAAAGCGAGTGAGTTGAGGTTATGCAAAGGAAAGTTATCTTTGTTTAACAACCTCAATTCAAAGTGCTCGCAGTTAAGTCAGGTTTCTCACAATACATATAATGCTCACCTTGATGCCTTATGTGATTACTTAGAAACGGACTTGGTGGAGTACGATAACGGAGAGTATCGCCGTAATTATGTCCGTCAGCACCAATTGAGACGCTTCTTTGCTATGGCGTTCTTTTGGTCAAAAGGATTTGATGGAATGGATGCTCTGCGCTGGATGCTCGGACATTCTGATATGGAACACTTATACCATTATATCTCTGAGTCGGAAACTGGGGCGGTTCTAAATGGAGCTAAAGCTAGTGTAATTGTTCGTGGCGTGGTCGATTCCACTTCTGAACTTGCGAAGCTAGAAGGAATCGAAGAGGTTCGCAAAATCATTGCAGAACGCCTGACAGGTGATAGTTCAACACCCATCACGATAGAGTCAGTGAGTGAAGCCGCAGAAGATTACGATGATGAGTCTTATCTAACCGTCCCTCACATAAGCCAACTTCAAAAAGAGCAGGACATCGAAACAGAGGTTATTCAGCTTTTAGAGGAAGGTCGAATCACGCTTGAGCCAGAGTTCTTCACCATCGAAGATGATGATGGAAATACAACTCAAACTTTTAATCTAATTTTAAAAATCAAAGACCTCGATTGAGGAATGGGCAATGAAAGTGTTAGAGAAAAACCAAACTAAGATACTTGAAACAGAAAAGCTGTTGAAGGAAATCATCACAGCCCCAACTGAGTTTAAAAATGATGAAGAACTATTAAAGGCGCTCAAGTCTCAATCTGGTATCGCTAAATACCAGAATCAAGAGCGTAATATCACATCATGCTCATTAAACACGGTCAAAAGCATCTCAGAATCACTTCTGGAAAGAGGCTTCTTATCATTAGATGAACTTCGTATAAATGCAAAACTGGCGATAGAGGCTGCACGTCTCGATGAGAAAGCTTCCAAAGGCAACAAGCAAACCGTCGTGGGTTTAAAGCACAAAGTTTCTGAGCTTGAATCGGAGCTGGATGCAGCGCAGCGCAGCAATTCTTTACTGACCGTTATGGTTTCAGAGTTGCGTTCTAGATTAAAGCAACTAGCGAATCATGAAGGAACAGTAGAAGAACGACAGGAGCTTTATCGAGAGCACAATAGGAAGATTGAAGCGCAGATGAACTTCACTTTGAATGGAGAGCTATGATGGCGGTTCGTAAGCTTAAAAACTTTGAGCAATGGAGTCATCTTGGGTTTGATGGGAAGCTTGTCTTTCGTAAGCCACTGGATATTCCTTTCGTAACCTACAGTAATCATACTCCTTGCTATGAAGCCAATGCCTACATCCATAGTTTGATGGTGAGAAACTTAAAAAGTGACACTATTCGAGGATATGCCCACGATATCATCCACTTGGTTCACTTTATTGAAAAACAGCCATTATTGAGCCAATTTAGTCAACTTACTGATGCAACATTCACTCTTTTCATTCAATCACTACAGGCGGAGAGAACACCACTTGGCGAGCTAAAACGCAAGAATAACTCCGTTATAAAGATTGCGCATACCTGTTTGGATTTTTTGCAGTTTATCCAAGAGTTTCATGATTTGAGTGCTTTCATTGGCAAAGATAAAGGTAACTCAATTCAGATACTTGAGAAGCATTACAAACGCAAACAGGAAGGCTATAAAGGGTTCATTGAAGGCACTAAAATTACGCATTCTGCTGTACCAACTAAAGACGAGATAAAGAAACGTCACCCTGTTTCGGAAGATGATGCGTTGCGTGTGTGGGAGTTTATAAAAACACAGAAAAATAAAGATAAACGCAAAAGGGACATGGCGTTATATACTGCAATGGAACAACTTGGCGCTCGTGTAACGGAGCTTCATTTGATTAAAATGAGCGATTATGAAGAAGCGAGACGTACAGGTATGCTCACGCTTACCACTTTAAAACGTAAAGACGACAATGCCACTCGAAAGATACCTGTTCCACATCTTTTGTTATCAGTGATTGCGGATTACATCAAAGTTCGTAAGAAAGTCATGAGGAAGAAAAAAAACCAGCATGATTATCTGTTTGTCAGTTTAAAAACAGGTTTACGCTTATCCGCAGATTCATGGACAACTTACATTAACTCATGGAAAAAAGAGCTTGGTATCGAGGGAGAGTTACACCCGCACTTATGGAGACACGCATTTATAACAGATAAGCTCAAAGAGCTTATTCTTGCCACTAAAGAAGTGAATGATAAGGACGATTTCCGAAAGCACTTACTTCACACGCAAACGTTTAAAATGCAGCTTCAGCAGTGGACAGGTCATACGAATCTTAGCTCTTTAGATACTTATATTGATCTCGCATTTGCAGATATTCACGGCTACACAGAGGTTTATAATGCAGTATCTCTAAAGTCGAGTGTTGATTTGGCAAAGCGTCAGATTGAGCTGTTAGAAGAGCAGATAGCAAGGAAGGAGTTAACGCCTACAGCAGCACTTAGTGAAATGAAGAAGCTATTGGTTGCTTTTCAATCTGATATAGATAAAAGCATTGTATCTTCGGCACAGTAAAAGCCCATCACCAAGCGGTCATGTAACTCGTTTTTGGACAAAAATGAGTCAGTTACTAAGCAAAGCTGTATTAGTTGAGGTATTGCAAACCTTGTGGCTATCTAAAACTAACGGTTTTCGCTTAACTAAAGGTTGATTGTTCTCAAAGCAATATTTAGGGCACCTACTTTCCTTGATCTGGGTTACACACGATACTCACCAATCTGCACATCCATATTCACGGTGCGTTGTAAAAAAATGATATAATTCGTCATCTTACATATCTTCATGGGGTAACAAAGTGCCAGAATGGATTCTAAAGCTTGTAACAGCAATAACTTCAGTTAAGACAGCCTTAAAGCTATTTGTTTTTGTGTTGTTCCTAGTGTTTTTTTGGAGCTTCACAAGTGCTTTCATGGCTTCAAAAGGACTACCAAGCGAATACATTCCTTACATACTCATGCTGACCGCTTACAGCCTTTCCCATATATCCATAGAGCTTTTATATTGGCTCAAGTCTTGGAACAAGAGTAGAAGAGACAAAAATGAAGAATCGCGTCTGCACGAACAGGCACAAGAGGCTGCAAAGAAAGAAGCCCAAGATAAAGCCTTGGCATTTAGACGAGAAGTAGAATCAACACTACCCCACCTTGAAAAGGGTCATCTGTCACTACTCGAAAGCATGTTAAATGATAACGTAGCTTTACATAGGAGAAGAGACCCTGCCCAACACTTCGAAACAACTGGTTACATCCTTGCTATTGGTAGGAAAAGCTTCCAAGAGCATGTATACAAATTACACCCCACGGTAAGAGAGTGTTTGATTGAATACCTAGCTAAAGTTAGGGAGCAGAGTTTGATGGAGTTTTCTAAAGACCTGAATGAAAACCAAAAAGGATTTTTACGAATTTTCTTTGAAGAAGTGATTCCTTTTGGTGTACCAGAGCAAGAGGAGAAGATGCCCTCTGCCATGTTCAATACTCATTACAGCATGGTCACCAAAGATATTGTTAACAAAGATAATAGCTCCTTCACTCTCCCAGAAGATACCAGAGACCAACTTCTTCATGATGGTCACTTCGAAACCTGCTTTCGGACTGTAGCTAATTTGGATAACAATTTTATTCTAGCGACCGCCTCACGAGGTGGTATGGCGATAGGTGGTTCAATAAGAAGGTAGAGCCAATGTCAGATAACAAAAAACTATCTCAAACTAAGTTATTCAAAGCTGCAATAGGAGTACCGATTTTAGGCTCGCTAGCACTGGGTTACGTGCTCCAAACCTATGAAGATGCGCCCAAGCTACTAGCTGACTTCTGGACTACCTTCAAGATTCCTATGACTATCGCCTCTTTGAGCATTCCTTTAGTTGCGTGGGTAACGGCTAACCACCGTTCAGAGCAGACAATGAAAGGATTAGAGTTACAAAAAGACAAACGTCTTTATGAAATGTATTACGAGCAACAAAAGCATTTTGAAAAGGTCATGGGAAGACGGGTAAACAATGCGAAGTTCAAGTACATCACTGAGGAAGATTTACCTGTAATTTTCTCAGAACTGTACGAGTTCAACCGCATTCAAGAAAAAGGCGAAGTCACGTTAAAACCGACTGCTGTAGCGGAAATTAATAGATTCATAACTGATACGGGTGAAATCCTTTATAGCTTTTATGAGCATTTCTCAGAGCACAAAGAAAAGAACCCTGACCAGAGACGAGTTTTAGATAACTTCATTCAGCAAATGTACACACTCCTACAAAATAACCTTCACAAGCTAAGTGATGATATAGGGGTAAAGTTCATTGACTTGTCAGATTCTAGCGTGGAAATCTTTAGTAGAGCTTACTCAGAGGTTTTGCACCTCGCATATTACATGGGTGACGACTTCAAAGAGGTATGGGATGTACCGCCAGAAGAAGACGGAAGCTCTAGAGACCAAAACATACTAAATACTTTCAGTGCAATTGAAGAAGTTATTCGTGGTCATATGGGTGTAGTTGGAGAGGCGAGCTTTACCAACCTACAGTATGACGTGTCATCTAGAGAAGTTATGAAGATGTTCAATGCGACACCATTACAGAATCTCGTTAAAGAGTCATGTCAGAAGTTACTGGAAGACCTAACCAATCGCTTTGAGTTTGACGACATAGCCGTAGTTGAAGGTAAATACGAAAAATTCCAGTTCCCTATGAGGGAAGAACTACCAACACTTGAATTGTGGTTTGATGAAATCTCAGATAGTGAGGGTGATTTAGTGCTAACTGCACCAGACAGCGAGCATAGAGCTAGATTCACTATCCTAGATGAAAAGGTTGAAGTTGATGGAAAAGAACAGACTAAATACACCATTGATGACGATATGGGTGAGAAGTTCATAAAGCTATCTTTACAATCTCTTAGCTCTGTTTTTTGTAGTTCGGCAGACTAACTTTGATAAAACCTACAGACTTGTAGATGTTCTAGGGTTAGAAAAAGTAAGTTATTGCACCACTTTATCTGCGCTATTAATAGATTTAACTAAAACGTTTTGGGGCATAACTGTTTTAGTTGGTAGTTTCGCTCTCCATCTGAATTCTGTGATTGAATCAGTTGTTGCACCTGACGATTAAGTGAATACTCATTCATGGGAAGGGCTAAGTGAAGAAGTCAGATTGAACGGATAACATAGCGACTTGCTCGACTAAATAGAAAAATGAATGACCTATCTTTCCGCTAGCATCTGAAGCGATGCGCTCCACTAACTCGGACAACACTCACAACATTCAAAGCCTCAAATTGACAATATTTATTACTCAAACTCAATATTAGGAAAATGCCTGAGTTTGAACGCAAAGTGCTGGATGCGTTACGCGAGCCGCTGGAATCTGGCGAGATTATTATTTCACGCGCACAGGGCAAAACCCGTTTTCCGGCTCGCTTTCAATTGGTTGGAGCACTTAATCCAAGCCCAAGTGGCCATTACGATGCCAAGCAAAGTCACGGCAATTCTCAGGCTGCGTTACGTTATTTGGGTCGTTTGTCTGGGCCGTTGTTGGATCGTTTTGATATGTCGTTAGAAATCCCAGCCTTGCCGCAAGGTACTTTGGCCTCTGGTGGTGAGCGAGGTGAGGCGACGGAAATGGTGAAAACGCGAGTCGAGCAAGCTCGTGACAAGATGCTTACGCGCAGTAGTAAAGCCAATGCTTTGCTGGGTAGTCGTGAGATCGAGCGTTATTGTCAGTTGAATAAGACCGACGCGCAGTTTTTAGAGCAAGCGTTGCATCGTTTAGGGCTATCAGTGCGGGCTTATCATCGCATTATTAAAGTGGCGCGCACCATTGCCGACTTGGCTGGAGAATCAGACATTACCCGTGCTCATCTTGCAGAAGCGTTGGGGTATAGAGCGATGGACCGACTGATGCGTCATCTGCATGCGCAATCAGTGTAGGGTTATTATCTTTTCGCTTGCAGGCACAAAAAACCCACCATGATGGTGGGTTTGCTTTGTCGTTAATCAGCCAGATTAGAATTGGTAGTTCATACCCACTGACATGATGTAATCTTTCTTATCGTAGAAGTCGATGTTTGAATCGCTGTTGCTGAAGCCTACTAGCGAAATCAGTGACCAATCTTGCCAATCCATGATGTTTGCGTATTCGTAAGCGGCAAATAGGCTGAATTCATCATCTTGACGAGTTTTATTAAAAACTGCGTTGTTTGCATCGTAATCACGCGTTTTGAAACCACCGGTTAGGGCAAACTGGTGACGGTCTAAAAGCTTGAAGTAGCTTAGCTCTGCACCGTAGCCAGTGAATGAGTTCGCATCGCCGTCAGCATCTGAACTGATGTAAGACAGACGTGGTGTTAGGATGGTTTGTTGATCCAAGAACAATTTGTAATCAGTTTTGAAAATGAACGCGTTTGAATCACGACGTAGGCTGTCCATATCATTAGGTTCGCGCGCTGCGCCTGACTTTTCATTATCAATGTCTTTAGTTGCGTATGCCATATCAACTGTGAACTTAGAACCTGCAATGTTCTCAAGCTTTAGACGGTATGCGTTGCCATCTTCATCGGTTGTTTGACGATTTTTTGCTTGGTATGGGTCAGCCCAAACTTCACCAGACATGATGGTTGGTAGCATAGAGGCATTGATGATCATGCCCGATGCTAGTTGGTATTTATAACCCAGTTCAAACGCCAGTGTACCTGTTGCGATATCTTCACGAGAAGTACCCGCGTAAAACTGTTGGTTTAAGCCGTTACCAAATGTGTAAGCAACGTTACCTAGTGGCAGAATTAGTGCACCAGAAACTGCGTCACTTGGCGCGCCTAAGTTGCTGTCGATATTTTTGTTGTCATCATGAGTATTCAGGTTTGACTCAGTTGAGTAGAAACCTGTGCTGATTGACACTTCACCACTAAAGCCTGCTTTATCAGATAGTTGAGCAAAGCTTGAGCCACTTACGATAGCAAGAGCTAGTAAGCTGTATTGTAATTTCATGTATTCATCTCTCCGCGCAACTTACCGAACCGACATGGCTTCGCTTGGACAAAAAAGTGATCAATAAAAGAGTGTAGTGCAACAAATTTGATCAATCTGCTCGATATTCCAAACGGCTTATGGGGTTGTGTAATTGCATATTGTTGTTTTATTCGGCGCGGATTTTACTATTTTTTTTCGGCTTGGCGAATCTATTATTTTCCAATAATGCATTATCGGTTGTTATTTATTTGCCAGATGAGCTATTGATGGCTTGTATGGTTGTTATTTTGCCACTGTTTATGTTGTCGGCTACGTTCGTTCTCTTTTTACACAAAAATGCAACAAGCAGTAGAGAAATTGTTGTTATGTTAAGCTGCGTTGAATGTTGTCAGCATCATCAATGGGGCGCAATTGACTGCGGTGTTTGATATTTTAATCATGAGGTTGTCATGATTAAAATAATAGTGGCTAGATCGGTTGGATTAAATAAAAAGGGAGCTAACGCTCCCTTATAGAAATGAGTTCAATGTCGCTCTAAATGACGCTTATTTTAGTGTCACTAGGTAATTAACCAACGCAAAGTATTGGTCAATACTTTCAATTGATTGTGCTTGAACTAGGTACTTATTGTTGACGACGACCGCAGGAACGCCAGTTAAACCAGCATCTTGAAATTGTTTGTCGTAACGGCGTGCCATAGAGTCAACCGTAAAGCCGTTGTATGCCGCATCAAATGTTTTCGCATCGATGCCTTCATCAAGGAAGATTTGGCGCACTTCTTCTGCACTGTTTGGTGCTTTACGCATGGTTTGAATGCGGTTAAACATCACTGGAGCCATTTTGTCTTCAACTTTAAGCACCACCATCGTTGCGAAAGCTTTGTTGAGCTCTTTACCCATCGCGCCGCCCATCAGAGATACGTGCGCTTTGTTGAGCTTAACGCCTTCTGGCAACTGCGCTTTTAGTTGGCGAATGATTGGGTCAAAAGTTTTGCAGTGTGGGCAGTAAAATGAGAAAAACTCGGTGACCGTTGGTTTTTTTGATGCTTCAAGATCAAGAACCTTGTAGTGCTCACCTTCAGAAAACGGCGCTGCGTGAACAGAAAGGCTCAGCAGTAAAGTGGTTACAAGTGCAAACAGCTTTTTCATTATTATCTCCATATTATTTATTATTTTTTGAGCGTTACCATTGTGGCATTAGAGTCAATGGTGCTTCATTCAACGCCGCAATTTGTTCTTTAAATGCCAGTACCTGACTTTCCCAATATTTTGGATCATCAAACCAAGGAAAGGCAATTGGGAAGGCGGGATCCTGCCATCTTTTTGCCAACCATGCCATATAATGCACCATACGTAGACCGCGCAAAGGCTCAATTAGTTTCAACTCATTCATATTGAAATCGCTAAATTCTTGGTAAGCCTCAAGCAAAATATCAAGCTGCATAGTTTTGTCGGCACGATCGCCGTTAAGCAACATCCATAAATCTTGTATTGCAGGGCCGTTACGCGAATCATCCAGGTCGACAAACATCGGCCCATCACGCCATAGAATATTGCCCGGGTGACAATCCCCGTGCAGGCGAATGATTTGTGATGGTGTTTGCCAATGCTCTTCTAAGCGGCTGATCAGCAAATCAAGGTCGCTAAAAAAGGCATTCTCAAGGTGCATGGGGATGAAGGTCGATTGCTGCAGCAATTGACGTGGTTGATAGAGATATTCGTCTAAGCTTAATGTTGGACGGTGCACAAATGGCGTGCGTGACCCGACTTTATGGATGCGACCTAAAAATCGCCCAACCCCTTCTAGTTGCTCAAGATTATCCACTTCAAATTGACGTCCACCAACGCTGGCAAATAGCGCAAATAAATAGCCTTGGTAAAAGTGTAATGTCTTGCCATCAATACGACATGGCGGTGCAACCGGAATGTCTGATTCAATAAGCTCTAAAGTAAAGTTGTGCTCTTCTTGAATTTGCTCACTCGACCAACGTTCTGGGCGGTAGAACTTCACCACATAACGTTGACGTTCTTCGTCGGTAAACTGATAAACGCGGTTTTCATAACTGTTGAGCGGTAAAAATCCCGACTCAGCTCGAATCCCGATACTTTCCAGTGCATACCACATGAAATCTGGGGTAAGCGCATCAAAGTTAAAGGCGGTTTCTGACATAAATTAAAGGGCTCATTACTGAGCCCTTACCGTAAATTAGGGGCGAGGGCAGCTTTATAATTTTTTGATAAATCTGCTTTCTACCGAAATGGTAAATTGTTCACTGTCGGACAGTATAAACTGTATTGTTGAAACAGGAGAGCTGAGATTGTCCGCTTGCATACCCAAACTCATTGGCAGTGTTAACACTTCTCCTGGTGCGACGGTGACGCTTTGTTTTCCGTACCAAGATACGTCATCAAGTCCCGTTACACTCAGTTTATATTGCTGTGATTGCTGAGTTTTATTGATGATTTTTAAGGTATAGGTATTTTCAATTTCACCCGAGCTGTTTTCTCGATAGAGCTGGCTTCGGTCGCGTAGAACATTCATTCCCGCAGGGTCCACACTGGCAATTTGGACAAAGAACAAGCCGGTGATCAGCAGTAATACCGCCCCATAACCCAGCAGTTTAGGCCGCATTATTTTGGTCGATTTGCCAGACAGTCGATGTTCCGTGGTGTAACTGATTAAGCCTTTTTCATAGCCCATTTTATCCATGGTTTGATCACAAACATCGATACAAGCACCACAGTTAATGCATTCATATTGTAAGCCATCGCGAATATCAATACCGGTTGGGCACACCTGCACACATAAATTACAGTCAATGCAATCACCCAAGCCTAAGGCTTTGTGATCCGTTTTGCGTGAGCGAGGGCCGCGGTTCTCTCCCCGCTGGCTATCGTAGCCGACGATAAAGGTGTCTTTATCAAACATTGCCGATTGAAAGCGCGCATACGGGCACATGTGAATACACATAATCGAACGCATCCAACCAGCATTGCCATAGGTACAAATGGCAAAAAACATCACCCAGAACACTGGCCAAAAACTGGCATTGAAGGTAAAGAAGTCGACGACTAGCTCACGGATTGGTACGAAGTAGCCGGTAAAAGTAAAACCGGTGGCGAGGGCAATAGCAAACCAAGCTAGGTGTTTAAGGGTCTTTCGGATGATGAGGGAGCGAGTCAGTTTGCCTGAATCTTGTTTGCGGCGCTTATTGGCATTGCCTTCCAGTTTTTCTTCAAACCAGATATAGATAAACGTCCATACCGTTTGCGGGCATAAGTAGCCGCACCAGACTCGACCCAAAAAGGTGGTGATAAAAAACAGACCAAAGGCGGCGATCACCAGCAAGGTTGCGAGTAGAGTCAGATCTTGCGGATAAAGCGTGGTGCCAAAGAAGTTGAATTGTTGATTGCCAATATCGAGCAGAATGGCTTGGCGTTCAGCAAAAGGAATCCATGGGATTAGGGCAAACAGCAGTAATAAAAACCATCCGCCATAGCGACGTAGCAACTGGTAGGTGCCTTTACTTTCGCGAACGTAAATGCGGTTACTGGGATTAAAGCGATCGCCTTGGGTTTTATGGGTTTTGGGATTAAACGTTTTGGGCGTCACATCTTTAATGTCAATTTTATCCTGACTCATTGCGCTTCCTTTTGGGCGATGTAGGTGCAATTTCTTTTGATCGCACTCTGGTTGTAGGTGAAGTCAGGCTCAATAAAATGAGGATACAGGTCGTTGATTAAGCCCTGAGTACTTCTGATCTTGCTCGGTAGACTGTATTTTTAGTTTAGGTGTGAAAGTATACAATTAATAACAATTCTATTTCTTTGACAACATTAACTTTTAACAATAATTGCGGTGGTTATTTATCTGGAATCGGGCGTAGGTCGATCTCTGGGTAATAAAAAAGGCAGCCTGAGCTGCCTTACGGTGTTTGATTGGATTACTTAATGATGCCGCGAGCACGAAGGATGGCGGTTTTAAAGTCATCTTCCTGGTCTTTTTTCAGACCTGGGATCATTTCATCTTTGCTGCTGTTGCGCATTTTAAGATGGTAGATAAGTACGTCGTCCGTCAGATCTTCAAGTGGACCTTGGTAACCGGCTTCTTTTGCTAGCTTAACCAAGAACTGCAGCATGTTCATTTCTTGGTCTTTTTGCCACTCAGGGCCTAGAAGCTCGAGCAGCTCTTCAATTCGATGGCAATTCATCAACTTTCTCCACAATAATTATAATGATTTGTCGATAAAGGTAACAAATGCGGGTGGGAAATAGCAATCATGATTAACACATGATAGTGAAGATTTTGGCGTGATAATGGTAAGTAGATTAGCGTAAGTGGCGATGTTGATACGACAAAGAAAAAAGCGCAGAGATCTGCGCTTTTTAATTATGCCGCCTTGATATGCTCTGTAGGAGTAGGAGCCAAAATGGTGTTCTTCTCCACAAGAGTCATGCTAGGCGAAAGTTTTTTCGCGACAGGCGCAGCGGCAAAACCACTACGACGACGCATTGCACTACGGTTAGTGTGCGAAAACCTGACGGTAGTTGGGCGCATCTATTTACCGAACTGTCAGGCATATCCATTGCCGATGTAATGGCCTACGGGGACATGAGTTGAGCTTCATTGCTGAAGTTTGGCTCTTTCTGGCTCTCGCCAATCCAAATGCCCGAGTAGGGTTAATGATATGCAAAACATATCAAAGATAGGTTAGCACCAAGCGATATATTGGTCGATATCTAATCACTTTAAAAGATAGCGCTGTCACCTAATTTTGGCGCTTAATGCATGATTTAACGCCTTAAATTAAACAATATGTGATGCAAGCGAGATCTTGCTATGACAAAGCGTGACTGGTTAACAGGCAATTTATGTGCGATCGTCTATAGAGATAAAGAGAGAACGCTTTTGCACTATTAACGTACCAATGATTGTCGGTGTGAATGATGCGTTTCATGGAGGATTAAGATGTCATTTTTTAAGAAGACCCTAGCCAGTTTTGGTATTGGCTCCGCGCAGGTAGATTCGGTACTTAAGCAAGAAGTGCTTTATCCAGGGCAGAAGGTCAATATCACCATCCATGTCTATGGTGGTGCGACAGAGCAAGAGATTGATAATATTGATCTTAAACTCTACTGCCGCTATATCAAAGAAGTGCCCGCTGATCACAATAAAAACCAGCAAACTGCCCATCGTATGCGCCGCATGCCACAAAACTATCCTCTTGCAACATGGAGCTTGCCTTACGCTTTTACCATTCACCCCGGCGAAGCTCGTGAGTTTGAAGTTGAACTGGATGTGCCGTGGAATACTCCAGTCACTATTGGCGATTCAAAAGTGTGGCTTGAAACCGGCTTGGATATATCGATGGCTAAAGATCCGAGTGATACCGACATCGTCACGGTTCGACCTGAGCCGCTGCTTGATGGGGTACTTAGCGCTTTGGAGGCACAAGGCATGCGAATTCGCCAAGTAGAATGTGAAGCGGTGGAGGGTTTTGAGTTGCCCTTTGTACAAGAGTTCGAGTTTGTGCCGACGACTGGGCCTTATCATGGCCGTTGGCGTGAGTTGGAGCTTGTTGCCCATCGCGGTGAAGAGCAATTGAAACTGTGGTTTGAAGTTGATCGTCACCGTGAAGGAGCCAAGGGTATGTTGGCCAGCTTATTGGGTGTTGGCCAACTGAAGCGTGAATTAACCATTCCGCTCAACGCAGACCCGAGCGACGCCGGTCAACAGGTACTCGATTATCTCGAATCGACCTGTTAAGACCACGGATTATAATTTGAGCTTACACGTGTAAGCTAAATGTGACATACTCAGGTTGAAATGTTCATACACCTGAGTAGATTATTATGTCTGGAAACAGCAGCACGGCGTACAGTGTCAAAGAAGAGATCGCCAATACCATCACCCATGCCATTGGAATGGTGCTGGGCATCATTGGCTTAATCTTATTGTTGCTTAAAGCTCATGCCTACCATGCTGATAGTCTGACCATCGCTAGTTTTAGTGTTTATGGTGCCAGTATTATCGTGCTGTTTCTTGCTTCAACGCTGTATCACGCCATTTCTTCACCGAGTGCCAAGCGCGGATTAAAAACCTTCGACCACTGCGCGATTTATCTGTTGATTGCAGGTAGCTATACGCCGTTTTTATTGGTCAGTTTACGCACACCTTTAGCGATTGGTTTGATGGTGGTGATTTGGGGAATCGCCCTGATTGGCATCATCATGAAAGTTGCGTTTGTTTATCGTTTTAAGCGTTTGTCATTGGTGACGTACTTATTGATGGGGTGGCTATCATTGGTGGTCATTTACCAATTGGCCCTGCATGTACAGTTGGGTGGTTTGATTTTGCTCGGCGCAGGAGGGGTGATTTATTCGCTGGGGGTGATCTTCTATGTCGCCAAGCGCATCCCTTACAATCATGCCATTTGGCATGGCTTTGTATTGGCAGGATGCGCCTGTCATTTCTTAGCGATTTATTACTACGTGACGCCGGTTTAACGACGCCAGAAGGCTGGGAAGAACAGCACCAAGATGGTTAATATTTCTAGCCTTCCCATCAACATACCGAAACTCAATATCCATTTCGCCGTATCAGGCAGTGAAGCAAAGTTACCGGTTGGGCCGATATGTGCCCCCATACCAGGGCCGACGTTAGCGACGGCCGTCACCGCACCAGAAATACTGGTGGTTGGGTCAAGGCCAAGTGAGCTTAAGCAACCCGCAACAAAGATAATTGTCAGGAAGTAGACCAGACAGAAGGCCACCACGGAGCGCACGATGTCGTCGTTCACCGGGCGCTGGTTATAGCGCTGAACAAACACCCCTGATGGATGTACCAATTTCATCATCTGCTTGTGTAGCAAGGTCATGGCGATCTGGATACGGAATATTTTAATCCCGCCCGAAGTCGAGCCCGAACAAGCTCCGACCATTAATAAGAATGCGAAGATTGTGGTTGGTAATGCGCCCCAAGCCGTGAAATCTTCCAAACCAAAGCCGGTTGTGGTTACCACTGAAACAATGTTGAACATCGACACGCGTAACGCATCTAATACCGCATAATCGTTGTGGATTACCAACCAAGCGCTGACGATCAGACTGCTGCCTAAGAACAGGTAGGTAAAGCCGCGAACCTGCGCATCCTTGAGTAAAATACTTGGATGGCGCTTAGTTAATGCAGAAACAAACAGTAGGAAAGGTAAGCCACCTAAAAACATAAACAGCGTCGCATTCCAATGAGCGCTGTGTGAGAAGTGATTCATTGAACCATCCGAGGTTGAGTATCCCCCGGTTGATAGCGTGGTAAAGGAATGGTTAATGGCCTCAAACATTGTCATGCCAGAGAGCAAGAAACCAATCATGCATAGACCGGTGAGGATCAGGTAAACCAGAACGATGTTCTTCGCGACGGTTTTGGCGCGTGGGCTACTTTTGTCTGACCAATCGGATGATTCCGTTTGGAACAACTTCATACCACCAACGTTAAGCATTGGTAGCACCGCGACCGCCATCACGATAAAACCAATACCGCCGAGCCATTGCAATATTGAGCGCCACAGCAAGATACTTGGCGCCATATTGTCGAGTCCACTCAGAACCGTTGATCCGGTTGTGGTGATACCAGACATGGTTTCAAAGTAAGCGTCGGTAAAGCTGATGTGGTTGATAAAGACAAATGGCAGTGCCGCGAAGGCACTGGCAATGGTCCACACTAGACTGGTGATAAGGAACATATCACGCACACTGAGTTTAAAGTTGGCGGTTCGGCCTACGGATAAACAAAAGAAAGCGGCGACATGGGTGATTAATAACGACTGACCAAACTCAATAAAACCCGAGGTGCCAGAAAAGAATGCCACAAGTGTGGGTACGTACATGAATAGGGCGAGTTTAGACAGCACTAACCCTATTACGAACAGTACGGGACGAAAGTTAACCATGTTACATCATGCCTTAGAGGAAAAACGGGCTCGGCTGGAAGAGTGCTTCTACATCCGGAACGTACTTCTTATCCACTAAGAACATTACCACGTGATCATCCTGCTCGATCACGGTGCGGTCATGAGCGATCAATACTTCATCACCACGCACAATTGCACCAATGGTGGTGCCTGACGGTAAGCGAATTTCGCCAATCGCGCGACCCACGACTTTTGAGGTGGTTTCATCACCGTGGGCAATGGCTTCGATGGCTTCTGCTGCACCACGACGCAGAGAAGATACGTTAACGATATCAGCGCGACGCACGTGGGTTAATAAGGCTGAAATGGTGGCTTGTTGCGGCGAAATCGCGACATCAATCGCGCCACCTTGCACCAAATCCACGTAGGCACCACGTTGGATCAGTACCATTACTTTTTTGGCGCCCATACGTTTGGCCAGCATGGCTGACATGATATTGGTTTCGTCTTCGTTGGTGAGAGCGATGAACACATCAACTTGGTCGATGTTTTCTTCAGCCAACAATTCTTGGTCAGCGGCGTCGCCACAGAATACGATGGTATTTTCAAGCTCTTCAGATAGGCGTTCAGCACGTTGATAACTGCGCTCAATCAATTTCACGCTGTAGTTTTGCTCTAAGCGTCTTGCCAAGCTCGCACCAATGTTACCACCACCAACAATCATGATGCGGCGGTAAGGTTTTTCTAGGCGTTGTAGTTCACTCATCACCGAGCGAATGTGGTTACTGGCGGCAACGAAAAAGACTTCGTCATCGGCTTCAATAATGGTCGTGCCTTGCGGGCGGATTGGACGGCCTTGGCGGAAAATCGCCGCCACACGGGTATCAATGTGCGGCATGTGTTCACGCAAAGCAGAAAGGGCATTACCCACCAGTGGGCCACCGTAATAGGCTTTGACCGCCACTAGGCTGACTTTCTGTTCGGCAAAACTCACCACCTGCAGTGCTCCAGGGTATTGAATTAAGCGTTCAATGTAGCTGGTGACCAATTCTTCTGGGGCGATAAGGTGATCGACTGGCACGGCACCAGATTGGAATAAAGCTTCTTTTTCAGCGAGGTATTGAGGAGAGCGTATGCGGGCGATGCGGTTAGGAGTATTAAATAAAGAGAACGCGACTTGGCAGGCTGCCATGTTGGTTTCGTCGGTATTGGTGACCGCGACCAGCATGTCGGCATCTTGCGCCCCTGCTTCTCTGAGTACATCCGGATGGCTTGCGTGACCATTGATTACCCGTAAATCATATTTATCTTGTAGCTCGCGCAGGCGATCGCTGTCTTTATCGACGATGGTGATGTCGTTGTTTTCGCCAACAAGGTTTTCAGCTAGTGTGCCGCCAACCTGACCTGCACCAAGAATGATGATTTTCATATTCTTATCTCATTTTACTGCTGATATACCGGCAAATATGTGGCGTATAAATGCTGTTTGCCAGACATGTTCGGTATAGAGCTTTTTTCAATGCATTGAAAATAATAGTGAAGCTGGCAAAGTGCAAGCTTCACTTTCATTACTCCGCGTGATGGCGTGTTATGCGCGCTTAGTCATCACTGCGTAGTAGAAGCCATCCATATCTTCTTCACCCGGCAGAATTTGACGGCCTGGGTTTTCGATATCAGAACCTTGCAGCTCTGCATTGGCAGTACGAGCAAGGAAGGCTTTGACCTGATCTTTGTTCTCTTGCGGTGTGATAGAACACGTTGCGTAGACCAGTGTGCCGCCAACTTTTAGCTGTTGCCACATTGCGTCTAGGATTTCACTTTGCAGTGCCGCTAGCGCTTCAATATCGTTAGCACGACGTAGCCATTTGATGTCAGGGTGACGACGGATTACGCCGGTTGCTGAACATGGTGCATCAAGTAGGATGCGATCGAATTGCTCACCTTGCCACCACTCTTGAGGGTAGCGAGCATCACCACAAATGACATCAGCGCGAAGTTGTAGACGCTCAAGGTTGTCATAGACGCGGTTTAGACGAGTTGCATCACTATCAATCGCAACCACTTCCGTATCAACGGTGTGCTCAAGAATATGTGCGGTTTTACCACCAGGCGCGGCACAACAATCTAGAATTAGCTCGCCATCTTTTGGTGTTAGGTAATCAACCGAAAGCTGCGCTGCTGCATCTTGTACTGATACCCAACCTTTATCAAAACCCGGCAGCAGAGTGACATCGCAAGGGGAATCTAGCTTGATAGCGTCTGCAGCGTAAGCATGTACGCTACAACCGATCTCAGCTTGTTGCATCAGTGCTACGTACTCATCACGCGTGTGGTGCTGGCGGTTGACGCGCAGCCACATTGGCGCTTTGCTGTTGTTCGCTTCAACGATGTTTTCCCACTGTTGTGGGTAGTGTTCTTGCAGCAGTTTTAGTAACCAACTTGGGTGACCGTATTTACCTGCGTTGTGGCTAACGGCAATTGCATCAAGTTCTTCTTGGTTACGTAGGTAGTTACGTAATACCGCGTTAATTAGACCGCGTAGGCTTGGGCCACGGAGTGTTTCCGTGCCTTCTACCGTTTCGGCAACCGCTGCGTGTGAAGGAATACGCATGAAGCTCAGCTGATAAATGCCCACCAAGATCAAGTGGTGGAACACACGCTTTTTACCTTTTAACGGGTTCTCCATTAGCTCATTAGCAATAGATTCAAGACGCGGTAAATAGCGCAACGCGCCGTAACAGATCTCTTGAAGCAGTGCGTGGTCGCGTGGGCGAATGGTTTTTTGAGCCGCAGGAAGTGCGTGTGATAGTGAGTGACCTTTGTCTACCACTTGGAATAGGACGTTGGCAGCAGCAGCGCGAACATTCATGGTGAATACCTTAAATTAGATGGGGACATCTCTGTCCCCTAAAATGTACTGACAGTCATGCGACTGCGATTACGTGTTTGTCATGGTGAAGCGAGTGCACTATGTTATTAGTGCGCCACTGATTAATTCAGCTGGCTACCCACTTCAAACCAAGCGGCACGTGAGTTCAAGATGTCTTGAACTGACATGGCTTTCTTGCCTGGAACTTGCAGTTGTTCCAATACCAGCACGCCGTTACCAGTGGCAACATAGATACCAGTTTTATCTGCTTGGATAATAGTCCCAGCAGGCTGATCACAACTTTGATCTGCAACACGGCTTTGCCATACTTTGATGCTGTTTTCCGCAACTTCAAAGTGGCTCATTGGCCATGGGTTGAAAGCACGTACACAACGCTCGATGTGCGCTGCGTCGTCATTCCATTCAATACGCGCTTCTTCTTTGCTGAGTTTTTTGGCGTAGTTCGCCAATTCATCGTCTTGCTTTACTGCCACAGCAGTACCAGCTGCGATGTCGTTTAAGCATTCAACTAGCGCCACCGGGCCAAGTTCGGCCAATTTTGCGTACATTGAAGTACTGGTGTCTGTTGCTTCAATCGGTAGCGTCGCCACTTTTAGCATGTCACCAGTATCAAGACCGATATCCATCTGCATAATAGTCACGCCAGTTTCGGCATCGCCCGCCCAAATTGAACGCTGGATCGGCGCGGCACCACGCCAACGTGGCAGAATTGAACCGTGTACGTTAATACAACCGAGTTTTGGTGTATCAAGCACCACTTGCGGTAGCAATAAGCCGTAAGCAACCACAACCATGATGTCAGCATTCAGATCGGCTAGCTGTTGTTTCGCTTCATCTGATTTGAAGTTTTCAGGTTGATAAACCGGAATGTTGTGTTCAAGTGCAACATTCTTCACCGCGCTGGCGGTCAGTTTTTTACCACGACCCGCTGGGCGGTCGGGGTTGGTGTATGCTGCAATAACTTCGTGCTCCGAAGACAACAACGCCGCCAAATGAAGGGCGGCGAAATCCGGAGTACCAGCAAATACAATACGTAAAGGTTTGCTCAAGGTACCTTCCTTTTGAATTTATTGTTTCTCGTTAAAACGTTTGATCTTAGCCAGTTTGTCTTGAATGCGCTTACGCTTTAGTGGCGATAAGTAGTCAACAAATAGCTTGCCTTGTAGGTGATCAAGTTCATGTTGAACACAGATTGCCAATAGGTCATCTGCTTCAAACGAGAACTCCTCGCCGTCACGATTCAGTGCTTTAACGGTAACTTCTGCTGCGCGAGGCACAAGGGCGCGAGCACCAGGTACAGAAAGACAACCTTCTTCAATGCCGTCTTCACCGCGTTTTTCGATGATTTCAGGGTTGATAAGAACCATTGGCTCGTCGCGTGTCTCAGAAATGTCGATCACGACAATACGCTGGTGGACGTCAACTTGTGTCGCTGCAAGGCCAATGCCTTCTTCGTCATACATGGTTTCAATCATGTCATCGACGATTTTTTGAATTTCAGGGGTGACCGCTTCGACAGGTTTTGCCACTGTGCGAAGGCGATCATCTGGGAATGTTAATACTTGTAATACAGACATATACACTCGATATATTGATTTGTGCCGAATCGAGATAAACCTCGTTGGCTCAATTCTAGACATTTTATAGGGCAAATGACAGCATCATTACGCTTTTTGAACTTCAAATGTGCCGATAAAGTAACCATTTTTACTTCGCTGTTCGCCACGAAAAACATAAGGATTGAGGTATGTATCGAATACTACCTGCGATGGTTTTCGTTGTCATAGCAATGCTTTCTGCCACCCAATCGCAAGCAATCATACGATTTGAGCCGCCGTTACTCACCGTCAAAACCAGTCATAGTGGCGTTGAGAGCAACGCGTGGCATAAGGTGGCTGGATACTTCGCACACACTAAGCGTGATCTCGTCAATTTACCGCTATCGTGGTGGTTAGGCGATACAGTCAGCGTTAATAAGCCGCGTATTAACTTAACCCCCCAAGTTCGTCAATCTGCCGCGAAGTTACCTGAACTACGATCAAGCTCTGTTACGGTTC
>NZ_AFWF01000223.1 GCF_000222605.1 Vibrio ichthyoenteri ATCC 700023 | reverse complement strand
TACCGAATCAACTTGAAGATGCAGGCTTGAGAACCTGAAAATTATCATTAATTCGAGATGTCAAAGAGCCTGCGATCTCTGGAAGAGTCACAGTAAAAAATTGGTCTATTGCAGCCTTGAAGTCCCGTTTCTTTTTGAAGTAAACGTTGTTCCTCGACTTCTCGTTCATTACTTTCCATAGCCGCTCTATTGGGTTGAGGTTTGGGCTGTAAGGTGGAAGATAATGCAGTTCAATATTAAGGACAAACGCCGCATCTCTGACTAAGTCACTG
>NZ_AFWF01000224.1 GCF_000222605.1 Vibrio ichthyoenteri ATCC 700023 | reverse complement strand
TATATGCGTTATAAAAAGAACTCAAGCGGCGAAAAATACGCAGAATTAATTTGTTCGAATAAGGCACATGGCGGTAATTGCTCTAATTCCTCTATCAATCATAAATTGGCAGAAGAAGCGCTATTAAGGCTTGTATTTGAGCGTGTGAACTTCTCTTTCTTATTCCAAGACAATGAACCTGATGAGGTTCTTAAAGCGCGGATACAAGCCATACAGAGTGAAATACAAGCACTAAAAGTACGAATTAAAGAAAAGCAGGGAAATGTTTCGGCTGCGGTTGTTTTATTGTTGGATGACAAAGAATCTGAATTAGAACTACTAAATCAAGAGCGGCGTAAAAAAGATGTAAATGATTACGCTGATGTTATTAATACTTGGAAAGATGTATTGAATGGTTCGGCTAAGTACAGAGTTAAATGTACTGAACTTTTTAGTTTAATAACCGATAAGATAGAATTTGAGTCACACCGCCGAGGCAAGAAAATAATTCGAGTTATAGGTAAGGAAATAGGTCAAGTATTTGCTGTTATAGAAAATAGAAATATTCAGTGTTTTACCGGAACTTGGTGATTTTAAAAATTATATACCGCCACTTTAGGTGGTGTTTTTAGTTATGACTAAAATTTAAGTCATAATATCAATATAGATAACGTGTTTTTTATAAATACAATACAACGAACAAAGGGGTTGAAATGTTAGAAAAGAAAAGAGCAGGGCGACCAGCGAAGCACCTAGACAAAGCGGAAGAAATTAAAGCGGCAATAGATGAGGGCTACACTATTCGATCTATTATGAAGCACTTCAAAGTGTCTCAATCAGTTGTTGACCGAATCAAAAAGGGGACTTACCAATAATGAATATCGATGAATTTTTTGCACTAAGCAAAGCGCAACAAAAACGACTTGTTGAGGAGCAACGAAAGAAATCGGAGAAGAAGAAAAAATAAACTCGACACACTATATGATATATAAGAGGACACACTATATGATATAGATATATTTGGATAAGAAAGAGAGAAAGAAGTACCAAATAGAAAAGAAAGAGACAAACTTTAGTTTGTTGATTTCTTGATATTTGTAACCACTACGAATGTAATGAAGTAGTTGGTTTCAACTAACAAGTGAGAGTAATATGATAAAAGAGATAATCAGTCAGTACCTAGTTAATACTGGGCTGTTAGAAATAAAGACGTGCCACCTCTCCCCGCGTTTGAATAGACAGATAAGCGAGTGGGAACGAACCAAGAAAAAGGCGTTCGCTGATGTAATCGCAGAGGCAATAACAGGCGAGATAACGCACCCACAACACGCCGGATATTCAATCGGGCGAGATTACAAAGTTAAGATGTTAAAGCGCGTTACAGTTGACGGATCAAAACTAATGGCTTTCGATTTCTATAATGATTTGCTTCAATCGCCACTATACAAACGGGCTGATGGTATACAGGGCGTTTATTCGGCTTGCTATGATTTCTCGCCTAAATTCTTGAATGACTTAGATCAGCACTTCGCGTTTAATCGGAACTACAACTTTCTAGATTTACCTCAACAAGCAATCCCGACAGTATACGACGAAATGACGTATATGAAGCCAAACACAGCGGCTATAGAAAGCGCTGTTAGCGACACAGGGAACGGGTTAGATATTAGAGAACGTTTGTATATTTGGGCTATTGGAGAAGCAGCGAAGCAATCAGGAGGCGTTTTATACCAATATTACAACGAATCAAGATCAGGGCGTTTATATACAAAGGGGGCTTTTGGCTTACAATCACTAAGCAAAGCAATGCGTGAAATTGTTCTGGATGGTTACACCTGTTTTGATATGAATACAGCGGCTTACAGTATATTGCTATCAAAGGTTAATAACCCAAGCAAATATCCAACAATCAAGGCTTACACGGAAGACCGCACGAAGTACCGAAATCAGATAGCCAAAGACACAGGCGCAGATATCGACGACGTAAAAACCTGTATTACAGCGCTAGGCCTTGGATCTTCTATATCAGTTTCAAATAATCCAGTCCACACCACAAAGGTAGATGCGCCAGATTGGGCTATTAAGAAAATCAAGGCTCACAAGTTCACACAGGCTTTTATTTCGGAGTTAACAAAGTTAAGAACTGAAATAACAGATAATTGTTGTAATCAAAGAGAGTTAGATTTATTGGACGCAGTCAAACAAGATAAGATAAGAGATTTCTATAATAAAAACGGAAGATACCCAAGATCAGTTAATTACAGAGGAAAGTTTGTTTCGTTGTATTATCAGTATTACGAAATGGAAGCGCTTAAAGCAATGCGAAGTATTACCGAAAACAAAGACGATTGCTTATTACTTCACGACGGGCTTTACACGAAGACAAAAAAAGCACTGATGATTTTGAGAACGTAATACAAAATCAAACAGCGCTTAACATTAAAGTATCAATTGACTAATCAATCACACAACAATTACCACAAACATTTACAAAGGTATTTATTAGGAGTGAAATTGAAGTCAAATAGACGATTATTCTATTTCCTCAATAACAGAGGGAGTAAGAATGAACCAGCACGAACAACAACCACTAACAGAAGATCAAGCACTAGAGTTAATAATCGGTTATATAATGGACAATGATTTCTATTGTACAAGCGAAGGAAATTTAGGTATTAAGAAATCATTCAAAAGAGCGGTATCTATTACAGAAGCGCTTGATCTGTTAAGGGATAATATGGAAGAGTTAAAGGAACAAGGGATTATAAGATGATTACAGATATTAAAAGACACGTTTTAAGGTGGCGACCTTTAGAATGGATAAGAGATGATCTTGAAAATATGGGTGTACCCCGTTCGGGAGCGTGGACACCTACCCTATTAAGAGAGCGAATGAACAGAGAACCAGAAGAACACGCTTATATAGTAGGGTTAGAGCAGGAGTTACAGGATACTATATCCTATATAAATGTAATGACCTCTTACAATGAATCATTACAGGGTAACGCCTTAACTAAAGCCCATTCACAAGCCGAGATATTACAGATAGCAGAATATTGTGTATTCCTAATGACGAATCAAAGGGCGTAGCCTACCACACAGAAGTACACGCTTTAACCCCTCCTATATATCGCACCATTAACCCCCCTGTATCACCAATTACAATAATATAACTACGTCAATACTGTACAACTGTTCAAGTGTAATACAACTGCATGATTATTCATTGCAATGAATATATTATTAATAATAAACACAATAACCCATGTATTGCACTGGTATAGCGCATTGGTGGTGTGGTGTCTATGATCACTATAAGTTATTGATATATAAAGGCAGGGTGGGGGAGTGCATGGCGTAACGGCTTAGGGGAGGAAGAACCCCTGTGAAACTGTCAAAAAGAAATATTATAACTTTAGGCGTTTTTTAGGGTAATCACAGGGAAACAAAGTGAATAAGAAGTGAGTAAAATAAAATTAAAATAATCGTATAAAAATAAAAAGGGGGATTTAAGGATGAAGAATCTAACCAAACGACAGCGCGATATTGCGCGTAAAATCAAGTCAGACATGGAAGAAGTGAACACTATACTAGATGAGTTAGCAGAATCTAGCGCGTGTTTGATTACAACAATCGAAGAAGCACAGCAGAATATTAACGAACACGGATCACTGCTTATTATCACAGGTTCAACAGGTCAAACCAAGTATCAAGAGAACCCCGCAATTAATACACGAGATAAAGCAATCAAGCAGTTGAATATTAACGCTCGACTATTAGCACCTAATAAGAAATCAAAGGATATCGTTTCCGAGTTAGGCGATTTCCTGAAAGGCTAAATACCTAGTAATGTGTTACATAACGGTTAACTGGAATACATTACTAGTTTCATCTACCTAAGTCTGCACACAGTAGGACTATCAAGGGTTAAATAATCGCTTCGGTTTACTTGCTAGAATGTCGGTTCAATAATGCAGGTTTTATAAAAGCGATAACAAATTAAAGGCAGTCCTAACGGGCTGCTTTTTTCGTTTTATACAGACGCAAAAAATCCCGCGTTGCTAGAAAAGACACAATGAAGAGAATGTCTAGTATAAGGAGTTAGCAAAACGGGATAACAAATATTAGCCAATGGACTGCACCGAAGGAACGGATTTAACTAATACGTTTTAGTTGTTATATCCTTATGGATTGGATTTTCCTATAACAACTACATAAAGACACCCTAGCAGGTGTGAAAACAACTACAAAACAGAACTCAATTCCTAATACACAATATAACCCTATACATCTATTAATCTATTAACTTCTTTTCTGTATCCAAAACCTAAAAAGGTTGAGTGTGTTTTCAATAACTTTGCAATGAAAGTTAGTATCCGACAACTGAAACACCAATCATAATAACAAGGGGAAATCCTTATTGTTTGACTACTCTATAATCGAATGTCGGTTCGATTATAGAAAGGTTTAAATTTGAATATATCATATATTCTCCTTTTTGTTTCTATGTGTATTTATAAGAAATCAAAACCGATAAATATCCTTGTAAGGAATGAATTTACAATGGGATGTTGTAGATAGATTTCCTTTAGTTGGTGCGAATGGTTTCGCAGTTAAACGAAAAAATAATAATACAACTAAAGGATATTTAATATGAAAGATTTAATTATGGCAATGGATGCCAAGATCGAAGAAATCGAAGCAGAAGTAAAAGCAGTAAAAGAAAGCAATACAAAGAATATTAATATTGACTCGCCAATCGATATGATTAACGGCGGTTCAGAAAAAGAAGCAACTAAAGCACATGACTTTAAAGGCTGGATGGAATCAGGTGTTAAAAACTATTCTGAATATACAAAGGGCTTGCCACTAAATGGAAATCCAGCGCTATACGAAGCAGAACTTAATACAGACGTTCTAGAACAGGCGATTGTTAATAACGCTATTCTATCGGCTATCGGTTCACGTGGTACTGATAATCTAGATTACCGTCGTACAACTCTAACAACTCGACCTACTGCTTTGCTAACAGCGGAAAACGTTAACTTCACAGCAGTTGACGAAACAGACGCTCAAGAGTACGCAACTATCGCAGGTCGATTCACTAAAATGTACGCTTTCCCTCGCCTTACTTCGGAAGTGTTGAGCCAGTCAGATGTAGCAGTACAAAGCAACCTGATGAAACTATTATCAGAGCAGTTCGCTATCACAATGCAGGAAGAGATCCTTCACGGTGACGGCACAGGCGCAGGTACTAAAGACGATCCAAACCACCTACGCGGTATCACAAACGCTGCAATCGATCGTATCGGTAACTACGCTGAAGCGCTACAACCAGCAGCAACACGTGATCGTGAGACGTTCGCAGCAGTTGCCAGCCTAGATGCTAACGGTATCGGAGCAGATGCCGCAGCAGTAGAGGCGAACCTATACACACTAATGTTGACAGTACCAGAGCGCAGCCAAGCAACCTCACAATTCGCAATGAATCCTAATACTCTTTCTTATCTAATGCAGACGCTGAAAGATACACAGGGACGTTCACTGTTTAATATTCAAAACGTGCTACAAGACAATGGCGTTTGGACACGTAAGATTAGTCTATTCGGCGCTAATATTATTCTAAATGAGACTATCGACGATATTGACGCGGGTAACTCGCCTATTATTTTCGGTGACTTCAAAGCGGCTTACGAACTATTAACACCTAATAACGGTTCGGCTAACTCTATTCAAGACCCTTATACAATCCCTGATACAGTTGGCTTCTATGTCGATCAAATCTTCGGTTCAACTGTAGCAGATCACGAAGCACTAGCCGTTCTAGTTTGCCAAGCGTAATAGGAGGTTTTATATATGAACTTACAAAAATACTTAAAATCACTTAACTATAACCCTAGTCTATCAGGACAAGAGTTATCAGATAATATTACACAGGCGGCGTTTAATACGTCGTCCCTATTGTCGAATATTGGTCAACACTCAACAGATAACCCTAATTATCGTAATGTATACGTTTCACAATTTCCTAGCGCTTCACGACCGACACAAGGCGGTAATATCCCGTTTTCAGCGGTACAGAGTTATACAACTACATTGTCGGACTTTGTTAAAGTTACAACACGTATTGAACTAACAAACGAAGTAATTAATATTTCAAAGTTCGATATCGAAGCGAATACAGCGTCGCTTGTTGGTCAAGTACTCGCTGATCAAGTGGCACAAGTTGTTGTTGCAGATATTGAAACGCGTTTGACTGATACAAAGATTACTAACCCTATTACAGCGGGATATAACGAAGATATTCTTCAAGTTAAATCTAGTTTTTCTGGTGAATGGGGTAGAGATATTAACTCTGTATATGACCTACTAGCAACAGCAGTTAAATTAATCCCTGATACTTACGATGCTAATTCAAAGTTATTCTGTAATAAAAATAACTTCACAGACTTCGCAGCAAGTATCACAGCAGACGGTGAGCAGGTTTGGTTAATTCAAAACGGTTTGCTATTAGGTCGATATGAGATTGTTATTTGTGATCAGTTAGACGACGACACAATGTATTTCGGTGATCTTGAAGCCGCTTTTGATGTTGTATCAATGTCAGGTAATCAAACGGTTGACCCTGTTACAAAGCCCGATCGTT
>NZ_AFWF01000225.1 GCF_000222605.1 Vibrio ichthyoenteri ATCC 700023 | reverse complement strand
CTTTGGCGCAGCCTCCCCTTTTTGTTGCAGTGTATTGATTGCTGTCCAAAGGTGGCGGATTCAAGGGTAGTGGGATCGATACTGTTTGAGAGTTTATTGCTTAGCAGGTCATTCAATTGAAAAAAAAGAGAGCCGTTGTTGGCTCTCTTTTTGTTTTACGATGACAAATCAATCATCTCGTGTTGGCAGGTTTGGCACTCAAGTATGGTGACGCTTTGCTCTCGCGAGTATTGATTATCTGGTCCAAAT
>NZ_AFWF01000226.1 GCF_000222605.1 Vibrio ichthyoenteri ATCC 700023 | reverse complement strand
GGCTGACAACATGCCCAATGAGAGTGCAATTGGAGCAGTAAAAACAGCGAACGATTCAGGACAAATAATCCATACCAGACTTGATACCACAAGACCAATAATGATAACCCGTAGCGCATGGTCTTTTAACGTATTGATTTTAACTCTGGCATCTTTAATTTTTGCCAAAGGATATTCGTCCTTTTTGTATCGTAACGTTGTTCCGTTAATCTGTAATTCGTCCATTAATTCACGTCACCTTATTCCCTATCGAATTCAAAGCAGTGCATAAACCGCATAGCCTCACCCTTATCATCATCTGTACCAAGCTTTTTAAGTGACGCCTTAGTCGATAATGTTGTAATCTCTGCCGCATCAGTAACACGTCCCTTAGTACGAGCAGCGAAGATGCCATTTAACAACGATATTGACCAGATGATTAGCTATTTAGAACGATTCTGCAAAGAACCGCATATAAATGCACTTGATGATGTTTCAGATGAACAGGTTAACTTACTTCTCGATTTTTTAACGCTTGCTCATAAACTCAAATGCGACATATACGCGACAGGCAGTCCAAAGAGCGCCCATTTTCTCGCCGTTGGAGTATTCGCTTTGACTCAGGAGAGAGCACCGCAAGGCAATTTATTTGTAAAAGTGGAAGCTGAGCAACTCTATCTTACATTCGAACTTGATGGTTGCAGTGAAGAGAATTTATTAACACCGATTCGTGTTATTGACGCCCTCGTTTATCTTGCTGACAAACATGGTCATAGTTTAATGCCTGCCGATTATTGTGCATAACGCACTCGTCGCAAGCACATCGTTCACAAACTCAGCGCTTTTGCTCGCGCCCTTACGAATAAGCAATACCGTGGCATTTAAACCGGCTTGCCGTAAACATTCACTTGACCGGTTTCAAATTGGGCATTGAGATGGAAAGTACTTTGTCATCGAAAGGTACTTTCTGGCCTTAACTCAATGTATTGCCTTAGGGGACTTTCGTTTCAATATTGAGTTGCCCTTCAAGGCCCGCCTCTCGATGGACACTCAAAGCCTTAAATTCTGCTGATGACGTCATGTCTATCAACGCCTGTCTTGATGGATACTTCACTATCACAAACGCATCCCATAGCTCATCAACCTGCCCAAGAATCAGTCCGGTCACATCAGAATAGAAGATCACCTCGGCACCGTATTTCTCCAACACTTTTAGCATCGGCTTGCCATATAGTTCATAAGCTTGTTTTCCGCTCAAGTCTGAACGGCGCCCGTCAGCATAGCGTGCTTTATTGCGAAATTTAAACAAGTTAAGTAGATGCACTGCCCCCGAATCTGGTGATGAGGTTAACCGATCCATCTGCTCATCCGATGGATATAGCTTATTGATAACTTGCATATTTTTCCCACAGATATGGTGACTGATTAAATCACAGCTAGAATGGAGACCTTTATTGCGAGTTCAATGCAAGAAAGGGCTCCATCAACGTAGAACGTTACTCTAAAGCCTATTAATCATTGAGATCTGGCAGAGTTAATAAGAA
>NZ_AFWF01000227.1 GCF_000222605.1 Vibrio ichthyoenteri ATCC 700023 | reverse complement strand
TTCTCAGTCAAATGCTCGATTAGGTGTATGGTTTGAGTGGCAGAAAGCTTGCTTTGGCTTCCGCCATTTTCAGGCTTAAGTTTTTCAGAAAGAACATAGTCGCTGAGGTGACGAGCAACAGTCGATTCATGAATGCGAAGAGCTTGTGAAATCATAGTCTGACTCCAGCCTTCAGAAGCCAGCAAAACAGCTTTTATCCGGTCGCAAACTCGACTATCACGTTCAATGTCGTGCATTT
>NZ_AFWF01000228.1 GCF_000222605.1 Vibrio ichthyoenteri ATCC 700023 | reverse complement strand
ATGTATCTATACATCATGGTCTTTTATAGTAAAGACAAAGCTAATCTGCGAGGTTGTGTGAGTTCAATAATCTTAGAGTTGCAAGCTGATGCAATGAATGACAATGTATCAATCCAATCCTTACTACGTAAGGCATACGCTATTGCTATAAAACTATCAGTGGAAGATTCGAGAGAGTGGATTGAATCAGAAATGAATGGATATGGTATAGGCAGTGATGTGCCAATGTATCGTCGTATTAAAGGGGCATTAGAAGCTGTAAACCCAGTTCGAGGTCCTATACCTGCACACATTGAAAATGATGAAATAGAAGATACCCTATCTGTTTTTCACTTTCGACAGTCGATAGCGGAAATCGAAGGAGTCATTAATAAGTATAGTAACGGGTTTCTAATTCCTTTCACGGGTTCTCAATTGGCATCTATCCAGAGTATTTTTAAGTCCGACTTTCCGTTTAGATTAAATTTTTCTGCAACCTCCTTAGATCCAGTCGTTGATAATGTTCGCAACACAATATTGCAATGGGCTTTAAAATTGGAGCAAGAAGGTGTGAAAGGTGAAGGACTTAGTTTCAGTTCGGAAGAGGTTAAAAAGGCAAACATGAGTACACAAATTAACATTAAGAACTTTCAGGGTGTATTAGGTGATGTGACGGATAGTGAACTGCATCAAAACTTAGAAATGTCCATTAGCGAATCTAACAATTTTGAAGAGCTTTCAAAGTATTTAGAA
>NZ_AFWF01000229.1 GCF_000222605.1 Vibrio ichthyoenteri ATCC 700023 | reverse complement strand
TTCAGGACGTTGCGCATCTTGGCTAAAGGTAATCAGCTGCTCTTTGATGTGTGTCGGTCTGACCGTGTAACGCTCATGGGCAAGCTCGGCGGCGGCTTTAATGGCATCACGTACCATCGCAGAGTCGGCGCGGCGATAATCCGCCAGTTCGTTTTCCTCACCCCCGGTTATCATCAAGCGAGCCATGATTTCGAGCTCACCCAAAATGTCACGTTGCTCGTCGTCTTCACTGTCGTTGTCGTTTAAATGCTCGATATCGAGCGATTCATCGCTGCAGACGTGCGCAACCTCTTGGCCAACCAGATGTTTTGCATCTGCAAATGGCGCTAAAATGCCTTTTGAGCTCCCGCTGAGTTGCACGCGATTGACTTTGAGCCCCATGCGCTCGCAATAAGCGCCTAATAAGCCAAAACTGTTCCCCGCTTCAATCACAAACAGTCGCGGACGATGGGTGGCGAGCAGGCGAAGACAAATCCCCACTAAGGTGGCGGACTTTCCAGAGCCAGAGGGACCAAAAAGGTTTAAGTGGGCATTAGAGAGAAAATCATTCAGAGGGTCGAAGCCAAAGAGCTCCCCTCCGCGATTAAAGTAATGCAGCGCATCACTACCAGTGCCCGTTGAGT
>NZ_AFWF01000230.1 GCF_000222605.1 Vibrio ichthyoenteri ATCC 700023 | reverse complement strand
ATCTTCGTTTTCTGGTACATTAAGAACTTGTAATGTGCCCTTCTCGCCACAGTTGATGCAATAGTTCATGATGTTTGCTCCAATAATTAAAAGCGAGTGTACACGCCGGTCATATCCTCAAACGTTGCTTCCAGTTGGTCGCAGTAAATCAAGGATTCGCATTGGATTTCAATGCTCTCATCTCGACGCGCATTGACCTTCAATGTTGTCATGGTGTACGTATCACTGGCATCGAGCTC
>NZ_AFWF01000231.1 GCF_000222605.1 Vibrio ichthyoenteri ATCC 700023 | reverse complement strand
GGCTTACATCAAGCACAACCGCGGATTCACCATCTAAACGAGCATAACTTTCTGGATCGCGAAAGGCTCGGCGCACCGTCGCAACATCCGCAAAAGTGATCACTTGTTTGCCATCGACCTTAATGGGCAGTTCAAGCACGTCTTTTAGCGAATCAAATACCGAAGGAACTTTGACTGAGAACCGCCCATAACCTGTATCGACAAAGCCAGCCGCCACCACTCGGTTATTCAGTGCAATTAAATTGTAGATATCTGCCTGATCTAAGCCGTAGCTTTCCATCAATAAAGGGTCAACGATAATCTCAACGATATCTTCACGGTCACCTGCAATATTGACTTCCAACACTTGGCGGTAGCTTTCTAACTTATCTTGTAAACGGCGAGCAATTTGCACAATAGTACGCTCTGGCACCGTACCATACAGAACTAACGATAGAACTGGCTCTTCCGAGGCTAGCGTTACCTCATTAACAGTCGGCTCATCGCTGTCTTCTGGTAATTTAGGTTTAGCGAGATCAACCGCTTCACGAACATCCGCCATCGCTTTATTGAGATCCATGCCAACCGAAAATTCCAGTATGACTGAAGCATGCCCTTCCGATGCTGTTGATGTCATCTCTTTCACACCTTCAATCGAACGCAATTGCTGCTCAATCGGGCGTACTAACAGACGTTCAGAATCGACCGGTGAAATGCCTTGGTGGCCAACCGATACATAGATAATAGGGATGGTAATGTCTGGGCTGGATTCTTTTGGGATGGTGATATAGGTGATCACACCCGCGATTAAAATAAACACCAGTAGCACCAACATGGTTCGCGTACGCGACAAAGCCGCATCAATTAAGCTAAACATACGACCTCCTACTGTTCTGCTTTTATAACCGTGGCTTGCGCCGACTGCTCAACCGCCATTACTTGGTCGCCATCGCGTACAAAGCCTTGTCCCGTAGTGATGATTTTCACTTGCTCACCCAATCCTGTCAGCCAGACACCATCTTGTTCAGCTTTGACAAGTTGAATAGGGACAAACTTTACTTTGTCTTGCTCTACTAAGGTTTTAATTCCAAGATTACCCACTTTATCTAAGGCCAACATCGCGGGCGTCACCTTAACGGCTAATTGATCTTTTAAGTTTAATTCCACCTCGGTACTAACCCCTGCAGGGATCAATTGCTGCGGGTTATTGACTTCAATCTCAATTGGGAAAGTATTGGTCGCCACCGACGACATTCGAGCGATATAACGCACTTTACCTTGCGTTTCTTGACCATTAATAAAGCGTACGCTCGCCATTTGATTGAGCTTTAAATCTTGGATGTGGCGTTCACTCACGTCCGCTTCGATAACAATTTTTTCTAAATCAATCAATGAGGCAACAGGGTCGCCGACACCGACAAAGTCCCCTTGCTCAATATAAAGATGATCAATCACGCCAGAAAACGGCGCAATTACCGTGGTATTGCGCAAGGCTAACTTGGCGTTGCTGACCATGGCTCTAGCCTCGATTTGCGCAGCTTGCGCATTGGCAAAGGCGACTTCACCTTGCAGCCCTTTTTTCTTTAATGATTGAGCAGCATTGAACTCTTTGACGCGCACATTGAGCATCGCTTGAGCGCGCTGCAGTTGAATCTCAAGATCACCTTTATCAATTTGAGCAATGACTTGATTGCGCTTAACCTCGTCACCTTTTTCAACCTGCAAAGAAATGATTTTCCCCGCGATCTCGGCGCCCAGCTTTGCTTGTCGATCAGGCGCAGTACGACCATAAAGGTCGATACTTTTATGTACTTGTTGCGCAGTGAAAGTTTGATAGGCCACTTTTGCCAATGGTACTACCGTCTCTTGATTTACTTCAGCTGGCGTGAATTGTTCATCAGACGCGCCCATCGCAAGCCAAGTGGCAAGTAAAGCAACTAAAACCAATGAAACGATATAAGATCTTACTGACAAGAAACGAAAAATAGACGATTTAGCCATAACTATCCTTAGTAATACATAAGCCGACTTCCACTGTGCTTATGAGGTTACAGATTATTCAATATGATACTGAGGAGCGACAACATGACTGTTGCAAGATTGTTAGGATAACAAGGCTGACAGGGATAACAAGCTTAGAAATTAATCAACTGACTATGTATGACTTCGGTTGAAATTTGGTCGATAGCGAATGTATCGGGTTACATCAGGGCAATTGCATCGAGCAAAAAAAAAGCTGCCCTTGGGCAGCTTTCTCAATCACAGTTCGCTTAGACGCTAAACGACGCACCACAGCCACATGTGGTCGTAGCATTTGGGTTATTAACGAAAAAGCGCGAGCCCTCTAGGCCTTCTGTGTAATCGACCATACCACCAATCAGGTATTGTAGACTCATTGGATCAACCACCAATGTTACACCGCAGTTTTCAATCGTCGTATCGCCTTCGTTGACACTTTCATCAAACGTAAAGCCATACTGGAAACCACTACAACCGCCACCTGTAATGTAAACACGTAGCTTCAAATTTGGATTTTCTTCTTCAGCAATCAGAGCGTGCACACGCTTAGCCGCAGTATCTGAAAACGTTAGGGGAATGTTGGCTTCGCTCACAACGACCTCTCTCACTTATGATCTGCCATTGTAAATGGCCTAATTGTTAGGCGCGTTTTACAGCAGTTATCTTCTAATAGTTTGGGGATTATCTAATACCTGAGTGCAGCGTTCAAGTATTCACCAATAATCGTTGAATATTTATCTTAAACTGCGTGCTGTTTTTAAGCCAATTTGCGTTGAATTGACCTCAAATTAGTCACAATGTGTGGGAAAACATTTCGTGCGCTGATTTTGGCAGGTACAATGCCCACCTAATTGGTCCGAGCAATCAAAAGAGGATATTTCTATGACCAAATCAGCAGACTTATATCAAAAAGCGCAAAAGACCATTCCTGGCGGTGTGAACTCACCGGTACGTGCATTTAACGGTGTGGGTGGCGCTCCGATTTTTGTTGAACGCGCTGATGGCCCTCTTATTTTTGATGCGGACGGCAAAGCCTATATCGACTACGTGGGATCTTGGGGTCCAATGATCCTTGGTCATAACCACGCGCTGATCCGTCAAGCGGTTATCGATGCAGCCCAACGCGGCTTGAGCTTCGGTGCGCCTACTGAACTTGAAATCAACATGGCAGAGTTGGTGACGGAACTGGTACCGTCAATGGAGCAAATCCGTATGGTGAGCTCTGGTACCGAAGCCACCATGAGTGCGATTCGTCTTGCTCGCGGCTTTACCGGCCGTGACAAAATCATGAAGTTTGAAGGCTGCTACCACGGCCATGCAGATAGCCTTCTAGTAAAAGCGGGCTCTGGCGCTCTAACTCTTGGTCAACCAAGCTCACCAGGTGTACCGGCTGATTTCGCTAAGTACACACTAACAGCGACCTTTAATGACCTTGATTCAGTGCGTGAGTTGTTTGCCGCTAACAAAGGTGAAATTGCTTGTATCATCGTTGAACCTGTTGCGGGCAACATGAACTGTATCCCACCGGTTGCTGGCTTCCACGAAGGTCTGCGCGAAATCTGTGACCAAGAAGGCGCACTACTGATTTTTGATGAAGTGATGACGGGTTTCCGCGTTGCTCTAGGCGGCGCACAAGCACACTACAACATCAAACCGGATCTAACGACGCTTGGTAAAGTGATCGGTGGTGGCATGCCTGTAGGCGCATTTGGTGGCCGTAAAGATGTGATGCAATACATCGCACCAACTGGCCCAGTTTACCAAGCAGGCACATTATCAGGTAACCCAGTCGCAATGGCGGCGGGCTACGCTTGTTTGAACGCGCTACGTGTTGAAGGTAACGAGGCTCGCCTTGCATCTGCAACCAAGCAACTAGCGGAAGGCTTCAAGCGTCTAGCGGATAGCCACGGTATTCCATTAGTGGTAAACCAAGTTGGCGGCATGTTCGGTTTCTTCTTTACCGATCAAGAAAGCGTGACCTGTTTTGCCGATGTGAACAAGTGTGACGTAGAGCGCTTCAAGCGCTTCTTCCACCTAATGCTTGAGCACGGTGTTTACCTAGCACCTTCTGCATTTGAAGCCAGCTTCACATCTCTTGCACACGGCAGCAAAGAAATTGAAGCGACACTTGAAGCCGCAGATCGCAGCTTTGCAATCATAGCTCAAGGTGAGTAATCACTAACGACTGGCTATAACAAGTCCTCAATAACAAAAAAGCGCGCTCAATGATTAGCGCGCTTTTTTTATTTAATTTTTCAATCTGCCATCGGTACTGCAAACTATTGCCAATTAACCGCAACCAATATAACGAGTAAGGCGCAAACAAGACCAAACCATGGAATAGAACGTTGGCGCTTCTCTGTCTGACAGCCCTTTTCTTTACCACAACAACCCATCATCACCTCATTTATTGCTAAGCGACTATTTTCACGTCATTATAATTGTATTGCACTTTACTTTGGGACCGCTTGTGTCAAAAAAATAAATATCACCTCAGATCACTGGGTGTTGATCGCCGCATTATTAGCGGCAGCCTTTGCCTGTTTTTTACTGCTTGAGCCTTATATCAACTCCATTGTCATGGCATTCATCATCTCGCTATTGATGTTTCCAATCCATGGCTGGATTGAGGGCAAGCTACCTAACCACAAAAATTTGGTCTCTCTACTCTCTTGCATTGTATTGACGTTTATCATTGTGATCCCACTGCTGTTTGTTTTTGCCGCTATCGTGCAGCAAGGCACGGTGTTTTCCCAAAACGTCTATTACTGGGTGAGTAATGGTGGAATTCAAGAAATATTCGCCCATCCTTTAGTCGTTAAAGGGCTGAAACTGGTCAATACTTACCTGCCATTTGATGCGATTCAACCACAAGAAATTGCTCAAAAAGTGGCAGAATTTGCCACCACATTCGGCAGTAATATTGTGGGTATCAGTGCCAAAATCCTCGGTGACGCAACCAACTTCCTGATGTCCTTCTTCTTGATGTTGTTCGTGCTGTTTTTCTTACTCCGCGATCACGACAAAATCATTTCCGCCATTCGTCATATTTTGCCATTGTCACGTAGCCAAGAGGACAAACTGCTCGACGAAGTCGAAAAAGTAGCGAAATCAGCGGTGATGGGCTCCTTTTTAACCGCTATCGCACAAGGCCTAGCGGGTGGCTTTGGTATGTGGATAGCCGGTTTTCCTGGCTTGTTCTGGGGCACGATCATGGGCTTCGCATCGTTTATACCGGTGGTCGGAACCGCGTTGATTTGGGTGCCAGCGGTGGCTTACCTATTCCTAACTGGTGATACCACATGGGCAATCTTCTTGTTGGTATGGAGCGTCGCGATCGTAGGATCAATCGACAACTTGTTACGCCCACTCTTGATGCAAGGCAGCGCTGGAATGAATACCTTGATGATTTTCTTCTCATTACTAGGGGGATTACATCTATTTGGTCTAATTGGCTTGATCTATGGTCCTATCATCTTTGCCGTTACCATGGTGCTGTTTAACATCTACGAAGAGGAATTTTCGGACTTCCTCGACTCGCAAGACAATAAATAGATGGCCAGAATTGCCACCGTTATTTAAAGCGGGATAGTTTCAAGTGAGGGAGGATTATGAGAGAATCCTCCCTCTTTTTTTTCTGTCGAGCACACCATGTCTGCTTATATTGCCCCAAGCCAAATCGCTGAGCGCCAACTTGCCTACTTTGCAGGTAAACACGTATTGGTGGCTGGCGAAGCTGAAGATCTATTCCCGATTGAATTAGCCAAACACTGTGAATCGGTCACCGTATTCACGACAAACTACGGCTACTATCGTCAGCTAAAATCTCAATCTAGCATCACAGCAGTATTTGGTGCAGAGTTTGATCAGCAGACCAATGCCGATATGGTGCTTCTGTACTGGCCAAAAGCCAAAGCTGAGGCCGAGTATCTACTGGCAATGCTGATGGCAAAGCTTGGTGTTGACACTGAAATTGCGGTGGTTGGTGAAAATCGCTCTGGCATTAAGAGCGTAGAGAAAATGTTCCAGCCTTACGGCGTGGTAAAGAAATACGACTCAGCTCGTCGCTGCTCATTCTACTGGGGACAAGCGACTCAACAAGCTGCTCCTTTTGTTATGGATGCTTGGTTTAAGAGTTATAACGTTGATTACCAAGGCACTGCGCTGACCATCAAAAGCTTACCGGGTGTCTTTAGCCACGGTGAATTTGATATTGGCAGTAAACTGCTGCTCGACACATTACCTTCGCTGCATGGCAAAGTACTCGATTTTGGTTGTGGCGCCGGCGTTATTGGCAGCGTAATGGCGATCCTAAATCCAGCAATTGAGCTTGAAATGTGTGATATCAGCGCCCTTGCAGTAGAGTCATCCAAAGCGACTCTAGCGGCAAATGGTCTACAGGGAAAAGTATTTGCTTCTGACGTTTATTCCGATAGCGGTGACGATTATCAATTCATCATTAGCAACCCGCCTTTCCACTCAGGTCTAGATACCAGCTACAGTGCAACTGAAACATTGCTTGCACAAGCACCGCAACAACTCTCTCCAGCGGGCACCTTACTGATTGTCGCGAATAGCTTCTTGAAATATCCTCCAATTATTGAGCAAGCATTTGGAAATTGCGAGACGCTAAATAAGACCAATAAATTCACAATCTACGCTGCAAAAAAATAACCTTCAGCCCAGAATCACTCAAATTCTGGGCTTTTTTACGTCAAATTAAAGAAAATTGCGCCTGTTACCACGCTTTCCATGTTACTTACTTGTCAAAGTAAAAAAACTCGTTAATTTTGTCATTTCAGGAAATTCAACGTTTTTAACAACCGAGGCTATCTTGCTCGGTCCTCATGGAAAGTCGTCTCCTTATCATGTTCAAGTTGTATAAAAAACAAAGATTTAAGCGCCTGCAAAACACTCTAATGTTGGCATTTTTGGCGCTCAGTATCACACCACTCACAGTGATTGCGCTATTTTTCCTTAATTCGCACAGTCAAGATCTGCAAGAGCAGAGCACCTCACACCTACTGTCGGTGAGAGATAGCAAGCAACAACAGATTGTCGACTATCTCGAAGCACGTGAATCTGAAGTGATGGGCTTTGTGCGCTCAGAATTAGCTTACGCCAGCGGTGGCCGCTTTTACGGCTTGGTTAATGCATTCCAAAGCCTCGGACTTGATATCAACCAAGCTCGCGATTACGCGCAGCAACGTTATATCCAAGGCTCTGGTAATCAGATCAAAACGTCAATTTTGCCGCAATCAGATATCTACAACGGTACGGAACGTTATCGACTGTTACACACTCGCTATCACCGCGCTTACCTTGAACTATTAAAGCGTTCTGATTTTGACGATGTTTTGTTGGTTGATATCAACGGTAATGTCACTTACTCGATCTATAAACATGATAACTACGGCACCAACTTACTATCTGGTAAGTACAAAGATGACAACTTAGGCTTGGCGTTTCAGAAACTGCAGCAAGATGTCGCTTCTGTACGTAAAACCAATGAAGACTACACCCCTGTTATCTTTTCTGATTTTGAATCACACCATGGCAAACCTTACGCTTGGATAGGTGCACCAATCATCCAACAAGGCTACCTACATAGCTACGCCATGTTCCGACTGCCTAACAATAGTTTGACCAAGCTGATCGCAGATAATAATAATGTTTGGTCGATCAAAACCTTGCTGGTTGGGAAAGATAATAAACCTCGTACCCTGGCTTATAGCCAAGAAGAGGTTGATAACAGCCTGACTCTGATCGATCGTGCCTTTAATAACCCAGCAGCCGTGGGCACCTTTACCAACGCACTTGGTGAAGAGATCATTTCCGCTTACAGCCATATCCAAACCAAAGGTATCGATTGGGCTTTAGTTGTGGAAGTGCCAGAAAAAGAAGCGTTTGCTCGTATTCAACAGCTGGAAAGGCTGTTTGTCTTTGCGATGCTCTTTGCCATTATCGTGGTGGTCATCGCTTCGCACTACCTCTCCAACTTCATCACTCTACCGTTATTGAAACTGACTTGGTCTGCGGAAAAAGCCTCTGCGGGTGATCTCAATGCAGAAATTAATACCCAGCGTAAAGATGAAATTGGCCGACTGGCCGTCGCATTCGATCGTATGCAACGCTCAATTCGAGATAAAATTCAGCTTATTCGTGAGCAAAATGAAGAACTAGAAGATAACCTCAATCTCATTCAGAAAAAGAACGATGAATTACAGTTAGCTAACAAGCTTAAAGATGAGTTTCTGGCCACTACATCCCACGAATTGCGCACACCTTTACATGGCATGATCGGTATCGCAGAAGCGTTGATTTCTGGAGCAAGCGGTCCAATCACTGCGGATCATAAATATCAGCTTGATATCATCATCAGCAGTGGTCAGCGCTTAACAACCTTGGTCGATGATCTGTTGGATTACCATAAAATGCGCTATGGCAACCTCGACATCGAAACCTGTGGCGTTGATCTCTCCAGCGCGACTCGCTTGGTGCTTGAGCTATCATCACATTTATTAGGCAACAAACAAATTAGGATTATTAACCAGGTCGCGGCAGAGCCTATTTGGGTCGCAGCCGATCCACAACGCTTAGAGCAGGTGCTGTATAACCTCGTGGGCAATGCGATCAAATATACCCGTGAAGGTAAGATTGTTATTTCTGCCAATGTGGTCGACGATAAGATTCGTGTTCAAGTGGTGGATACTGGCCAAGGTATTCCTGCCGACCAAATCGAACATATCTTCGAGCCTCTAATCCAAGCAAGTGATGATGCTAGCCGTTATCGCCAAGGCGCAGGACTAGGTTTGTCCATTAGCCGTCAACTGGTTGAGTTAATGGATGGCTCACTGTATGTCAGCAGCCAACCAATGGTAGGCACCACCTTTAGCTTTACCCTACCCATCGCAACCGATGAACAAATTGCCCAAGCCAGTCACAATGACAGCATTCACTTTAAAGTGCCGGACAGTTACGAGCTTGAAGACACAACCGCCAGCAGCTTACCTGAGAATCCTGATGGGCAATTGCTGCTCGTGGTGGATGATGAACCGGTTAACTTACGAGTTTTAGATAGCTTCTTAAGAATCGCAGGCTATCGTGTGCGAACAGCTAAAGATGGCTTTGAAGCCTTGCAGCAAATCGAGCAAGAAACGCCGGAATTGGTTCTGCTCGACGTGATGATGCCGGGATTAAGTGGTTATCAAGTGTGTGAAACCATTCGTGAGACCTACAACCAATCACAATTACCCGTCATCATGCTGACGGCATTGAACCAACCCGATGACCGTATCCGAGGCTTTAACTCGGGTGCCAATGACTATCTATCCAAGCCATTTAACAAACAAGAGCTCGCAGCTCGCATACTGGTACATCTATCGGCCAGCCAAGCGGAGCAACGCAAGGCTGAAAACCATCGTCTGCAGCTAGAGTTAAAACAACGCGCCGCCGTTGAAGCGAGCTTATTGGAAACACAAGGCCGCTTATTGGAGCAGCTCGAGTCAGCTCCAGAAGCGATTATCTGTATTCGTGATGACGGTCGTATCCGTTTTGCTAACGAAGCTGCGGCCCGATTGTTTAAGCGTAATACCGAACAGTTAAAACGTTCCAATGCGGATGAAATCTTAGGCCCTAAGTTCCTTGATGTTGAACAAGAACACTATTGCGGCAAGGTGGATATTTACGTTGAAGATACTCGCCAACATCTCGATGCCGACATTCTGCGCTTGCCGCTCGAGTCCGGCCTTAAATCGATGTACATCTTTGATAATGGTGGTGGCGCTAATGCGGTACGAATTCATAACTTAGAAACCGCCATTGAAGCGCTTTCTAGCTATGCATTCGATGGAGATAAAGGAAAACTGCAAGAGTTGAAAGAGTTAGGCGGTGAATTTACTCGCTTAGCTGATCGCGTCACCGGTGAGCACAAGTCAAAGCAAGAAGTAATGCGTGAAGTATTAGTTGATGCAATGACCGCAGCCATCAGCTATTGGGAGAATGGCTCAGGACAAACCAAGTTTGCTTTTGCTGAACAAAGTGGTTTATGGCGCGTTTATCTGGACCGCAGTACACTCCAAACTCGGACCTTAGATAAGTACTTGCGGATTGAAACTCTGCCAAAAACGCCACGCTGGCGTACTGTACTGAGTTCGCTTGAGTACATTCTCGATAACTGCCATGAGATGAACTCCGAACGTGTGATTATCGAAGACCTGCGTGACAAGCTACAACATTTACTCACCACGTAGTTAGATAATGTTTATCAAGCCCGTCAAATTGACGGGCTTTTTTTTAACCTGCGATAATCATTATCATTAGCGTTTTTACACACCGAAAAACAACTTCATTTTAAGCGTCAATTTATTTGAAACTGAGCCCAAAAATAGCGGTCAAAAACGCTAAAATCAGCTTATTGGTAAAAAAATCAACGTAATTGCGAACCCAATCACAACAATTCGTTAGTTTAAAATTAGCGTAGTGAATTAACCTAACAACACCCTAGTGATGGGGATCTCACCTATCAACCAAAACCAACAAGGCCAATAAAACAAAAGGCAGAGACGAAAGTAAACACTAACATTCATTCGTCACTCAGCGGCAATATGCGACACAGTTCAAAGCTGCTTTTTTAAGCATTTACCACCAAAATTGCAATTTATTGACGTTATTGACGTGGGCCCACTTAGTTTTAACGTTTTTAACGGGAATGACAATTGCTAAACCTACGGATTCAGTGTTTTCTAGATGTGCCTAGGGCCTACAGGCCACTCATATTTCACGACAACCTCTGACGTCGAGAAATAGTTTCTGAGGTAGGCCTTGGCGAGTGTTCATCAATTGATAACATTCATCCATATAGTGAAATGAAAGCAAATAGTAAGGAACAGCTATGCTTGCCAACATTAAAAAAACTGCAATAGCAACAGCGATTATCGCAACTGCAACTACTGGTTTCGCATCAGTAGCAACTGCTGCAGAGAAAAGTGAACTAACGATCCACCCTAAAGAATACACAACTTTTGTACGTAACTTTAACCCGTACCTAGGTGCAACTAACCTACACACAACTCGTGATTTCCTATACGAGCCGCTAGTTGTATTTAACGAAATGCACGGTAACACTCCTGTATTCCGTCTAGCTGAAGGTTTTACCGTTGCTGACGACCTACTAAGTGTTGTTTTTGATATTCGTAAAGGTGTTAAATGGTCTGATGGCGAAACATTCAACGCTGACGACGTTATCTACTCTTTTGAACTAGTTAAAGCAAAACCTGAACTAGACCAAGCTGGTACTAACGCTTGGGTTACTAGCGTAGAAAAGCTGAACGATTACCAAGTTAAGTTCAACATTGCGGAAGCGAACTCAAACGCGCCATACGAAATCGTTAAACTGCCTATCGTTCCTGAGCACATCTGGAGCAAAGTGAAAGATCCATCGACGTTCACAAACGAAAACCCAGTAGGTACTGGTCCGTTTACTGAAATCGATACTTTTACTCCTCAACTTTACACGCAATGTCGTAACCCTAACTACTGGGATGCAGACAACCTAGAAGTTGACTGTCTACGTGTTCCGCAAATTGCGAACAACGACCAGTTCCTAGGTAAAGTTGTAAACAGCGAAATGGACTGGACTTCATCGTTCGTTCCAGATATCGACCGCACTTACGCAGCAGCAAGTCCTAACCACCAATACTGGTACCCGCCATCAGGTACACAGTCATTCGTAGTTAACTTCAAGCACCCAGATGCAGCTAAGAACGAAGCGTTGACTAACGTTGACTTCCGTCGCGCATTCTCTATGGCTATTGACCGTCAAACTATTATCGACATCGCATTCTACGGCGGCGGTACAGTGAATGACTTCGCATCAGGCCTAGGTTACGCGTTTAAGACTTGGTCAGACGAAGAAACTCACGCTAAATACAAAGGTTTCAACACGTACGATGTTGAAGGCGCGAAAGCACTTCTAGCGAAAGCTGGCTTTAAAGATGTGAACAAAGACGGTTTCGTTGACACTCCATCTGGTAAGTCATTTGAGCTACTAATCCAATCTCCAAACGGTTGGACTGACTTCAACAACACTGTTCAACTTGCTGTTGAGCAACTAGCTGAAGCTGGCATCAAAGCAAAAGCGCGTACACCTGACTTCTCTGTGTACAACCAAGCGATGCTTGAAGCAACGTACGACGTAGCTTACACCAACTACTTCCACGGTGCAGATCCACACCTATACTGGAACAGTGCTTACAACTCAGCACTTCAGTCTGGTGACGGTATGCCACGCTTTGCTTTGCACTACTACAAGAACGACAAGCTAGATGGTCTTCTAAACAGCTTCTACAAAACAGCTGATAAGAAAGAGCAGCTAGACATCGCTCACGGTATCCAGCAAATCATCGCTTCTGACCAAGTAACGATTCCTGTAATGTCTGGTGCATACATGTACCAATACAATACAACTCGCTTCACTGGTTGGTGGAACGAAGAAAATCCTAAGGGTCGTCCAAACATTTGGGACGGTATCCCTGAGCGTCTACTACACGTACTGGACCTAAAACCAGTTAAGTAATTAGACATTCAATATAGCGGCGCACATTCCGTGCGCCGCACATCCCCCCCTCCTGTTAGCATTTATGGTATGGCGCTTTGCGTCAGGGGATTTTTCGCGCTCAAATTAGTAGTTTTTGCTGGGAGCGACCTGACACCAGGAACAGGGAAAATCTGGGTGATTAAGGTGTAAGTTATGGGTTATTTTTTAAGACGTTTGTCATTTTATTTTGTCGCTCTTTTAGTCGCGGCAACTTTGAACTTTATTATTCCACGAGCAATGCCTGGTGACCCAGTTACCATGATGTTTGCCAACGCTTCGGTTCAGGTAACGCCTGAACGTATCGCTGCAATGAAAGAGCTTTTAGGTTTCGTCGATGGCGGCCTGTTGGTTCAATATGTTGCTTACATGAAAAACATTTTAAGCTGGGAGCTGGGTACTTCGATTCAATTTTACCCTCTATCAGTAAACACTTTACTTGGCGGTGCATTCGGCTGGTCTCTATTCCTAGCGGGTACAGCGGTAGTACTTTCATTCTCTCTTGGCTCAATCTTAGGTATCTACGCAGCTTGGAAACGTGGTAGCAAATACGACGCATTCATCACTCCAGGTATGCTAGTAATCCAAGCGGTACCACAAGTGGTTATCGCCATGATTGCACTCTTTACCTTTGCGATCGGTCTTAAATGGTTCCCTACGGGTTACGCTTATACCGCAGGTACTTCTCCTGACTGGACAAGCTGGACATTCATTAAAGATGTGCTTTACCACGCAGTGTTACCACTTTTGTGTGCAACCATCGTTCAGATTGGTGGCTTCCTAGTAAACATGCGTAACAACATGATCAACTTACTAGCGGAAGACTACATTACGATGGCAAAAGGCAAAGGCCTAAGCGAAAGACGTATTGTATTCAACTACGCGGCTCGTAACGCGATGCTACCAAGTGTGACTGCACTTTCAATGGCTCTTGGTATGGCTATCGGTGGTCAGTTGATTATCGAAATCATCTTCAACTACCCAGGTCTAGGTTCAGTTCTATTTAACGCGATTAAAGCGCGTGATTACCAAGTACTTCAAGGTCAGCTACTTATCATGACGTTGTTCATGCTGTTCTTTAACCTACTTGCAGACATGCTATACGTAGTTCTCGATCCTCGCCTACGTAAGGGAGGTAAATAATCATGAAAGGCATTTTTAAACTTATCACCGGTAACCCGATGGCTCTGGTTGGTAGCATTATTCTAAGTGCGTTTATCTTAATGGCAGTTTTTGCGCCACTGTTGGCAAAACATGCTCCAGACAAACGTACCGGTAATCCACATGAATACCCATCGGCAGTTGTTAAAGCAGCACAAGCTAACCCTGAAGGTTGGGTAGCAACCAACTTGGCTGATGACCGCCGCACTTTGATCATGTCAAAGAAAGCAGAGCACGTAATGGGTACCTCTCGTATGGGCCGTGACGTTTGGTCTCAGTTCGTACACGGTTCACGCGTATCGCTATCTGTTGGCTTTGGCGCAGGTATCACAGTGTGTTTCCTTGCAACCGTTATCGGCATCTCAGCTGGCTACTTCGGTGGTCGTATTGATGACTTCTTAACAGCAGCAATGAACATCATGTTGGTTATTCCTCAATATCCACTGCTGTTCGTTTTGGCAGCCTTTATCGGTGAGGCAGGGCCACTAACCATTGCGTTAATTATCGGCTTTACCGCCTGGGCCTGGGGTGCTCGTGTTATACGCTCCCAAACTCTTGCCCTGCGTGAAAAAGAGTTCGTTAAAGCGGCAGAAGTATTGGGTGAGTCTTCATGGCGCATTATCTTTGTTGAGATACTGCCAAACCTAATCCCAATCGTAGGCGCAAGCTTCATTGGTTCTGTAATGTACGCAATCATGATGGAAGCGACCATCTCGTTCCTAGGTCTTGGTGACCCGAACACAGTTAGCTGGGGCATCATGCTGTACAACGTACAGACATCATCTTCAATGCTAATCGGCGCTTGGTGGGAACTACTGGCTCCATGTCTGGCTCTGATTCTTTTGATGACAGGTCTTGCACTGCTTAACTTCGCTGTGGATGAAATTGCTAACCCGCAACTTCGCTCACACAAAGGTATGAAGCGTTGGAAGAAGCTTGCTGAACAAGATAAAAGCGAGCGTGAACCTGAGCTACCACCACAAAATGCACTTTGGAGCGGAGATAAATAATCATGACAGCACCACTAATTTCCGTCCGCAATCTTTGCGTTGACTACATCACAGCCGCGGGCGATGTCCGCGCCTGTAACAACGTCAGTTTCGACCTTGCGCCTGGTGAAGTATTTGGCCTAGCTGGTGAATCTGGATGTGGTAAATCAACCGTTGCATTCTCGCTAATGCGTCTACATAAGCCGCCAGCATTTATCACCGGTGGTGAGGTTATTTTCAATGGCGAAAATATCCTTAACTACAGCGACGAGCGCATGCAAGCGTTCCGCTGGAGTGAGATGTCGATGGTTTTCCAAAGTGCGATGAACGCACTAAACCCTGTACTGACGATGGAAGAGCAGTTCTGTGACGTAATTATGCGTCACACCAACATGACTCGTGAACAAGCGAAAAAACGTGCAGAAGGTTTGTTGGAAATCGTTGATATCCACCCGAACCGTTTAACGGATTACCCTCACCAGTTCTCTGGTGGTATGCGTCAGCGTTTGGTTATTGCCATTGCTCTAGCATTGAATCCGAAGATGATCATCATGGATGAACCAACCACGGCACTAGACGTAGTGGTTCAACGTGAAATTCTACAAAAGATTTATGCACTGAAAGAAGAGTTCGGTTTCTCGATTCTGTTTATTACTCATGACCTTTCGTTAATGGTCGAGTTCTCAGACCGTATCGGCATCATGTACTCAGGTGAATTGATCGAAGTTGCTCCATCGAAGGAAATTTTAACTAGCCCTTACCACCCGTACACCAAAGGGCTGGGAAGTTCATTCCCTCCATTGACTGGGCCTAAAACTAAGCTAACCGGTATTCCTGGCAACCCATTGAACTTGCTAGAAATCCCTCAAGGCTGTCGTTTCCAGGCACGTTGTGACCGAGTGCATGACAAATGTACTCAAGTTGCGACTCAGTTGAGAGAGATTGAACCAAACCATTTTTCAAACTGCCACCTTTACGGTGAGCCAATTGCCCAGACCAAAATCTAGCAATTAATAAAGAAAAACTAAAAATTTCTGGAGTCAATTATGAGCAAAGCGTATGGCGATTTACTGGTAGAGGGTAAAAATCTTATTAAGGATTTCCCGATCAGTAGTAACGCCCTTAAACAACCAATGATGCGTGCGATCAACGACGTATCATTCAAAATGTACAAAAGTCGCGGCTTAGCGGTGGTTGGTGAATCCGGTTCAGGTAAATCAACAACGGCGAAAATGATCGCAAAAATGTACGCACCAACAGCGGGTACCATCGAATACAAAGGTCGCGATATTTTGGACATTACGTCTAAATCAGACCTGATGCACTACCGTGAAGGCGTACAAATGGTTTGGCAAGACCCGTTTGGTTCTCTAAACCCAACACACAACATCTTCCACCATATTGCGCGCCCACTGTTGATCCACAAAAAGGTCAACCCTGGCAACAAAAAGGAATTGGAAGAGCGCGTATACAACCTGCTTGAGCAAGTTGGCTTGATTCCACCAAAAGAAACGGCGGAAAAATACCCGCACCAACTTTCTGGAGGTCAACGTCAACGTGTCAACTTGGCACGTAACATCGCAGTAGGCGCTGAAGTGGTACTAGCCGATGAACCGACCTCGATGCTGGATGTTTCCATCCGTGCCGGTGTACTTAACCTGATGGAAGAGATGAAGTTTGAGAAAGAAATGTCTCTACTTTATATCACCCATGACATCGCAACAGCGCGTTACATCGCTGAAGATATTGCGGTTATGTACGTTGGTCACATGGTTGAATGGGGTGACACTGAAGAGATCATCCATGATCCTCAACACCCATATACTCAGCTGTTGGTCTCTGCGGTGCCAGATCCAAGCAAATCAATTCATACTGAGTTGAAAGGCAACAAGGGCGAGATTCCGCTTTGGACGCCAAATTCAGTTGGCTGTCCTTTTGCTGGCCGCTGTACTCATGTAACTGAGAAATGTCGTGAACGCCTACCAAGCGTGACTCAACTTTCTGAGAACCACTTTGTGCGTTGTTACTTATACGAAAACTAAGCACTAAAGAGCCAAGAGACCTGTTCTCTTGGCTCTCATAATTTCACTGAAGTCATTAAAGAATTTTTTTTTGCGGAGATATCAATGCTGCTAATTACTAACCATATTGGTTATGAATCCCTTGGGCCTAAGCAGGCTGTTTTGATGACAAAAAAGACGCGCCAGTCCACTACCACTGCCTTACTGGTGTGCGCTGATAGTCATCAAACAGTTGCATCTTTGCATGTCCAAAAAGGCAGCAAAGTCGCTAAGTGGCACCAAGGGAATTTTTTCCGCATTGATTTTTCAGATTTCCAAACTCCAGGTAGCTATTACTTACGTTTTGACAATATTCGCTCAGAAGTCTTCGAAATTGGTCAAGGCGTGCTGATGCAGCAGACCTTCTCCGATGTACTGCATTATTTCAAATCTCAGCGCTGCGGCGGTATTTTTGATAAACAAGATAAGCAAGCTCGTATTCTTGGCAGCGATGAAACCATCGACGCTCATGGCGGTTGGTACGATGCATCTGGTGATGTAAGTAAGTACTTAAGCCACTTATCTTACGCCAACTATTTCAACCCACAGCAAACACCTATGGTGGTTTGGAACATGCTCAAAGGGCTTGAGTTGGTGGGTGACAATGAAAAGTTTGCCCAATATTCAAGTGTGCGCTTAGCTGAAGAAGCCTTATTTGGCGCAGACTTCTTAATGAGAATGCAAAGCCCACAGGGTTTCTTCTACATGACCGTGTTTGATAAATGGTCTAAAGATATCAATCAACGCGAAATCTGTGCTTATGCGACCCAACAAGGTCATAAGTCAGAGGATTACCAAGCAGGCTTTAGACAAGGTGGCGGTGTGTCGATTGCTGCACTTGCTGCCGCTGCTCGTCTTAACGTTGAGGGTGATTACACCGCTCAAGAATACTTACAAGCGGCAGAAAAAGGCTATTGGCACCTTAAAGAAATGAACAGCCAGTATCTCAATGATGGTGAAGAGAACATCATTGATGAGTACTGCGCATTATTAGCGACTGTCGAGCTGTATCGCTCCACTCAAAATAATGATTTTCTTGCTGAAAGCCGCATTTGGGCACAGCGCCTTGCTGAGCGTCAAATGTCAGATGACAACTTCAACCACTATTGGTCTGCAAACCAAGATGGCACTCGCCCTTATTTTCACGCAGCAGAAGCTGGCTTACCTGTGATTGCGTTGTGCGAATACCTTGCGTTTGAAAATGATCCAACCTTAAAACAAGGCATTGAAAAAATCGTCGCACAAGCGATCGACTTTGAACTGACTATTTCTCACCAAGTGGCGAATCCATTTGGTTACCCGCGCCAATATGTTAAACCAGTCAATGACGGTAAACGTGCCGCATTCTTCGTCGCTCACGACAATGAAACCGGTTATTGGTGGCAAGGCGAAAATGCGCGCTTGGGCTCTCTAGCAACCATGGCTTTCTTAGCGAAAAACTACGCGAAAGATTCGGCGCAGAAACAACAATTAATTGAATTTGCCCAAAACGCCCTTAACTGGGTCGTCGGTCAAAACCCATATAACATGTGTATGCTCGATGGCTACGGCCACAATAATCCTGATTACTTACCGCATTTAGGCTTCTTTAACGCCAAAGGTGGGGTTTGCAATGGGATTACAGCCGGTTTTGAGGATGAAGAAGATATCGCCTTTAATCCAGCCAAACAAAAAGATGATATGTTGCAAAACTGGCGATGGGGCGAGCAATGGATTCCTCACGGAGCGTGGTATTTACTCGCGATCATCTGTCAATTTGACCATTTTGACAGCATAGAGGATAAGTAACATGACCTTATACCATGTGGGTATTGATGGCGGTGGCACTTCTTGCCGCGCTCGAATTCGCGATGAAAAGAAGACATTAGTTGGTGAAGCTAAAAGCGGCAGTGCCAACATCATGCTTGGTACCGAGATTGCTATGGCTTCTATCATCGAAGCAATCACACTAGCCGCAGAACAAGGCGGTCTCAGTGAGCGGGATTTCGCCCATATGCACGTAGGTTTGGCTTTGGCCGGCGCTGAGCATAAAGCTTCATGGCAACAATTTATGGCGCAATCACACCCATTTGCTTCACTGACACTCAATACCGACGCTTATGGCGCGTGCATTGGTGCTCATAATGGTGATGACGGTGCCATCATGATTGGCGGTACCGGTTCATGTGGCATCTTTCTTAAAGGCGGCCAGCAACATGTGGTTGGTGGTCGTGAGTTTCCAATTTCAGATCAAGGTGGTGGCGCCGTTATGGGCCTTCGTCTTATTCAGCAAGTGCTATTGGCCTACGATGGCATTATCGAGTCAACCCCACTTGCAAAGCACGTTTTGAACCACTTCAACAACGATGTTGATGCGATTGTTGAATGGTCAAAAGGAGCAATACCAAAAGACTACGGTCAATTTTCTCCAGCAATTTTTGAGCATGCCTATCAAGGTGACCCTCTCGCTATGTCAATGCTGAAGCAAACTGCAGCGGATATTGAGATGTACCTCATTGCATTAAACAAGCAAGGCGCTACACGTATTTGCTTAATGGGTAGCATTGCAGAACGTATTCAAGATTGGCTTTCTCCACCTGTTCAACAGTGGATTGTCGCACCTCAATTCGACGCAATTGAAGGGGCAATTATGTTTGCTGGCAAGCCAGAGCATAATCTGTATTAAGGATTTGTAGATATGAGCTATCGCGTTGACCTTACCGTTCTTGCCGAGCAGAAACAATTTTGCCGCTTTGGTCTAACGTTACACAATCTTTCAGACCAAGATCTGGTGGATTGGAAATTGCAATTTATTATCGACCGCTACATTTTGCCGGACAGCTTTACTCACGGCGAAATTAAGCAAATTGGTAGTTTTTGTACGGTGACACCTGAAGTCAGCGTGCTAGCGGCTAATGCTCACTATTACTGTGAATTTAGCATTAACACTGCACCGCTTCGCTTCTACACCGACGGATTCAAAGATGCCTTGCTGGTGGAACAAGATGGCAAAGTATCATACCCGGTTAGTGTTACGCCGCTCGCTTTGGCCTCGCCTTATCGCGACCGCAGCTCAGTGCCGAACGTCGAAGCCAGTAAACTTGCTCTGATCCCAAAACCAAACAAAGTGGTTCAGATGGAAGGGCACTATTTGCTGTCACCAAGCAGCCAAATTACATTGCAAGCCAACCTTGCAGAAAAGGCGGCTACTTGGCTGCAGGTTGAACTCGACTCTTTGTACAGTTTTAAAACCAACCCTATTGGTCATAGCGATATCTTGTTCCGCAATAATCCGACTTTAGATGAAGGCGAGTACATCCTCACATCAAGCAGCACGGGGATTCGCCTTGAAGCCGGTTCTGCCTCAGGTTTTGTTCATGCCAGCGCCACGCTGCTGCAACTGATTGAGCAGACTGGTCAAGCGAACACGCTGAAAGTGCCATATATCAAGATCAATGACACGCCGCGCTTTCGTTATCGCGGCATGATGCTTGATTGCGCTCGTCACTTCCATCCTGTCGAGCGAGTAAAACGCCTGATCAACCATTTAGCGCATTACAAATTTAACCATTTCCATTGGCACCTGACCGATGATGAAGGTTGGCGAATCGAAATTAAGGCCTACCCTGAGTTAACGGAAATTGGCTCAATGCGTGGCCCTGGCACTGCATTGGAACCACAATTCAGTACTCTTAATGACGTGCATGGTGGCTTTTACAGCCAAGATGAAATTCGTGATGTCGTCGCTTATGCCGCCGAACGTGGTATCACCGTTATTCCTGAAATTGATATTCCAGGGCACTGTCGTGCGGCATTGAAAGCCTTGCCTCATCTACTTAGAGATGAACAAGACCAATCTCAATATCGTAGTATTCAACACTATAACGACAACGTACTCTCTCCAGCTCTGCCTGGTACTTATGAATTCCTCGATACTGTACTGACAGAAGTTGCTGAGCTTTTCCCATCCCCGTGGATTCATATCGGTGCAGATGAAGTACCCGATGGCGTGTGGGTAAATAGCCCAAGCTGCCGTTTACTCATGGAAAACCATGGCTACCAAAGTAGTAAAGAGTTGCAAGGCCACTTACTGCGCTATGCAGAAAAACGCCTACAAACCCTGGGCAAGCGTATGGTCGGCTGGGAAGAAGCACAGCACGGAAACAAAGTCAGCAAAGACACCATTATTTATTCATGGTTAAGCGAAGAGGCAGCTCTCAACTGTGCCAGCCAAGGCTTTGATGTCATTTTGCAACCAGCGCAATACACCTATTTAGATATGACTCAAGACTACTCTCCCGATGAACCGGGCGTGGATTGGGCAAGCACAATTCCGTTAGAAAGTGCGTACCGTTATGAACCGCTAAAAGAAGTACCGGATAGTGACCCGATCCGTAAGCGTATCTTAGGTATTCAATGTGCTTTGTGGTGTGAAATTATTACCCATCAACAGCGCATGGATTACATGATTTTCCCGCGCTTAACCGCGATGGCAGAAGCCTGCTGGACGGATAAGCCACAACGCAACTGGCAAGACTATTTATCCCGTTTGAAAGGTCATTTACCCCTACTAGATAAACAGGGTGTGGAATACCGTCAACCGTGGAAATAAAAATAACAAGCTAACACATAACAATGTTAGTTGTTTTCTCTAGCTTAAAATTTTAACCACCTAAGAGTGGCTCTTGGTAAAAAGGAAATTAAGATGAAATACGGCTATTTCGATAACGACAATCGCGAATATGTCATTACTCGCCCTGACGTGCCTGCACCATGGACGAACTACCTAGGTACAGAAAAATTCTGTACTGTTATCTCACACAATGCTGGCGGTTATTCTTTCTACAACTCTCCAGAGTACAACCGTGTGACAAAATTCCGTCCAAACGCGACATTTGATCGCCCAGGACACTACGTTTACTTGCGTGATGATGAGACTGGCGATTACTGGTCAATCTCATGGCAACCAGTAGCGAAGAGCTTGGACGAAGCGAGCTACGAAGTTCGTCACGGCCTGTCTTACTCGAAATTCAAGTGTGATTACAACGGCATTGAAGCAACTAAAACGCTATTCGTTCCTAAAGGCGAAGATGCTGAAGTTTGGGATGTTGTGATCAAAAACACGTCAGATAAGCCACGTACTATCAGTGCTTTCTCTTTTGTTGAATTCTCTTTCAGCCATATCCAATCTGACAACCAAAACCACCAGATGTCTCTGTACTCTGCGGGTACGTCTTACAACGATGGCGTGATCGAATACGATCTTTACTACAACACTAACGATTTCGAAGGTTTCTACTACCTAGCGTCAACGTTTGATCCAGATTCATACGATGGTCAACGTGACAGCTTCCTTGGCGCATACCGCGATGAAGCAAACCCACTAGCGGTAGAGCAAGGCAAGTGTTTCAACACTGCGCAAACTTGTTACAACCACTGTGGTTCTCTACATAAACAATTTGTTATTCAACCTGGCCAAGAAGTTCGCTTCGCTTACATCCTTGGTATCGGTAAAGGCAATGGTGAGCGTCTACGTACCAAATACCAAAACCTTGCTGAAGTAGATAACGCATTCGCTGGCATCAAAGCACACTGGGATGAGCGTTGTGCGAAATTCCAAGTGAAATCGCCTAACGAAGGTCTAGATACCATGATCAACGCATGGACTCTATACCAAGCTGAAACGTGTGTAGTTTGGTCTCGCTTTGCTTCGTTCATCGAAGTGGGCGGCCGTACTGGTTTGGGTTACCGCGATACGGCGCAAGATGCGATCTCTGTGCCACACGCAAACCCAGCGATGACGCGTAAGCGTCTGGTTGACCTACTACGCGGTCAAGTAAAAGCCGGTTACGGTCTGCACCTATTTGATCCTGATTGGTTTGATCCAGAGAAAGCGGATGTTGAACCATCTAAATCACCAACGGTTGTCCCTACCCCATCAGATGATGACAAGATCCACGGTATCGAAGATACCTGTTCTGATGACCACCTATGGTTAGTTCCGACTATCTGTAAGTACGTGATGGAAACCGGCGAGCACAGCTTCTTCAATGAAATGATCCCTTACGCAGATGGCGGCGTTGCTACTGTTTACGATCACATGAAAGCGGCACTGGACTTCTCTGCAGAATACGTTGGTCAAACGGGTATCTGTAAAGGCCTACGTGCAGACTGGAACGACTGTCTAAACCTAGGCGGTGGTGAGTCTTCAATGGTGTCATTCCTACACTTCTGGGCACTACAAGAGTTTATTGACCTAGCGAAATTCCTAGGCAAAGAAGAAGATGTCGAGAAGTACACCATCATGGCGGCTAACGTTCGTGAAGCGTGTGAAACACACCTGTGGGATAACGAAGGTGGCTGGTACATTCGCGGTCTAACTAAGAATGGCGACAAGATCGGTACTGCGCAACAAGCGGAAGGCCGTGTACACCTTGAGTCAAACACGCTAGCAGTACTATCTGGTGCGGTTTCTCAAGAGCGCGGTGAAAAAGCGATGGATGCAGTTGATGAGAACCTATTCTCTGAATACGGTCTACACCTAAACTCACCATCATTTGCAACGCCAAATGATGACATCGGTTTTGTGACTCGCGTTTACCAAGGCGTGAAAGAGAATGGCGCTATCTTCTCGCATCCAAACCCATGGGCATGGGTTGCGGAAGCAAAACTAGGTCGTGGTGACCGTGCAATGAAGTTCTACGATGCACTAAACCCATACAACCAAAACGACATGATTGAAAAACGTTATGCAGAACCATACTCATACGTTCAGTTCATCATGGGTCGTGACCACCAAGACCATGGTCGTGCAAACCACCCATGGCTAACTGGTACGTCAGGTTGGGCTTACTTCGCTGTGACTAACTTTATTCTTGGTGTTCGTACCGGTTTTGATGGTCTAACTATCGATCCATGTATCCCAACTAACTGGCCTGGATTTGAAGTGACTCGTCAATGGCTAGGTGCAACGTACAACATCCAAGTTGTTAACCCAGATTCAGTCAGCAAAGGCGTGAAATCTATTACGCTAAATGGCGAGCAAATCACGGGTACTGCTGTACCGGTTCAAGCGGAAGGCTCAGTAAACGAAGTTATCGTAACACTAGGCTAATCTGATGGGCAGCAGTCACGCTGCTGCCCTCTTTCCTAAGGAATATCCCATGATCCAATTTGGTACAGGCGGCTGGCGCGCCTTCATTGGTGAAGAATTTACCAAAGACAACGTTCGTCTTGTTGCCCAAGCACTCTCTAATATTATTAACGATGAAAACGTCGCTGAACGCGGTTTTATCATCGGTTATGACCGTCGTTTCTTGTCTGACAAAGCTGCATGTTGGTTCTCTGAAGTTCTTGCAGCTAACAACATTAAAGTCAGCTTCATCGACAAGTTTGTTCCAACCCCTATCGTGATGTTTGAAGCAAAAGAGCGCAACTGTGCTTACTCTGCTTGCATTACCGCTTCGCACAACCCTGCTGACTACAATGGGATTAAAATTTTCATTGAAGGTGGCCGTGATGCAGATGAAGTCATCACACAAAAAGTGGAACAGCAGATTGCGACTCTAACCGCTGAACAAGTGAAAAGTGTCGATTTTGAACAAGCGCTGGCTGACCAACTGGTTGAAATCATCAACCCAATGAACGCCTTTGTCGATTCAATCATTAACTTCATCGACATCGAAGCGATCAAAAAAGCCAATCTACGCGTACTGATCGATCCTATGTTTGGCGTGGCGAAAAATGCCCTACAAACGGTTTTGATCAATGGCCGCTGTGAAGTCGACGTAATCAATGACGGTAAGAACCCAGACTTTGGTGGCTTGATGCCATCACCAAGTGCGGCAACGCTTTATCGTCTGATGCACATCGTCGCTCATGAAGGCTACGACATTGGTATCGGTACCGATGGGGATGCTGACCGTCTGGGTATCATCGATGAAAAAGGTCACTTTATTCATCCAAATGAAGTGCTGATGCTGCTTTACTACTACATGCTTGAGTACAAAGGCTGGAAAGGTTCTGTAGTACGTAACATCGCGACCACGCATATCTTGGACAAGATTGCCGCAGATCACGGCGAGAAGAGCTTTGAGGTTCCAGTAGGCTTTAAACACATCAGCTCACAAATGGAAGCCGATGATTCGCTTATCGGTGGTGAAAGTTCAGGCGGCCTGACCATTCGTGGTCACATCAAAGGCAAAGATGGCGTATTCGCCTCAAGCCTGTTGGTTGAGATGATCTCTGTTACGGGTAAGAAGATTTCCGAGCTGCTCGATGAGATCTACTCGAAATACGGCTACGCCTATACCGCGGAAGGTGATTGCAAATTTAGACCGGCACACAGAGATGCGCTTTACAGCAAAATTTACGTCGACAAACAACTTCCTGAATTCGATTTTGATATCGAAAAAGTCAGCTATGAAGACGGTGCGAAAGTGTACTTTAAGAATGGCGGCTGGGTTATCGCTCGCTTCTCTGGTACCGAACCACTACTGCGTATCTTTGCTGAAATGGCAGACAAAGAGACCGCTGAACGTGTGGTGCAGCAGGTAAAAGAGTTCTTGCAACTGTAAGATTTTACCAAGCTCCTCATACCCTATAGGTGAGAGCATTGCCCGGCATTAGCCGGGCTTTTTTATCGCTAAAATTTTTAATGTAGTAATCCCTTATTACCACCAATTGTAAATGAGTTGTTAAGTTAATTACTCAATCACAAACAAGGGATAACTCCACATGGCCAAAGTACTGATCATTGCCGGCGATTTTGTTGAAGATTACGAGCTCATGGTGCCGTTTCAAGCGCTACAAATGTTAGGACATGATGTTGATGTCGTCTGCCCCAACAAAATTTCAGGCGAACAAATTAAAACCGCGATTCATGACTTTGAAGGTGACCAAACTTACACAGAAAAAGTCGGCCATAATTTCACTCTCAATCAAAGCTTCCAAAGCGTACATTCAACTCAGTACGATGCACTATTGATCCCCGGTGGCCGCGCCCCTGAGTATTTAAGGCTCAATCCAGAGGTGCTCGTCTTAGTTCAAGCTTTCTACCAAGACAATAAGCCGATCGCGGCGATTTGCCACGGTGCACAACTACTCACCGCTGCAAACATTATTGAAGGACAACAGATTTCAGCTTACCCAGCCTGTCAGCCAGAAGTTGAGCTTGCAGGAGCGACATATGTTGAACTCGAGATGGATCAGGCTATCACCTCCGGGCAATTTATTACGGCACCAGCATGGCCTGCTCATCCCGCATGGCTGGCACAATTCAACCAACAACTCACTTAATTCAAAATTGGTTTTGTCACTCGGTTAGACCAAAGGAGTACTGTGATTTTCTGCCAAACCATTATGCTGATCTTTCCGAATCAAAAGGAGCGCTTAAGATGTGTGAGATATACTCCGGCGCCGAAGTGGAATTGTTCGCGCTAAAATCAAAATCGGTTCGAATTGATGGAGTGGTAACCAGTGTTCGACTGGAAGCGGTTTTTTGGAAAGTCATCGATGACATTGCCGCCGAAGCCAATATTAGTGTGGCTGAGTTTCTAACGCGTATTTACAACGAAGTGATAGAAAAAAGAGGTGAAGTGGGTAACTTTACCTCTTTATTACGCGTCGCTTGTACAACCTATCTTAATGGCGGGCAACGCATTCAGTTAAATCATGCTTAAAACGCCAGAATACCCTGAGTTTCAACTTTGACAGAGACTGCCTGCCCGATCTCAAGCGGTTCTGACGAACTGGCAAGCAAGCGATGGCCATTGGCATTAATGACGTAACGACAATGATCCCCCATAAATTGCTGCTCAGTCACGACCACACTGCTCTCTTCCACCGCACTAATTTGGATATACTGCGGGCGGAGCAATAATTCACATTGTGCCGACAACTCAATCGGCTGCTGCGCCGTGGCTTCAATGACACCAAGTTCAGTATCAAACTCATATTCTGACAACCGTTTTGCCGCGATGTAGCTGCCGCCACCAAGAAAATCAGCAACAAACTTGCTTGAAGGTTGGTAGTAAAGTTCGGTTGCCGTACCATATTGCTCAATCACACCGTGGTTCATCACCGCCATTTTATCGGCGAATGCAAATGCTTCTTCACGGCTATGAGTAACAAAAATAGCCGTCACCCCTTGTTGCTTAAAGATCTTGCGAATTTCACCAATCAATTCGTGACGAACTTGAGTATCGATATTTGAGAACGGTTCATCTAACAACAATAAGTCTGGGTTGTAGGCCAATGAACGAGCAATCGCAACACGCTGCTGTTGACCACCAGAAAGCTGGTGCGGGTAACGCTCGCCAAAGCCAGTTAAATGTACCAACTCCAACATTTCTGCCACCACATGACGTTTCTCATCACCGCTCAAATCACTCAAACCGAAAGCGACATTCTGCTCCACCGTTAAATGAGGAAAAAGAGCATAATCTTGGAAAATCATGCCGATATTACGTTGCTCTGGCGGTAACCAGTTTTCACCATCATCAATCGTCATGCAATTAAGCGTCATAGAGCCTGAACTCAATGGCAACAAACCAGCAATTGCCTTTAGCAAGGTCGTTTTACCGCAGCCACTTGCCCCTAATAAACAGATAATTTCGCCTTGCTCTACTGCCAGAGACAGCTCTTTTAAGATCGTTGTCTGCTCATCGTATTTACAGGTAAGGTTATGAATAGAAAGTGCACAGCTCATCAATGTACCTGCTCTAAAGAACGATTGACCAATACTAGTGGCACAAGGCCAACTAACACTAAAATTACAGCGGGCATTGCAGCCAACTCAAGATGCTCATCCGACGCATAGTTAAATACATACGTCGCCAGAGTTTCGAAATTAAACGGGCGCAATAACAGCGAAGCATTGAGCTCTTTCATCGACTCAATAAACACTAATAAACCGGCAATCAGTGCTCCACGACGAATCAATGGCACATGAACTCGTAACAGCATCGTGTTTGGGTTGCATCCCATGGTACGCGATGCCATATCTAACGATGGTGATACCTTGCTAAGACTGCTCTCAATACTACCAATCGCCACCGCAGAAAAGCGTACAACCAGCGCAAAAATAATCGCAAACATCGAGCCTGAAAAAATCAATCCAGGCCGCCCCCAATCCATCGCTTTGGCCAAATCATTAACGGCATGATCCATAAAGATAACCGGAACCATCACACCAATCGCCAATACCGTGCCGGGAACAGCGTAACCCATAGATGAAAGACGCATAAACGCCAAAGAGGCTCGACTGGCATTTAAACGATGATAGAAGTTCACCACCAATGCGATAAGCACACCAATCACTGCCGCACTTAATGAAACATAAAGACTGTTGAGTGCGTATTGTTGAAATTCAGGTGTCCAGCTTTGGGCAAAATACTTGTAGGCATAGATACACAACTGCCCTAACGGGAAGATAAAGGCGACGGCCACCAAGCCCCAACACCAGATAAGTGCGAGCCATTTTTTCCAACCACGCAGTTCATACCTGAAATCTTCACGGCTGCTAAATTGGCTTTGAAACAGTTTTTGTTTACGGCGGCTGTAGCGCTCTAGCGACAACAACAGAATCACAAATACCAACATAATCACCGAGATTTTTGCTGCAGCCGTTAAACTAGAATAGCCGAGCCAAGTATCGTAAACCGCAGTGGTGAGCGTATTCACAGCAAAGTAACTCACGGTACCAAAATCGCCGATAGTTTCCATAGCCACCAGCGACAAGCCTACCGCTATCGCCGGACGTACTAAAGGCAATGAAATACGAAAGAAGCTTTGCCAAGGAGAACATTTCAATAGACGAGCCGATTGCAGTAACGAGACGTTTTGTTCCATAAACGCGGCGCGACACAGGAGGTAAACGTAAGGATACAGCACCAAAGCAAGGACAATAATCGCACCACCTAAAGTACGAATATCAGGGAACCAATAGTCTCCAGCTTGCCACCCCATCATATCGCGCAATGCAATTTGAATCGGGCCGGCAAAATCAAACCAATCGGTAAAGATATAGCCAACAATATAGGCCGGCATCGCCAGTGGTAGAACGAGCGCCCATTGCAAAATACGCTCGCTTGGCAAACGGCACATCGCCATTAACCATGCAGAAGGAATACCAAAGAGAAGGGAGAGCAGCATCACGCCGATAACCAGCACCACCGTATTATAGGTGTAAGTGGTCATCACTGTAGACATCAAGTGAGAGAAGAGCTGATCTGTTTCGCCAACAGCTGTAAAAAATATCGCTAAGATAGGTAAAACCAGCAGTAGAGCAAGCACCCCACTGCTGGTTTTCCAGAAATAATTATTTTCTTTCATCGCCTAGTCATATCAGGCTGATGAGGTGTAAATACAAATACACCTCATTCCTTTAACACATTGGGTACTGTTATACCCTTAGATGTGATTACAGGTCAAATTTCACTTCATCAAGTAACTTGATAGCTGCTTCATGGTGATCAGCGATTTCATCAAGAGAAATTGGGTCCGCTTTAAATTCTCCCCACGATGCTACTAGCTCAGAAGGTTTAACACCTGGTTTAACTGGGTATTCGTAGTTCACTTCTGCGTACATGTTTTGCGCAACGTCACCCGCTAGGAACTCCATCAGTTTCTGAGCGTTCTCTTTGTTTGGTGCGTATTTCGCCATTGCCATACCAGAGATGTTTACGTGCGTACCGGTGGTTTCTTGGTTAGGGAAGTTGATGTATACCGACTCTGCCCACGCAAGTTGCTCTGGGTCATTAACCATTTTACCTAGGTAGTAGCTGTTACCTAGTGCCACATCACATAGACCTTCTTTGATCGCTTTCACTTGCGCACGATCGTTACCTTGCGGTTTGCGTGCTAGGTTCGCTTTTACGCCTTCCAACCACTCTTTAGTTGCCGCTTCGCCATTCTCAGCAATCATCGCAGAAACCAAAGATACGTTGTAAGGGTGCTTACCGCTACGAGTACAGATTTTGCCTTTGAATTCAGGTTTCACAAGGTCTGCATACGTAAAGTCTTGGCCTAGTTTGCCAACACGATCACGCGAGGAGTAAACGCTACGAGTACGAGTAGTCAGTGCAAACCACTCGTTATCGGTATCTTGGTATTGCGCTGGAATATTTTTTTCAAGAATGTCGCTGTTCACTGGTTGAACTAAGCCTTTCTCTGTTAATTCAGACAAACGGCTGATATCAACGGTTAGAACAACGTCTGCTGGGCTGTACTCACCTTCTTGAGCTAGCTTTTCTGCTAAGCCTTTTTTAGCAAACTTAACGTTTACTTTGATGCCTGTTTCTTTAGTGAACTCGTTGAACATTGGTTCAACTAGGAAAGGTTGACGATAAGAGTATACGTTCACTTCATCAGCAGCCATTGCTGTTGGGGCGATAGTTGCACAAGCTAGTGCAGAAAGTGTGAGCAGCTTTTTCATTCTCAGAAATCCTTTATTTTTATTAAATGATAATGTTTATCAGTTGCGTTATTATAATCATGTACGGTTGGAATACAATTCTTAAACATAAAAAAACCTGCCGATAACGACAGGTTTCTAGTTGGTTAATTTGTAACGCTATATTTCAACACTATTTAAGTGAAACAAACTCCGGGTATGCATCTACACCACAATCATGAACATCCATACCTTCGAGCTCTTCATCTTCGGTCACTCGAATACCGATAGTCGCTTTTAGCACAGCCCATACCACTAAGCTTGCACCAAACACCCAAGCAAAGATAACAAGGGCACCCAGCAACTGAGCACTAAAGGTCGCATCCGCATTGCTCAATGGCACAACCATCAGACCAAAGAAACCACATACGCCGTGCACTGAGATAGCGCCCACTGGATCATCAATTTTAAGCTTATCTAGCGCGACAATACTAAAGACAACAACCACACCAGAGACAGCACCAATCGCTACCGCATACATTGGCGATGGTGATAGTGGGTCAGCCGTAATCGCCACAAGGCCAGCCAACGCACCGTTCAAAATCATCGTCAAATCAGCTTTACCCCAAGTCGTTTTACACACTAGAAGCGCTGCAATCGCACCAGCCGCAGCCGCTGCATTGGTATTAAGGAAAATCTGACCCACCGCGGTCGCATTTTCAAAGTCAGACACCATCAATTGTGAGCCACCGTTGAAACCAAACCAGCCGAACCACAAGATGAATGTACCTAAAGTTGAAAGGGGCATGTTTGAACCTGGAATAGGGTAAATCTCGCCATTTTTGCCGTATTTACCTTTACGAGCACCCAGTAACAATACACCTGCCAACGCTGCTGATGCCCCCGCCATATGCACAATGCCTGAACCTGCAAAGTCACTAAAGCCTGCTTCTGACAAGAAACCGCCACCCCATGTCCAGTACCCCTCTACTGGGTAGATGAATGCTGTTAGCACTACCGAAAAGATCAGGAAAGACCAAAGTTTCATACGTTCAGCTACCGCACCAGATACCACTGACATCGCCGTCGCAACAAATACCACCTGGAAGAAAAAGTCTGATTCTAGTGAATGATCCGCGCCTTCACTTTGAGTACCAATAAGAGCACCAAATGATGGCAACCAACCGCCTGCACTATTATCGACATACATAATATTGTAACCAACGGCCAAGAAAGTCGTACAGGCAATAGCGTATAAACAGATGTTCTTAGTTAAAATTTCCGTGGTGTTTTTTGAACGGACAAGCCCCGCTTCTAACATGGCAAAACCTGCTGCCATCCACATCACTAACGCACCTGAAATAAGAAAGAAAAAAGTGTCGAGGGCGTAGCGTAGTTCACTTACTGTTAATGATAATTCCATGTTCATTCTCCAATCCTTAGTATTACAGGGCTTCTGTGTCCATTTCACCGGTACGAATACGTACTGCTTGGCTCAAGTCATAAACGAAGATTTTGCCATCACCGATCTTACCGGTATGCGCCGCTTTCGTTACTGCCTCAATAACACGATCAACATTCTCTGCTTGAGTGGCGATTTCCAATTTCACTTTCGGCAGAAAATCGACTTGGTATTCTGCTCCGCGATAAAGTTCGGTATGACCTTTCTGACGGCCAAAGCCCTTAACTTCAGAGACGGTCATCCCCTCAATTCCAACATCAGCCAACGCTTCACGCACGTCGTCTAGTTTAAATGGTTTTATAATGGCGTTGATTAGTTTCATTGCTTCCTCTCAAGGTATGCTGTCTTTTATTTCTATAGTCCAAGTTGCATGCCAAGTCTGTAAATTATTGTTTCTTTTAAATAAGCGATAAAAGTAAACAACAAAGCAATTGTTACTGCACCTTAATGGTGCATGGATTCCCGAATATAAAGCAGTTAGCAGCATAAAAACCACATTACTCCCCCTATCGTTGACGTTCGAATCGCCACCATAATCTCCCGCCTCATTCACCATTGGAAAAATCTCTTTTGGCGTGCAGAAAACAAACAGAAACAAACCCATACATCACAATGAGAATCAATACTTGAATAAAGATCACAAAATGAAATAAAAACAAACGCCAAATCATGAAGCTCGCTACAAAATGCCGCTCAACAGAGTAGTTACATCAACGAAATTAATAATTCGCTGGCAATTAATTGGTAAAAAACAAATGATAAAATGTCCTCTGCTGGTTCCCGCAATCAGTCTGATGCTTTTGAGTGCTTCAACTTATGCTTTAAGCAATGATGTTGATCGAGACCTCACCCTAACGGCTACTCCCTCTGGCTGGGGGGAGGATTACCAAAACAAAGAACCTTACATCCTCAACGCTCTCAGCTATGAAAACAACGGTGGTGGCTGGCTTGACGCCGCATTTGATCGCTCGAGTTCATCGCTTTGGCTAAGTGATAAAAAAAATTCCGACCAATTTAAAAATGAAGTGATTGTAGAATTTAACAACACTGAGAATATCGGCAGTTTTTTTTATACCCGTCAGAGAAATCAAACTGGCTCAGCTTTGCATTTCAGTCTTTATGCATCTCAGAGCAATCAAGGTAATAACTTCTCTCTGATGGCGACAGGTTCTGCTGATATTGATGCTCCTCGTGTTGTTTTATTTGAATTTGAACCCTTTGAAGCAAAGCGTATCAAACTTGTTTTTGATGAGGCCATTGGTGATAAAGCTGGAGCTCAAGACTTTGAGTTTTATTCTGTCTCCCCTTTTGACGTTGTCATGAGCTGGTTCACTGACGCGACCATGTCTGCACTCAAAGAAAACACACTCACTCTTGAAGATATTTTACTTATTGAGCAAAAAATCGTCGCTCTTCCCGATCTAGAGTCATGGGAACAAGGCTACGATAAACATGAATTCTTGCTTTATATTGAGATCGCAAAACAGCTTGTTGTGGCACCAGACAGTTTGAGCACCGATGTAATCGAACTCAATAAAGGGCAAGACCGCATCGAGTTTAATGACCGCAACGGCATGCACTTCTCTCATAATTACCAAATCACGGGCGTCGCGGCGGCGGCTGGCGATGAGATTCATGTTTTTGTTGAGAACCCTGAATCGAAGTTCGATACAAATCGTGATGTTGAATTAGTGTTTACTCAATACGCTCCAAAACTCACACCTGAAACAGAATGGAATCAAACCGTACGCTTGAACCACGGTTACAATAAAATCGAAGTTCCGTTCTTAACGGGTGGCTCGATGCAAACTCAAATTCGTCGTGGTGGTCCAATTTACTACCAATATGCGAACCCTCAACAAGGTTCAGGAGCCAAAATCCGTATCGCTGGTGGCCAAGATTATCCGGTGATTAGAGGTAGTGATGATGATGCTGATGTACGCAACCTAGTTGACGGCTATTACCAGGATTATCTCAATGACCGCTCCACGATTGGCGTAATCGATATTGTGACTGATAATATTATTCACACAGAAACGATTGGGCTGGCGCACAAAGCATTTAACCAAGATGGCGTATCATCAAGTCGCACTATTGAAAAATGGAATGACATGACACGCGAGCTACTCGCTATGTTTGATATCGCTGATTCATCAATGATGATGACTCATATGATCAAAAATAGTGATAATAATGGCTCTGCATCGGCCAGCCCTGGATTTACACAATATCCGGTTGTTTCTTGGTCTCCATTCTTATACGCCTATCAGAACCCAGGACGAGAGACATTTTCAATTTATTTGCATGAAATGGCGCATCAACTTGAGCATTCAATGTTACGCCCGCTATACCACATCTCAACCAACGTGCCTGATCATGTGCTCACCTATAAACACTCTGGCCAAGACAATTTTGCGCGCTATGTGAATAACTTAAACTACAATCGTGCCTATGATAAAGCGTTCGAAGACATCTTTAATCAAGTGCCTTTTGACAAGATGCCTGAAACCGTTAAAACCTTAATGTTAGTTCAGCTCGAGTTGTTTAAACCTGGTTTATGGCAAGAACTGCACCGCTCTTTACGTGCATTTGATGACTCAAGCAGCCATGACAACTATCGTGAATACCTGGTCAGTGAAACCTCAAAAATCATTGGTTTGGATATGAGTGAGCATTTCAAACGCTATGGATTTATTGCGGACGATGTGATCATTCATGACATTGGCCACTTGGAGCCAGTCGCGCTGCCGACATGGTATGCCACAGTTCGTGGAACGTTTGACTACCAAGGCGACGGTTTTACTGGTACTAACAATGCGAAAATCACTTCTATATCAGGCAATACCCTGACTTTAACAGTGAGTGATGAACAAGAAGAGCACCTACTCGGTTATGAAATTTATCGCGATGGTCAATTGGTTGGCTTTACAGACACCAACACCTTTAAAGATAAGAAAGTAAGCCAGAGCAGCCAGTATCAATACTCAGTAAAAGCGGTGGATCGCTCGCTACAAAAGCACAATCCGTCGAATGAGAAGCCAACATTGAAGGGGTTTGCGTCAACCAACGTTTTGCTTTCAAGCCAATTCAATCACGCCGATCATGTCACCGCGATCGACACGGAAGATGGCGACATCACTGATATGATTGACGTAGAAGGAAGCATTGATACCAATAAAGAAGGCTATTCTAGCGTGACTTATCAAGTAACCGATAGCGATGGTAACTATGCAGAAATGACTCAAGCGGTTTTTGTGATCACCGCAAGTGATATTGCCGATGTTGCAAACATCGATAAGCTGGCGCAATTAACCCAACAAGCTATCGAGCAAGCGAAATCGGGCCAAGGTCAATGTGATGATTACAGCTGGCAAGATTTACAAGACATGACTCAGATGGGAATTGAAGTTACGACAATGGCACTACCAAGCCGCCAAGAAGCATTTTCGACGACCTTAATGCTAGAAAGCGCTCTCGAAAACTATCGACAATGTCACTAACCCATCATTTGTTATACGGCCACTTATTTGGCACAACAGCAAACATGACGACATAAAAAAGTGCACCTTTCTTGGTGCGCTTTTTCGTCAATAAAAGATCTAACACCAGAAAGGTAAAAACGAGAAAAGATGACGCTCTGTTAGCGGTTATTTAAAAAACGCTGCCACTGCTCTATCGCTAGTGAAAAATCCTCTAGCCCACAACTTGCGGTGCTTTCACAATCATAGAAATCGTATTCACTATCAGCATCCAGCTCTTCACCATGCAGTAACACGTTTTCTTGCACGGTCACTTCATCACCGAGAATAGAAAGGCTGATTTCCTTACCCAACAGCATATGCTCTTGCTGTGGCGCAGCCAAAGCTTTGTCAATCAGTTGCTCAACTTGATCAATCTTCTGTGCATCTTTACCAATCTCTTCTTGCAGCCAACGCCCAACGATTTCATGCCCCATGCTGCATTTTACGTAGTATTCGCCCATTAAGGTGTTTCTTACAAATTCAAATTCCATCACGACGGCCTAGCAATTAAATCGCGGCGAGTATAACGACAAGCTACCTTCGACGCAAAACTGACACGGAAATTCAATGTGGCATCACTGTACTTGAGATTGAAACTGCGCTTGCGAATGCTATTTAACCCATCATTTTTACTCAAAGAGTATTCCACAACCTTATCAATATTGTTCCGATTCTAGGCCAGTGGTATCTTGCGACCTTTGTAACCAACAGCCAGTCTTCTATGCAGTTAAACGAAACCATCGCCCGACAAATCGTTGAGCGTTCGATGAAAATCATCCCTTATTCAGTCAATGTGATGGATGAGTTTGGCCGAATTATTGGCTCTGGCGATCCTACTCGGCTACGTCAACGTCATGAAGGATCGATTCTTGCCATCGCAGAGCAGCGCGTGGTGGCGATTGACTCAGCCACCGCTCAGCACCTCAAAGGGGTAAAACCGGGCATCAATTTCCCGATCATCTATCAAGATAAAGTGATTGGGGTGATTGGTATCTCAGGCGAACCTGACAACGTGCAGCAATATGGTGAACTGGTCAAAATGACCGCTGAGTTGATCGTTGAACAAGCGGCCTTGATGTCACAAGTTGAGTGGCACAAACGCCATCGCGAAGAGTTAGTGATGCAGTTGATTCAAGGGGCGCCATTGGATGACGGTCAGATCCGTGTGATTGCCGATCGTCTGGAACTTGATTTAACCAAGCCACGCATTGCCGCGGTGGTACAGGTTATGTCTGACGATGATCATGCGCCGCTCTCATTAGCAAACTTGCAGCAATTGGTGCACTTATTAGAATTTCCTGAACGCGATAATCTAGTGGGCATCTTATCGGTTTCAACCAATGAAGTAGTGGTACTAAAGCCGATTGAACTGACCAAATCTGGCTGGTCGGTTGAGAATGAACGTAAGCGCGTGACCAAACTGCTCAAGCGGGTACGCCAATTGGGTAAGTTCAAAATCCGTATGGCGTTAGGAGACTATTTTTCTGGCCCTGATGGTTTAAGTAAGTCTTATCAAACCGCCAAACTGACGTTAGACGCCATTGATGATCAAGACGGAGAAGTGTTTTTCTACCAAAACCACCGCTTGCCTGTTCTGCTAAGCAGCCTATTTGAAGAGTCTTGGAAAGTGGAGCAGATCAAAGAACCATTTGATTTGCTGCTGCAAAAAGACAACAAAGGCACACTGGTAAAAACCTTGAAGGCATTTTTTGCACAGAACTGTGATGCTTATCAAACTTGCCAAATACTGCATATTCACCGCAATACCCTACGTTATCGCCTAGAACGCATAGAAGAAATTACCCACCTAAATATCAATAACTTAGATAACAAATTGCATCTTTACCTTGCCCTAAAACTCTTCGGCCACTAGCGAGCAATTTGTGCATGCGCACAAAAACAGCGTCGTAAACGCTTGAATATTTGTTATCCACTCTAAAGACGACCAGAACACACCGCTCTATAGTCGGCACAAAATAACTCTTATAACTTAGATGGAAACAACCATGGTTGAAGTCTCTACCCTAGGCGCCTTAGCTGCTCTGATTGTGGCAATCGCGCTTATCCTACGCAAAGTTCCACCCGCTTACGGCATGATCATTGGCGCACTGGTTGGTGGTGTCATTGGTGGTGTATCACTGACTGATACCGTTTCACTGATGATTGGCGGCGCGCAAGGTATTGTCACTGCTGTATTACGCATTTTGGCTGCGGGTGTACTCGCTGGCGTGCTAATTGAATCTGGCGCCGCTACCTCGATTGCCGAAACGATTGTAAAGAAAGTAGGCGAAACCCGTGCCCTACTCGCTCTTGCTCTAGCGACTCTAATTCTGACTGCCGTTGGCGTATTCGTTGACGTTGCGGTGATCACCGTTTCTCCTATCGCTCTAGCTATCGCACAACGTGCCAACATCTCTAAAGCCGCAATTTTGCTGGCAATGGTCGGCGGCGGTAAAGCCGGTAACGTGATGTCACCAAACCCAAATGCGATCGCAGCAGCAGACGCGTTTAACGTACCACTGACCTCAGTAATGGCCGCGGGCGTGATCCCAGGTTTGTTTGGTCTTATCGTGGCTTACATGATTGCGAAGCGCCTGACTAACAAAGGCAGCATGGTGCATGAAAGCGAAGTGGTCTCCGTTGACCTAAGCAAGCTACCAAGCTTTGGCGCAGCGATTGTTGCCCCATTGGTTGCGATTGCGCTGCTTGCGCTACGTCCTATCGCAGGCATCAACATCGACCCTCTAATTGCTCTACCGCTTGGTGGCTTCCTTGGCGCAGTGGTGATGGGTCGCTTCCACGATACCAACCGCTTCGCTGTCTCTGGCCTAAGCCGTATGGCACCAGTGGCAGTAATGCTACTCGGTACAGGTACTCTAGCCGGTATCATTGCGAACTCTGGCCTAAAAGGCGGATTAATTGAGATCCTAACCGCATCAGGTTTACCGTCTTACCTACTCGCGCCGATTTCAGGTGCCATGATGTCACTGGCTACCGCATCGACGACAGCTGGTACGGCAGTCGCAGCAAGCGTATTTAGTGGCACAATCCTAGAACTTGGCGTACCTGCACTGGCTGGCGCAGCCATGATTCACTCTGGTGCAACCGTATTTGACCACATGCCACATGGTAGCTTTTTCCATGCCACTGGTGGTGCGGTGCATATGGATATTCGTGAGCGTCTAAAGCTCATCCCTTATGAGTCAGCCGTAGGTCTAATGATCGCGTTTGTCTCTACTATGATGTTCGGTGTATTTGGTCTATTTGTTTAAGGCGTTTAAGGTTATTACTATGAAAATTGTTATTGCTCCTGATTCATACAAAGAAAGTCTTAGTGCGATGGACGTCGCGATTGCGATTGAACAAGGCTTTAAGCAAGTTTTGCCAAACGCTGAATACATAAAACTACCAATGGCTGACGGCGGTGAAGGCACGGTTCAATCTTTGGTGGATGCCACTGGCGGCGAGATTATTGAGCATACGGTTACTGGCCCACTGGGTGAAAAAGTAACGGGTTTCTACGGTTTAATGGGTGATGGCAAAACAGCGATTATCGAAATGGCGGCGGCATCAGGTCTACACCTTGTTGAGCCAGCCAAGCGCAACCCAATGATCACCACAACTTTAGGTACTGGCGAGTTAATCCAAGCTGTGCTTGATAAAGGTGTTGAACACATCATCGTTGGTATTGGAGGCAGTGCAACCAATGATGGCGGCCTAGGTATGGCGCAAGCTCTCGGTATTCGTCTACTGGATGCAACGGGTCAATCACTGGGTTTTGGTGGCGGTGAGCTAGCAAAATTGCATACTATCGATATGAGCGGTCTTGATCCTCGTCTTGCACAAGTACGTTTAGAAGTGGCGTGTGATGTGGACAACCCACTATGCGGCCCTAAAGGTGCGTCGCAAGTATTCGGTCCACAAAAAGGCGCAACACCAGAGATGGTGGCACAGCTTGATAGCAACCTTGCTCACTACGCTGAGGTGATTAAGAAGCAATTGGGTCATGATGTACTAAACCGTCCAGGCGCTGGCGCGGCAGGTGGTTTAGGTGCGGCACTGATGGGCCTATTAAACGCAGAACTTCGCCCAGGCATCGAGATTGTGATGGACGCCGTTAACCTAACGGATGTGGTGGCTGACGCAGATTTAGTGATTACTGGCGAAGGTCGTATTGATAGCCAAACTATTCACGGTAAAACGCCAATTGGTGTCGCTCGCGCGGCGAAAAAACACGCGGTACCGGTAATCGGTATTTCAGGCTGTTTAACGCAAGACTGCGGTGTGGTGCATGAGCATGGTATTGATGCGGTATTCGCGGTAGTAAACCGCTCGGTCGACTTACCAACGGCGATGGCTGAAGCGGCTGAGAATATTGAATTAACGGCACGTAATGTGGCAGCGATGTTTGCGCTAAAAATCTAGATTCACTCTCTGTGTTCTGAAACAACCATGAACATTAAACCAATATCTCCTAATTAGTTGGTATTGCAGCAAGGCAGCAAACGAAGCAATCTTCTGAGCATAGTGGGCTATGTGATGATGATGTTGCTGAGAGCAAGCTAACACAGCGGCAATGACAAATAAGACGGAGATAAAAAAACCGCAGACTCTCAATCTGCGGTTTTTTATTTTCTATCAAACACACTAGTTCAATAGGGAAAGCATGAGCATTTACGCTGGCTCTTGGAAGATCACTTCATCCGCTTTCTTGGTGTACTCAGCCATCTTATGGAAGTTCAAGTAACGGTAAGTATCAGCAGCAGTGGCATCAATTTGCTTAGCGTACTCTAGGTACTCTTCCATGCTTGGAATCTTGCCTAAAATCGCACCTACCGCAGCCAGTTCCGCTGAAGCAAGATAAACGTTCGCCCCAGTACCTAAACGGTTCGGGAAGTTACGAGTCGAAGTCGACATGACTGTCGCCTTATCAGCTACGCGTGCTTGGTTACCCATACACAATGAACAGCCCGGAGTTTCAATACGCACCCCAGCGCGACCAAAGATACCGTAGTAACCTTCTTCGGTAAGCTGATCTTTATCCATCTTCGTTGGTGGAGCGACCCACAAACGCGTATCGAGCTGACCATTAAACTTCTCAAGTAATTTGCCTGCCGCACGGAAGTGGCCAATGTTGGTCATACAAGAACCGATAAAGACTTCATCGATCTGTGTACCTTGCACATCCGATAGAAGACGCGCGTCATCAGGATCGTTTGGCGCACAAAGGATCGGTTGGTCAATCTCAGCCAAATCAATTTCAATCACGTGTGCGTATTCTGCATCCGCATCCGCTTCCATCAATTCTGGTTTATCTAACCACTCTTGCATCGCAGTAATACGGCGCTCGATGGTACGACGATCGCCATAACCTTCAGAAATCATCCACTTCAACATGGTGATATTAGAGTTGAGGTATTCTTCAATCGATGCTTGAGAAAGCTTCACGGTACAACCGGCCGCAGAGCGCTCAGCTGAAGCATCAGACAGTTCGAATGCTTGCTCTACGCTAAGGTGCTCAACCCCTTCAATTTCAAGTACACGACCTGAGAATTCGTTGATCTTGCCCGCTTTTTCTACCGTCAACAGACCTTGTTGAATACCGTAGTAAGGGATGGCATGCACCAGATCACGCAGTGTGATACCCGGTTTCATTTCACCTTTAAAGCGTACCAAAATTGACTCAGGCATATCCAGAGGCATCACTCCCGTTGCTGCTGCAAAGGCGACTAAGCCAGAACCTGCAGGGAATGAAATACCCAATGGGAAACGGGTATGCGAGTCACCACCGGTACCGACAGTATCAGGCAACAACATGCGGTTTAGCCACGAGTGGATAACACCATCACCCGGGCGCAATGAAACACCTGCACGGTTCATGATGAAATCAGGTAGTGTATGGTGCGTATTCACATCTACCGGTTTCGGATATGCCGAGGTATGACAGAATGACTGCATTACCAAATCAGCCGAGAAGCCAAGACAGGCTAAATCTTTCAATTCATCACGCGTCATCGGGCCCGTCGTATCTTGCGAACCAACCGTGGTCATTTTTGGCTCACAGTATTGACCAGCACGAACACCTTCTACGCCACACGCTTTACCGACCATTTTCTGCGCCAGGGTGTAACCTTTATCAGAAGCCGTCGGATCAACCGGTTTAGCAAACAGATCGGTTTCTTCTAGACCAAGCGAAGCGCGAGCACGGCTGGTTAAGCCACGACCGATAATCAAAGGAATACGACCACCAGCACGCACTTCATCAAGCAGTACACTGCTGAGTTTAAAGCTAGAGATCTCTGTACCGTCTTTGCAAGCCACGCCTTCATATGGATAGATGTCAATTACATCGCCCATATTCATATCTTGCACGTTTAGCTCGATAGGCAACGCACCTGAATCTTCCATAGTGTTATAGAAGATTGGCGCGATCTTGCCACCTAAACAGATACCGCCAGTACGTTTGTTCGGTACGTATGGGATATCATCGCCCATAAACCAAAGCACTGAGTTGGTGGCCGATTTACGCGAAGAACCAGTACCAACAACATCCCCAACGTAAGCCAGTGGAATGCCGTCTTTTTGCAACTCTTCAATTTGCTTGATTGGTCCGACATTACCCTGATCATCAGGGGTGATACCATCGCGCTCCATCTTAAGCATTGCTTTAGCATGAACGGGAATATCTGGGCGTGACCACGCATCAGGTGCTGGAGACAAGTCATCGGTATTGGTTTCACCAGTGACTTTAAATACTTTTACTGTAATTTTTTCAGCGACTTTATTTTTCGACGTGAACCATTCAGCATCCGCCCAAGATTGTAGGACTTGCTGTGCGTGCTCGTTGCCCGCTTTGGCTTTTTCTTCCACATCGTAGAAAGAGTCAAACATCAATAACGTGTGCGATAGCGCAGTAACCGCAATTGGAGCTAACGCGGCATCATCAAGTAGTTCAATCAATGATTCGATGTTGTAGCCACCTTGCATGGTGCCTAGCAGTTGCGCTGCTTTTTCACGGCTAACCAGTGGTGATGCGACTTCGCCTTTCGCCACAGCAGTTAAGAATCCGGCTTTTACATACGCCGCTTCATCAACACCGGGTGGGATACGATTTTCAAGCAGATCAAGAATGAACGCTTCTTCACCTTGTGGGGGATTTTTAACAAGTTCGATGAGTCCAGCAACTTGCTCTGCGTCTAAAGGTTTTGGTACAACTCCTTCAGCAGCACGCTCTTCGACGTGTTTACGGTAGGCTTCAAGCACGACTTTTTCCTCTCATTGCGGTTTCTCCTCATTTTATGTTTGCTGTAACACTTATGTTTGTCACAACAAAAAAGGAGTAAACATCCTTGGAAACTTGGCTCTCCATTGCCATATTTGTCATTCTTTTAATGACTGATAAACAGCGCCAGAGAGGCCAAACTGTGGGCGGCATGATAGCAAATTTAACGATAAATTAAAATCTTACCATTTTGACCAACATAGCAACTTAAGACTAAAGTTCTACGAATAATCACCAGCCGTCCCGCAACATCACTCTGAAAATAGAGTGATGTTTATCTTAACTCAGCTATTTAAAAGACGTTCCTATTATTAAATAAACCGAATCGAAATTGTGTTCTGTGCGACCATATGCCAGCATTATTGGCCCAATTGGCGAGTCAATACCGGCAAAAATGGACCCTGCTTTGTATAACGGAGCGTCTTCAATTCCAATATCAGGATCTGACCAAACACCACCATATTCAACCGATGCACCAAGATAAAATGGCGCGGTAAACAAGCCAAAATCATTATCAAACCAACGATAACGATAAACCAAGCTGCTAAAGACTTTGTTTTGCCCAATTAAGCTATTACGTGGAATGCCAGATAGATTTAAAAAACCACCGATCTCTTCGGGATCGACAGGCACGGAAGAGTTTTTGCTTTGCACAAAACCAGTATCAATATTTGCGACCAAAGTATGGCGAGAAAAGCTGGTCGCGGCGATCAGTTTGGCGCCAAATTCGTAGGACGTGTCTTTTTCTTTACTTGTCTGCGAGATATCCCCATTTCCTTCATCGTGAGAAACGAGATAGTTAATATCGAAATAAAGCCCACGTGTTGGCAAGCTAAAATTATCTAACGTATCAATACGATAGTTAGCAAACACGCCAGTGCGCTGGAATTGGACATCACCAATAGACGGTAGTGAGGCAAACGCACCATCACCATCGGTGTATCTCAAACCAATTTTAAATTCTCGCCATAAGGTTTCTTGATAACCGAGAGCCCATTCGCCCACCCATTCGGTGTAGGTCACAGGTAAGAAATCCTGCGTCGCTTCTAGGCTAGTATCATCAAAGCCGCTTAATGGTGCATTGCGCTTTTGTTTATTGTAACGAACACCCAGTGTCGTGAACACTTTTTGCTGCGCGAATAATGGGCTGTAGAGTTCCGCTTCGATGGTTTTATCAGTACCCATTTCCAAGTTAGTACGCAGTTCTGCACCATTTTGGTTAATGTCGGTAAAGTTGGTTGAAATACCAATCGAATACTGACTATCGGTGGAGAAATCATCCTCAAGGAAAAAACGAAAATTCATGTAGTTTGGTCCCCATGATTTCTCGTTCACATCGACCACTAATACATCGTCATCGCCATCTTGGCCGTAGCGATAATTAATCAGTTCAAAACGATCCAGTGCATATAAATCTTGGACACTTTGTTCCAACTCGCGCGTCGTTACTTTGCGCCCGGTATCAATATCTAAACGGTTTTCCAATAACTCATCACTGTAGTGGGTATGGTTGTTGATCACTACATCGCGAATTTCGATCTCATCGCCATAACGTAATTGCTTACGCACCGCCTGTTTATTGTCGATATAAGCTTGGTATTGCGCAGCCGTCAATGCTAGTGCAGAGAGCTTATCGCGTTGCGCCATGGCGATATCATAACCTTCTTGATAGGCCTCAGGCATGCGATCAAACTCGGTGGTTTCCATGTCCCCCACATCAGGTAACAGCAAAACATCGCTATCATTTAGGGTTTCGGTTTGGCGACTGGTACTGCTGCGCACCAAATAATTGGACAATTGATCAGCTACGGTAAACAGATCGGTAAAATCTTCTTCCTGCTTATAATCGGTACTGATGTCCACTGCGATAACAACATCAGCGCCCAGATCTCGCGCCACATCAACGGGCATATTATTCGTCACGCCACCATCGACCAATAAATGGCCATCAAGATGATAGGGCGGCAATGCTCCCGGTACAGACATGCTCGCCATCATGGCATCAACCAAATACCCTTGATCAATAACAACAGGCTCTAACTCTACGATATCAGTTGCGACGGAACGATAAGGAATCGCAAGATCATTAAACGATTGGAAAGCAGGAAGATTCCCCGTAGTTTCGCGTAAAATCTTGAGCATCCCTTGCCCTTGAACGACACCTCGAGTGCCTTTCAGCTCTCCCCAACCAAAACCGATATCCGTCGTGAGCTGGTAACGGTCTTCATACTCTTTGTCACGAACTCGGCGCTGACTGCGGTCAACCCTATCGCGGTAACCGTTACCCCACTCAATGGTGGTCAAAAAGCTTTCTATTTCATCAGCGCTCATCCCGGTGGCATACAAACCACCAACAAACGCGCCCATACTGGTGCCCGTGACCACATCCACAGGCACTCGCATTTCTTCTAATGCTTTTAATACGCCAATATGCGCTGCACCTTTTGCGCCGCCACCGGCCAATACCACGGCCACCTTTTGACGGGTGGAGTCCTGCTCTTGTTGAGCAGCCACCGGAGATACGGCGATCATGCAAGGTAGCATGATCGATAATAGGTGAAGTTTGTTCACAAGTGACATCCCTTTCTCATCGCAATACTGAGCGCTTAACTGGCAATCTGCCTAATGCAGACTAAACAATATAAGCAAATCATTACCAGCTGAAAATATTTTTCAGCCATTGTGCAGGCTGATTACTGCACTCTTTTTTCCACTGACCTTGATTGTCCCAAACCGGCAACTTAAACGCATTGTCACAATCGAGCACTAGGTCACCTTTACCACTTGGAGCAAAACCGACCGTCGAAATGTCTTTTGGCCATGGCAGTGTCAGTTGGGTCGGAATACGGTGTTGCAAATACTCAGCATAAACGCGCAATGCACCACTCGACCCCGTCAGCTTGGTCGATTTATTATCATCGCGACCCAGCCAGATGGTGGTCACTTCGCGGCCATCCACACCAACAAACCAGCTGTCTTTGGTATCGTTACTGGTACCGGTTTTTCCCGCTAGAGCAGCCCAAGCAAACTGAGCATTGAGGAAACGGCCCGTCCCTTCAGCAACACCACGTTTCATGGCATAAGTTGTCAGCCATGCAGCATTTTGATCAACGGTTTGTTTTGCGATCGGCAATGACTGATACAACACATCACCTTCCATATCGACCACTGAACGCAAAGCAGAAAGCTTGGCCTGTTTGCCTGAATTGGTCAGCGTTTGGTACATTTGCGCGACTTGAAATGGAGTCAGCGTAAATGAGCCTAAAAACATCGATGGTACCGGACGAATTTCATCACGGTTGATACCGAGTTTTTCAAAGGTATCCACCACGTTCGGAATGCCCAATTGCATGCCTAATTGCACCGTAGGAACATTCAGTGATTTTGCTAATGCGATATATAACGGCACATCACCACGGAATTTACGATCGTAGTTGCGCGGCGACCATACCTTGCCTTTCGAGCCTTTTAAGCTCAGCGGCTTATCATTTAAGGTACTCGCGAGGCTGTATTTTTCTGGCTGTTGCAAGGCGGTTAGGTACACGGCAGGCTTAGCCAATGAACCAATCTGGCGACTGGCATTTAGTGCTCGGTTAAAACCATCATAGCCAGTGCGTTTACCACCAACCATAGCGCGGATTTCACCGCTGTGACGGTCAACCGCAATCGCCGCACCTTCGAGATCTTTACCCGCCACTTTCGCCAATTGTGGGATCTTGGTTTTAATCGCGGTTTCCAGCTCGTGCTGCGAGACCGGATCAAGTGAGGTAAATACTTTTAGCCCTTTGTCGGCTTCAAACGCTGCGCCCACTTTCTCTTTTAGCTCAATTTGCAGTTGTTGAAAGTAAGCCGGCTGGCGGCTAGCAATGCGCACATTGTCTTGAATATCCAAAGGACGACTTGCGGCATGGTCGAACTCGCTAGCGGTCAGATAGCCTTGCTGCATCATCAAACGTAAAACCAAATCACGACGTTCTTTCGCGCGATCTGGGAAGCGGACCGGGTTGTAATAAGAAGGGCCTTTAACCATCCCCACTAGGAGCGCGAGTTGATCAATGCGCAACTCTTGGATTGGCTGACCAAAGTACAAACGCGCCGCCAAACCAAAGCCATGGATCGCTTCCCCGCCACTTTGACCGAGATAAACCTCGTTAAGATACGCTTCAAGAATACGGTCTTTGTCATATCGATAATCCAAAATAACCGCAATATAGGCCTCACGGATCTTACGCCACAAGGTGCGATCACTGGTTAAAAATAGGTTCTTTGCCAACTGCTGCGTTAAGGTACTGCCACCTTGAACAGTGCGCCCTGCCTTGATGTTCGCCACCAACGCGCGGGCAATCGCGACAGGTGAAACGCCATCATGCTGATAAAAATCACGATCTTCGGTTACTAGCAGCGCATCAACCATCACTTCAGGAAATTGTTCACGGCGCAGAAACAAACGTTGCTCATCACGATTTTTCTCAAGCATACCGAGCATTTTAGGTTCGATACGCAAATAACCGAGATCACCCGGCTTTTCCAACGATTGAATACGCGTTAATCCCGATGCGTCGAAATGCAGCATTACATGACGATCAGGCTCTGGGCCATCGGTAAATTCAAACGGGCGACGCATCAATTCAATCTTGGTCGAAGAAGAGGAGTACTCCCCCGGATACTTAGGCTGACTGACCTTGCGGTAATTCAAGACATCCAGTTCATTGCGTACTTCTTTTAAACTGATTTGATCACCGGGCGATAAATTCAAAATACGCGCGTAAACCACCGTCGGTAGTTCGAACAGTTGTCCTTCAAATTTTTGCTTCACTAGGCTGTCGAGGTACATGCCAACAAAAAACAAAATTGCAAAGCCCACCAACGCTAGCTTCCAAGCGATACCCCATAAAGTTTTGATCCATGTTCGGTTGGTCGCCGTGTTTTTTTTCTTTTTCGGCGCGGCTTTAGCACGCTTCGCTCTTGGTTTAGTCGCCGGTTTACGCGGCGTTTTACTGTTTTTATCGGTCATGTTTATTGATCATATTTCTTCGGACAAGCTACTGATTAAAATGTCTTTTGGTTTTCGTTGTGGCGACGTGGTTAGCGGGATCATCCGGCCAAACGTGCTTAGGATAGCGACCTTTCATCTCTTTTTTAACTTCTTGGTACGCTCCTGACCAAAAACTTGCAAGATTACTGGTCAATTGCAAAGGTCGTTGCGCTGGAGACAACAACTCCAACACCACTGTTTTTCGCCCTTGAGCGACCGTCGGAGAAGTTTGTTCACCAAAAACTTCCTGCATCCTAACAGACAATACCGGTTCGTGACCGAGTTGATAACGGATCTTCTTCTTACTTCCCGTCGGCAAGAGATAGTACTTCGGCAACCATTGGTCGATTTCTTGATTGAGTGGCCAACCTAAATACGCTAACAAAGCTTCATTAAGATTGACTTGGCTAAGTGCTTTAACCGAGCGAACGCCCACCAAGTAAGGGGATAACCATTGTTCTAAATTGGCCAACAAAGCTTCATCACCTAACGCTGGCCAATCATGCTCAGGCAACCATTCACAACCGCAGCGTAAGCGAGCGATTAGCTCACTGGCAGATTCGGTCCAATTTAAGCATTGTAACCCTTGGCGACGAATATAATTGAGCAGAGCTTCACTCATTTTATCTGCCGATGGTTCTGCCATTGGTCGCGATTCAATGATCAGATTGGCCCATTGAACCCTCTCCTCTGCCACCAACTTACCGCGCTTTTCGTCCCAATCGACCACTTGTTGTTGAGAAAATTTCTCTGGCAATGCGTTTAGCAAACGAGTGATATCAAGATCGATGGCCAAATAAATCATCGCAGCATCGCCATGGCTACGCATTAAATCAATAGCAATAAGATAGTCACTCGCAGCAAGAGGGTCGTCATCACGCAATTGCGCGCCATGACCATTGGCCAATAAATAACGACCACCTTGTTTACTGCGGCTTTGCGCGACACGGTCAGGGAACGCTAAAGCAAGCAACGGAGCTACTTGCATTTCATCAACATCATGCAGAGCAAACGCCAATCCTAGTTTACGCGCTAAACTCTGTATTCGAGCCTCAACGATGCGTTGTTTACTGTGTTTTTTCGCTTTGAAACGCTGTACGGAATGCGCAAAATCCACCACATTCCGCTCTGGTTCTTCTAGCAACGCCACCACGGCCAAAGCGGTGGTAGGCCATTGGTTTGGCCTACCATGATCCAATTGCTTTGCTTGCACCAACATCGCGGCGGTACGAGGCTCTAATCCTAGTTTTTGCGCACTTAGCCCCATCGGAGTTAATTGATGCTTTTCATCCATTAAGCCAAGGGAAAGCAATAAACTGCGCGCTTGAGCCATAGCGCTATTTGGGGGAACATCCAGCCAGCTGAGTTCGCTTGCGTCTAGGCAACCCCATTGAGCTAATTCCATTGCTAAAGATGAAAGATCGCTATGCAGAATTTCAGCCGCAGGAACGGTCGGTTGCTGTGCCAATTGCCCCTCACTATAGAGGCGCAAACAAATACCAGCTTCCGTACGCCCCGCTCGTCCAGCACGCTGCTCTGCTGACGACTGGGCAATGCGCACTTGCTCAAGTTTGGTAATGCCCGTTTTTAAATCGTATTTCGCCACGCGCTCTAATCCGGAATCCACCACCATGCGAATCCCCTCAATCGTCAACGATGTTTCGGCAATATTGGTCGCCAAAACCACTTTACGACGCCCTTTGGCCGCGGGTTGAATCGCCGCTTGTTGCTGCTCAAAACTCAATTGACCGTATAAAGGACAGACATCGACATCGGCTGGTAATTGATTTAATTGTTGCTGTAAGTGCCCTATCGCCGCAACACCGGGTAAAAAGGCCAGTAGCGAACCCGACTCAATCGCCATTAAGCTATGAATATGTTTCGCCATCCCATCGACAAGGCGCTCATTTACCTTGAGTGGCGCATAACGAAACGCCACTGGGTAACTGCGTCCTTGGGATTCCACATAGCGAGCTTGCGGCATTAAACACGCCAAAGCTTGGTGATCTAATGTGGCTGACATCACGATAAGTTTGAGATCATCACGTAGGGCTTCTTGGATCTCTAAACACAAGGCCAAGCCCATATCGGCATGAATGCTGCGCTCGTGAAACTCATCAAAAATAATTAGGTCCACGCCACTGAGTTCAGGATCGCTTTGGATCATTCGGGTCATAATCCCTTCCGTAACAATCTCTAGCTGCGTGTTATCACTGACTTTATTTTCACCCTTTACGCGATAACCAACACGCTGCCCGACGTTTTCACCCAATTGTTGCGCCAGATATCGCGCAATATTACGCGCGGCAAGACGACGTGGCTCCAACATGATGATCTTGCCACTCACCCTATTCTCTAATAGCAGTTGCAACGGAAAAAACGTCGATTTACCGGCACCAGGGGCGGCTTTAAGGATGAGTTGGCGGCAATCGCGAACACCAGAGAGAAGCTCAGGCATCACGCCTTCAATCGGCAGTTGTGACAATGGATAGGCCTTATGATGTAATGGACGTCACATTGTATCGAAGAAACGCAACCAGACCAAAATGAAGTTCCTCCCTCCTCTAGAGTCCGCTACGCTATTAAAGCGGTATAAACGCTTCTTAGCCGACATCCAATTGGATGACGGCAGTGAACGTACGATTCATTGCGCCAATACAGGGGCAATGACCGGATGTGCCACGCCGGGTGATAAGGTCTGGTTCTCGACATCCGATAACCCTAAAAGAAAATACCCGAACAGCTGGGAATTGAGCCAAACATCCTCTGGGCATCGTATCTGTATTAATACGGCGCGAGCCAATCAGCTGGCGGTAGAAGCAATAGAGCAAGGTGTTATCAAAGAATTACTTGATTACGAGCAACTTCAAACTGAAGTGAAATATGGCCAAGAAAATAGCCGAATTGATATCTTGCTCCGTGATCCACAAAAACCAGCATGCTATATAGAAGTAAAAAGCGTGACGCTGCTCGCCGAAAATAGCCAAGGACAAGGGTTCTTCCCTGATGCAGTGACCACCAGAGGTCAAAAACACCTGCGTGAATTGGCTGAAATGGCAAAAAATGGGAACCGTTCTGTACTTTTATTTATTGTTTTGCATTCGGGGATTGAAAAAGTATCTCCTGCACACCATATAGACGCCAACTATTCACAATTACTCAAAATTGCGATTGAACAAGGAGTGGAAGTGTTGTGCTATAAGGCACTGCTTTCAGAAAGTGAGATAAAGCTCATTAACGCATTGGAATTTAACTATTCGTGCTAAAAAATGATGCCGTCTTCACATTGACAATAACTTTACGCAACAGTGTTTGCCTCCTAAAGTTCTTTTTGCTATAGATACCCGCCTTAAATTAACTGCTCAAGCAGTTGACTAGGTGTTAGGAGATACTGCATGTCAGAATTAAAGAAAAAAGCGATAGGCATCCTAGCCATTGCAGGCGTTGAACCTTATCAAGAAAAACCAGGTGAAGAGTACATGTCACCTGAGCAAATGGCTCACTTTAACCAGATTTTACAAGCTTGGCGCAACCAGCTAAGACAGGAAGTTGATCGTACTGTTCACCACATGCAGGATGAAGCGGCAAACTTCCCAGATCCAGTTGATCGCGCTTCGCAAGAAGAAGAATTTAGCCTAGAACTACGCAACCGTGATCGTGAGCGTCGTTTGATCAAGAAGATTGAAAAAACATTAACTAAAATCGAAGAAGACGATTTCGGTTTCTGTGAATCTTGTGGCGTTGAAATTGGCGTGCGTCGTTTAGAAGCTCGTCCTACTGCAGATCTTTGTATCGACTGTAAAACTCTTGCAGAGATGAAAGAAAAGCAGATGCAAGGTTAATCTTGCCAGCCATTAAGTGAAAAGGGAGCAGTGATGCTCCCTTTTTGGTTTCTTAACTTCTTTGTTCGGTTTCATTATGAGTTACATCGGTCGCTTTGCCCCTTCCCCTTCAGGCCCTCTTCACTTTGGCTCGCTCGTGGCCGCTCTTGGTAGTTATTTTCAAGCCAAAGCTCATCAAGGGCAGTGGTTGGTTAGGATAGAAGATATTGACCCACCGAGAGAAATGGCAGGCGCTTCGGATCTGATTCTGCGTACCTTAGAGGCTTATCAACTGCACTGGGATGGTGAGGTGGTTTATCAAAGCCAGCGTCATCAACTGTACCAAGACCAAATAGAAGCATGGCTCAAGAGCGGCCAAGCTTACTATTGCCAATGCAGTCGAAAAGAGATCAAGCAAGCTGGCGGTTTTTACCTCGGCACTTGTCGCGATCGGAAACTTTTTGGTGATACGCCTTGTGCAACTCGCCTACGTATGACAGAGCCCGTATACGATTTCATTGACCAAAAACATGGTCAACTGACCATTCCAACATCGCTGGCAGATGAAGATTTTATTATAAAACGTCGTGATGGATTATTTGCCTACAACCTTGCGGTAGTATTGGATGATATTGACCAAGGGATCACCCAAGTTGTGCGAGGTGCCGACTTGATTGAACCAACCGGACGCCAGATCAGTCTCTATAAAATGCTTGGTCAAAACCCCGTTAGCTACCTTCATCTCCCTTTAGCACTCGGAGAGAATGGTCAAAAATTATCAAAACAAAACCACGCTCCTGCGGTGGATAATCTCAATCCAAAGCCTGCATTATTAGAAGCAATGCACTTTTTAGGTTTTGATTTAGAAGTAGATTTAGTAGACGCTTCTTTAGCGGAAATCATCCATTGGGGCGTACAAAACTGGCATACTAAACAGCTACCGGATACAACCGAGATCACGCCGAGATTCTCAAATCGGCCTCGTTAAGCTATTATTAGCCGCAAATTCGCCCTTGGGCGCCAGAATTTAATGGAAACAGAAGCGGTTTAATGACCGGTTTTGTCAAAAGCACATGAATAAAAACGACTATACACCAAGCGAGCCAACTAGCTTTCCTGAGCTCGCTCTAAATATTATTACTCGAGAAGAGCACAATATTTCGCGCAAGCAGATCAGTGACAATGCACTGAAGGTGCTATACCGACTTCATGGTGCAGGCTTTGATGCATTTCTTGTTGGCGGTGGCGTGCGTGACTTATTATTAGCTCACTCACCGAAAGACTTTGACATCGCAACGAATGCGACACCAGAGCAGATCCGTCAACTGTTTAAAAACTGCCGCCTTATTGGCCGCCGTTTTCGCTTAGCGCACATTATGTTTGGCCGCGATATTATCGAAGTGGCGACCTTCCGTGGTCATCACCAAGAGCCAAGTAAAAACGTAGCGATGCAATCAAAAGAAGGTATGCTGCTGCGTGACAATGTTTACGGCACGATTGATGAAGATGCCGAGCGTCGCGATTTCACGATCAACGCGATGTATTACAACATTGGCAACTTTGCGATTCATGATTACGCACGCGGAAATGAAGATCTTGAAGACAAACTGGTTCGCCTCATTGGTGATCCAGAAACACGTTACCGAGAAGATCCTGTGCGTATGCTGCGTGCGATTCGCTTTGCAGTAAAACTCGACTTCGATATTGAAGAAGATACGGCAGCGCCAATTGAAGAATTAGCACACCTGCTCAAAGAGATCCCTTCAGCACGTTTGTATGAAGAATCGCTAAAAATGCTACAAACGGGTTATGGTCTAGAAACCTACCATTTGATGCGTGAATACAACCTGTTCCAACCGCTGTTCCCAACCGTGTCAGAGTTCTTCACTGAAGAATATGACTCTAAAACAGAGCAGATGCTGGATTTGGTGCTCGATTCTACCGACCAACGAGTGGAAGAAGGCAAACGTATTAATCCTGCGTTTATGTTTGCAGCCATGCTGTGGTATCCGCTACAAGCAAAAGCCGAAGAACTCATGGCAACGCGCAAAATGGGCGAGTACGACGCGATCATGGAAGCGAGCAACATCATTCTTGATGAGCAAGTTCGCACCATCGCGATTCCGCGTCGCCATACCGCGACCATCCGTGAAATTTGGCAGCTGCAAACACGCTTACCACGTCGCAACGGTAAACGAGCTTTCCGCCTAATGGAGCTTAATAAGTTCCGCGCCGGTTACGATTTCTTAGAAATGCGTGCGGAAGTGGAAGGTGGTGAAATCGAGAAACTGGCAAAATGGTGGAATACTTTCCAGAATGCCGGCCGCAATATTCGCCAAGAAATGGCAGCGGAACTCGATAACGAACCCGCACAGAAAAGCGGCCAACGTCGTCGTAAAAGCAACAATCGTAACCGACGTAATACCCGTAAGAGCAGCAACGCATCATGATCACCGCCTATATTGCTGTCGGCAGTAATATGGCCGATCCTGTTGCACAAGCAAATAGCGCCATTGAGGCGCTAAAACAACTGCCTAGATCAGCGTTTATTCAGGCCTCAATGCTATATAGTAGCACGCCAATGGGGCCACAAAATCAACCTGATTACATCAATGCAGTTGTGGCAATTCAAACTGAATTAACGCCTCTTGAGCTACTCGATTGCACCCAAGCAATTGAACTAGAACAAGGGCGAGTCCGTAAAGATGAACGCTGGGGACCAAGAACTCTAGATCTCGACATCATTCTTTACGGCAATGAGGAAATCGATTCCGAGCGATTAACCGTTCCACATTATGGAATGCGCGAAAGAGAGTTTGTACTCTACCCGCTCGCTGAAATCGCCCCTAATTTAACACTCCCTGACGGGACTGAGCTTGCACAACTACTACACAGTGTTGACCGCAATGGACTCAGAATTTGGCACTCATAGCCAGCTCCTTATTAAGGATAATTAATGAAAAAAATTACCATCAACGACCTTATCATGTGGAAACAAGAGGGTCGTAAATTTGCATCTTCTACAGCTTATGACGCAAGCTTTGGCCAGTTGTTTGAACAGCAAGAAATGCCGGTGCTATTGGTTGGCGATTCACTTGGCATGGTATTGCAAGGCGAATCAAGCACGCTGCCTGTAACAGTCGAAGACATTGCTTACCACACGCGCTGTGTGCGCGCTGGTAGCCCAAATAGCTTACTTATGGCCGATATGCCATTCATGAGCTACGCCACGCCTGAGCAAGCTTGTGAAAACGCAGGCAAGCTAATGCGTGCGGGTGCCAATATGGTCAAGCTAGAAGGTGGTGATTGGTTAGTTGATACTGTGAAAATGCTGACTGAGCGCGCAGTACCCGTGTGTGCTCACTTGGGTTTAACCCCTCAATCAGTCAACATTTTTGGCGGCTTTAAAGTTCAAGGCCGCGAACAAGAGAAAGCGGATCGAATGGTACGCGACGCGCTTGCACTGCAAGAAGCTGGTGCGCAAATCATATTACTTGAATGTGTACCGCAAGAACTTGCCGCACGCATTACCGAAGTGCTGGATGTTCCAGTAATCGGCATTGGTGCTGGTAATGTGACTGACGGTCAGATCCTCGTCATGCACGATATGCTTGGCATTGCAGCCAACTACATGCCGAAATTCTCGAAAAACTTCCTAGCTGAAACGGGCGATATACGTAAAGCCATCACCAAGTACATCGAAGATGTCGCTAGTGGTGCGTTCCCAGATGAAGCACATACGATTGCCTAGAGGATATCATCATGCAAACATTTGCTGACATTTCAGCTCTCCGCGAGCAGATCAAACAGTATAAGCGTGACGGTCGCAAAGTCGCTTTTGTACCAACCATGGGTAACCTGCATGAAGGTCACCTAACACTGGTTCGCAAAGCGCGCGAATACGCTGATATCGTTGTAGTGAGTATCTTCGTCAACCCAATGCAATTTGAGCGTGCGGATGATCTCAACAACTATCCACGCACACTTGAAGATGACCTGAGCAAACTGAATGGCGAAGGGGTTGAATTGGTCTTCACTCCAACACCTGAAACCATTTACCCTGAAGGTTTAGAAAGCCAAACATCGGTTGATGTTCCAGGACTTTCAACCATGCTAGAGGGCGCCTCTCGTCCGGGCCACTTCCGTGGTGTTTCGACCATCGTGACTAAGCTGTTTAACATCGTGCAACCTGATGTGGCTTGTTTTGGTGAGAAAGATTTCCAGCAGCTCGCTGTCATTCGTAAGATGGTTGACGATCTCGCGATGGATATCGAAATCATCGGCGTTGCGACCGTACGTGAAATGGACGGCTTAGCGATGAGTTCACGTAACGGATTGCTGACTCTAGATGAGCGTCAACGCGCACCTGTGTTAGCTCGTACCATGCGTTGGATCAGTAGCGCAATGCGCGGCGGCCGCGATGATTACGCTTCAGTGATTGAAGATGCCAGCGACCAACTGCGCGCCGCGGGCCTACAGCCTGATGAAATCTTTATTCGTGATGCTCGCACGCTGCAAACCATCACAACAGAAACCACTCAAGCAGTGATTCTGATGTCGGCATTCTTAGGAAAAGCTCGTCTAATCGACAACCAAACGGTTGAGATGGCGACTGAAACGAAAGAAGAGGCTGATACTAGCGAAGAGAACTCTCCAGAGAGTTAAACTCAACCGCTAGCGACGAGGCATAAAACAAAAAAGGTTGGCACATGCCAACCTTTTTTATGAGTGTTCAATTAGAAACAGCAAAGCTTTGAGAATCTAAAAATATCTCGTAACTAATCAGCTTACTTCTCTAGCGAAGTGCTCTACCCTCTCGCTTCCTCACACCCTACGAACGTAAGCCAATGCCTTTAGTCACTAGGTAGTGAGCAATCGCGTACAACACGACAACAAACACTCCCAGCACACCAAATGAAGTGACAATGCCAACATCAGAAACACCCAAAAAGCCGTAGCGGAACGCATTGACCATATAGACGATTGGGTTGATCTTCGAAATCCCCTGCCAGAACTCAGGCAGTAAACTGATCGAGTAGAACACGCCACCCAAATAGGTCAGCGGTGTTAGCACGAAGGTGGGAATAATTGAGATATCATCAAAGGTGCGTGCATAAACCGCATTAATCAAACCGCCCAATGAAAAAACCACCGAGGTCAAAAACACCGTGGCAATAATAATTCCCCAATGATCGACTTGTAGATCAACAAAGAACAACGACACAAAGGTCACGATGGTGCCCACAAGTAACCCACGCACCACACCGCCCATCACAAAACCAAGGATGATGACGTAGTTTGGTACCGGCGCAACTAATAGCTCTTCGATATTGCGTTGAAACTTAGAACTAAAGAACGACGACGCGACATTAGAATATGAGTTGGTGATCACTGACATCATGATCAGACCCGGCACAATATATTCCATGTAACTAAAACCGTTCATTTCACCAATACGGGAACCAATTAAGTTACCAAAGATAATAAAGTAGAGCGTCATGGTGATCGCAGGTGGTACTAGAGTCTGTACCCAAATACGGGTAAAGCGATTAATCTCTTTGGTCAATAAGCTACAAAAAGCCGTCCAGTAAAGTTGATACATATTATTCGCCTCGGCTTTGTTGCTGAACGATGCTGACAAACAGCTCTTCCAATCGATTGGCTTTATTGCGCATCGACATCACTTGTATGCCCTGCTCACTCAATTGAGCAAACACATGGTTTAAGCCTTTATTTTTGGCAATTTCAATTTCAAGAGAACCATTGATTTCACGTTGAGAAATCACCCCCTGTAACTGTGGCAGCACTTGTTCCGTTTCGATATCAAGAATAAAAGTTTCAACATCTAATTTAGAAAGCAGCGCTTTCATTGAGGTGTTTTCGATCAACTCTCCACGATTGATAATACCGATATTGCGACACAGCATTTCAGCTTCTTCGAGGTAATGAGTGGTCAAAATAATGGTGATGCCTTGCTCTGAGTTGATCTCTTTAAGAAACTCCCACATTGAACGGCGCAGCTCAATATCCACCCCGGCGGTCGGTTCATCCAGGATCAATAGCTGTGGCTCATGCATAAGAGCACGAGCAATCATCAAGCGTCGCTTCATCCCACCCGAAAGATTGCGCGCACGCTCTTTGCGTTTTTCCCACAAATCCAATTTCGTCAGGTATTTTTCCGCGCGTTCTTTGGCAAGCGATTTGGCGACACCATAGTAGCCAGCTTGTTGAAGTACAATTTGCTCTACCGTTTCAAACGGGTTGAAATTAAATTCTTGGGGCACTAAACCAAGGTTTTGCTTCGCGCGTTCGAGATCGCTATCAATATCAAAACCAAATATTTTCACCTTGCCTGAACTCTTATTGACCAGCGATGAAATCACACCAATGGTGGTTGATTTCCCCGCGCCATTGGGTCCCAGCAAAGCATAAAAATCGCCTTTTTCTACATTGAGGCTGATGCCTTTCAATGCTTCAAATCCGCCCGCGTAGGTCTTTCTTAGCTGGTCTATTTCTAATGCGTACATAATCGCTCGCTTGTTGTGACCAACCGCTTCACGATGACAAAGCGGTTAGAGACTATCAATTTAAAATCAGTTTATCGTCGAATGACGATGATTACAAATAAACCTTTCGAATAAAATCGAAATATTTCGTCTGGCGATAAATAAAAAGACCGTAAAATCTCTCTTACGGTCTTTATTTAATCTTGCTGTGTCGCGGCTCTAAACTGAAACCGTTTGATGCTCATCACTCTCAACGTGTTTGATCGCGGCACGCAACGCTTCATAACGGAACGAATAAATATTTTGTCCCGGCACTAAATCAAGAATGTGAAACTTTTCCAATTGTTGCCAAATCTGTTTATTGGGGCACAGTAAATAAACCGCGCAATTGGCATCAAGGGCATCGTTAATCGCATTTTCCAATGCCAGACCAACGGTGACATCAATCATCGGCACATCAGTCAAATCAAGAATCATCGCTTCATATTCATCAATACTGCTGTGCTGACGGGAAATCGCCTTCGATACACTGAAAATCATCGGCCCCGACAGATAGAAAAACAACACTTTACCGTTGGCTTGATCCAACAAGCCACGCTCACTTTCAGTCAGTGGGACATCGTCTTCATCGGCATCACTGATGGCTTTTACTTGGCGTGCTTGCTCGCGGCTCAAACGTTCGATAATAATGATATTGGAGATAAAAACACCAAGCCCTACCGCTGCAATCAAATCAACAAATACTGTCAGCAACATCACGCCGTACATGATCGCCATGCCTTGAACACTGACTTTATGTGCGCGCTGGATGAAACTCCAGTCGAGAATATTAAAACCAACATAAACCGCAATACCGGCTAATACCGCCATAGGAATCGGTTCAGTTAAACCGCCAGCAACCAAGACGACAAGAGCAAGCATCAACGCGCGAATCACGCCTGATAACGGAGAGCGAGCACCAACTTGAATATTAGTCACCGTGCCCATGGTTGCCCCAGCCCCTGGCAGAGCACCGAATAGACCTGAAATCATATTCGCCAAACCTTGCCCTCGCAGTTCTTTATCAGAGTCATGCTCTTTACGAGTCAATGAATCACCAATAACTGCGGTTAATAAGGTATCAATACAACCTAGGGTTCCGAGTACCAATGCATCGATCACCATGGTGGTAAACATTTCAGCATTGATGTGCGGCACCACCAAAGACGGTAAACCGGCTGGAATTTCGCCAATACGGCGAATGGCATCGCTATCAAAGAGAATAACGGACAACACGGTCACCGCCACCAGTGCCACTAACTGTGCGGGGACATATTTTCGGTACTGTGGAGGAAAGAAAAATAAAATGCCGAGCGTGAGTAAACCTAAAAACAGCTCGCTAAATTTCACGTTAGCCAATGTTTCAGGTAACGCCGATAGTGTCCCCATCACTCCGCCCGATGGCGCAGCATGGCCTAATAGAGGTGAGAGCTGTAGGATAATCAGGATGACACCAATACCGGACATAAAACCGGATATCACACTATATGGCATCAAGGTAACGTATTTACCTAGCTTTAAGGTGCCCAATAATACCTGGAATGCACCAGCCATCATCACCACGGTGAACGTCATCGCCATGCCGGTTTCAGGATATTTGGCCATCATACTGGTTAATACCGCCGTCATGATCACCGTCATTGGTCCGGTTGGTTCTGAAATCAGGGTTGATGAGCCACCAAATAATGCAGCAAATAAGCCAACCATGATCGCGCCCCAAAGGCCTGCCTCAGCACCAGCCCCCGAAGCAACACCAAACGCGAGCGCTAATGGCAAAGAGATGATAGCGGTAGTCACACCACCAAATAGATCACCCTTCAAATTGATCTCTTTAAAACGATCTCCAAACAACATATCGCTCCCTGCAATAGTAAACAGCTAAACCGAATTATATTACCAAACGTTACTAGCGATACGACAGTGTTAATTGCATCACACCTTAGTAACAATTAACGAAAGTGGCATAAATATGACTAAGTTTATGATTTTGACTACATCAACACGTCAGATGAGTGCATTTTCATGCATTTTTTTAGAGAATGGCTTTGTAACATTGTGTATATTGTGGAGTAGAAACTTTAGGGATATAAGTAACCACAATGCCGAAAATGAAACAGTTATTCGACAATAACTCGAAATGGTCTGAAGAAATCAAATCAGAACGACCTGAATATTTCACCCGACTTGCACAAGGGCAAAAGCCTGACTTTCTCTGGATTGGTTGCTCTGACAGCCGCGTCCCAGCAGAACGTTTAACCGGATTATTCTCTGGCGAGTTGTTTGTTCACCGTAACGTCGCCAACTTGGTTGTGCACACGGACTTAAACTGTTTATCGGTGGTGCAGTACGCCGTTGATGTACTCAAAATCAAGCATATCATTATCTGCGGCCACTATGGCTGTGGTGGTGTCAATGCGGCGATTGATAACCCACAATTGGGACTGATCAATAACTGGTTATTGCATATTCGTGATATCTATTTCAAACACCGTACTTACCTTGACCAGATGGCGATCGAAGATAAAGCCGATAAACTGGGTGAAATCAACGTAGCAGAGCAAGTGTATAACTTAGGCAACTCAACCATCATTCAAAATGCATGGGAGCGCGGCCAAGAAGTGGAAATTCACGGTGTGGTTTATGGTATTGATGATGGACGTTTGCAGTATTTGGGCAATCGCTCCAATTCGAAAGAGTCGGTGGAAGCCTCTTACCTATCTTCGCTAGAAGAGATCCTTAACCCTGATTTCAAACTGCTGTGTCGTTAATCTCTCAACGAACATCACTGCCGCTATAAGTAGCAAAAAGCCCATCATTGATGGGCTTTTTCATTCGTTAACTCAAGTGTGCAATCGCTTATTCTTGAGGAACCACTTTACCAATGTACGGTAAGTGGCGGTATTTTTGTGCGTAGTCGATACCAACGCCCACAACAAATTCATCTGGAATTTCAAAACCAACCCACTGTACTGGCACATCCACTTCACGGCGCGATGGCTTATCCAGCAACGTACAGATTTCAATCGATTTTGGTTCGCGTAGCGATAGGATTTCACGTACTTTATTTAACGTGTTACCTGTATCGATAATATCTTCAACTAACAGTACATCCTTGCCTTTGATGTCATCATCAAGGTCTTTTAGGATACGTACGTCACGCGAGCTCTCCATGGTGTTGCCATAGCTAGATGCAGTCATGAAATCCACTTGGTGAGTGAGGTCAATCGCACGTGCAAGGTCAGCCATAAAGACAAATGAGCCACGCAGCAAGCCAACCAATACCAAGTCTTCACTACCTTGATAATGAGCAGTGATCTGCTTACCTAATTCACGTACACGTTCCTGCACTTCCTGCTCAGAAATCATTACTTCTATTGTATGTTTCATACCACTCTCGTTTGTCATTTTTAGCGTCTAATAATAGTAGCTCAGACACCGTTGGGCGTTTGCAAGCGCGTAGTTTAACACCTGTACAGAAAGAGAATAAACCTCAAGCAACGACAATTCTCTGAAACAAGATAAAAACAGTATGACCTTTCGCACGTTACTAACAAAATTGATTATTATCTGTACTGAAAATGTTGACCACAACCATATGCACCATTACACTCATTAACGCGATAAACAATTAATAAAATACTAATTAGGGCAAAGCCCATTTACAAAGATGCGCCTTATTTTCCGAGGTCTGCAGTACTCTTATTCCATTGATATCGCGATGTTGGATAAGAGAACCTAAGAATGATGATGTGCATGGATGTAATCAACTCATTTGGCAAGGATTTAAATTAATATGGACTCTATAGCAAAAAGACCCCGCACGCGCCTGTCGCCCAAAAAACGTAAGCAACAGCTGATGGATATCTCACTGGATGTGTTTGCACGACGTGGTATTGGTCGTGGCGGTCATGCTGATATTGCAGAAATAGCACAAGTATCGGTGGCTACGGTATTTAACTATTTCCCTACTCGTGAAGATTTAGTCGATGACGTACTGAATTATGTTGTCCGTCAGTTCTCTAATTTTCTGTCAGACAATATCGACTTAGATTTACACGCAAAACAAAATCTCGCAAATCTTACCTCTGAAATGGTGAATCTGATTTCTGAAGATTGCCATTGGCTTAAAGTATGGTTTGAGTGGAGCGCATCAACACGTGATGAAGTATGGCCACTATTTGTGACGACGAATCGTACCAACCAGTTGCTAGTACAAAATATGTTTATCAAAGCGATGGAGCGTGGTGAAGTGTGTAACGATCATGATCCTGCCGATCTGGCGACGCTTTTCCACGGTATTTGTTACTCACTGTTTGTACAAGCTAATCGCCACACCGATGAACAGGCGATGTTGAAATTGGCAGACAGCTACCTAAACATGCTGTGTATTTATAAAGAAGAGCAGTAAGTCGCGTCATTGCGACCCTTATCTTCGTCAAATACACCAATTTGAGTAATAAAAAAACCGCAGCCTAGGCTGCGGTTTTTATTTATCTAGTCAGAAATTATTTTTTCTTTTTCACTGCTTTTTTGTTTGGCAGGTCAGTAATTGAACCTTCAAACACTTCCGCCGCTAGACCCACTGACTCATGTAGAGTTGGGTGAGCGTGGATAGTCAGTGCGATGTCTTCAGCATCACAACCCATCTCGATTGCAAGACCAATTTCACCTAGTAGTTCACCACCGTTAGTACCCACGATAGCACCACCAATGACGCGGTGAGTCTCTTTGTCGAAGATTAGCTTAGTCATACCGTCTGCACAGTCAGATGCGATTGCACGACCTGATGCAGCCCATGGGAATGTCGCCACTTCGTACTTGATGCCTTCCGCTTTCGCTTCTTTCTCAGTTTTACCAACCCATGCCACTTCTGGCTCAGTATAAGCAATTGAAGGAATTACTTTAGGATCGAAGTAGTGCTTCTTACCAGAAATAACTTCTGCCGCTACGTGACCTTCATGCACACCTTTGTGCGCAAGCATTGGTTGGCCAACGATATCACCGATAGCAAAGATGTGCGGTACGTTAGTACGCATTTGCTTATCAACGTTGATAAAGCCGCGCTCATCAATTTCGATACCGGCTTTCGCGCCATCGATAAGAAGACCGTTTGGTACACGACCGATAGCAACAAGAACGGCATCGTAACGCTCAGCTTCTGCTGGCGCTTTTTTGCCTTCCATTGAAACGTAGATACCATCTTCTTTCGCTTCAACTGCTGTTACTTTCGTTTCTAGCATCAAGTTGAATTTCTTCTCAATGCGTTTAGTGAATACTTTTACGATGTCTTTGTCTGCTGCTGGGATAACTTGGTCGAACATCTCAACCACGTCAACTTTAGAACCCAGTGAGTGGTAAACCGTACCCATCTCAAGACCGATGATACCACCACCCATGATAAGCAGTTTTTCAGGAACTTCTTTCAGCTCAAGTGCATCGGTTGAATCCCAAATACGTGGGTCTTCATGTGGGATGAACGGCAGTTTGATCGGACGAGAACCCGCAGCCACGATAGCGTTGTCAAAGTTAACCACTGTTGACTCGCCTTCGCCTTCGACAAGGATTGAGTTAGGGCCGGTGAATTTGCCGTAGCCGTTTACAACCGTTACGTCACGCATCTTAGCCATACCGCTAAGACCGCCAGTCAGTTGTGTTACTACTTTTTCTTTCCACAAACGGATCTTGTTGATGTCAGTTTGCGGTTCGCCAAATACGATGCCGTGCTCAGAAAGTGCTTTTGCTTCTTCGATAACTTTCGATACGTGCAGTAGTGCTTTTGATGGGATACAACCTACGTTAAGGCAGACACCACCAAGAGTGCTGTAACGCTCAACTAGCACAGTTTCAAGACCTAAGTCTGCACAACGGAAGGCAGCAGAGTAACCAGCAGGACCAGAACCAAGTACAACAACTTGGGCTTTAATTTCTTTGCTCATTTTGACCTCTTGTAGTCATTATCCCTAACAGGCTGAATGGGTATTGAGATTATTGTTTCAAACGTTTTTTATTGTTTTAAACAGCTTTTTCAGACCGTCAATAGTTTACAGAGATGTTAACGATGTGAAAAGTAATTCAATTTAGCCTGTGAGCTAGACAACAATTCGACTCTCTCTATGCGCTCGCACAGGAAGATCCAATTATTTAAATATCTTTGATAGAAGAGGCGGCAAAAATGCCGCCTCTGATTCGTCTTATCTCAATTACAGAACGAGACGACGGATGTCTGATAGCGCACTGTTTAGGTAAGTAATGAAACGCGCACCTTCAGCACCATCAATCACACGGTGATCGTATGACAGTGACAGTGGAAGTTGTAGACGCGGCTCAAACTCTTTACCGTTCCAAACAGGTTTGATTTCAGACTTAGACACACCAAGGATGCCCACTTCTGGTGCATTTACGATTGGCGTAAATGCAGTACCACCGATGCCACCTAGGCTCGAGATAGTGAAACAGCCGCCTTGCATGTCAGCTGCCGTCAGCTTACCAGAACGTGCTTTCTTAGACACAACCATTAGCTCTTCAGAAAGCTCGTAGATGCCTTTTTTGTTCACGTCTTTGAAAACTGGAACAACTAAACCGTTTGGCGTATCAACTGCAATACCTACGTTCACGTATTTCTTCAGAATGATGCTTTCGCCATCGTCAGAAAGTGAAGAGTTAAATGCAGGGAACGCTTCTAGTGCTTTCGCAACAGCTTTCATGATGAACACAAGTGGTGTGATCTTCATGCCAGTGTCGTTCTTCGCTTCGATTGCATTCTGCTCTTTACGGAATGCTTCTAGCTCAGTGATGTCAGCGTTATCCCACTGTGTAACGTGCGGGATCATTACCCAGTTACGGTGCAGGTTAGCACCTGAAATCTTCTTGATCTTAGAAAGAGGCTTAACTTCGGTCTCACCAAACTTGCTGAAATCAACTTTTGGCCATGGTAGTAGACCAAGAGTAGAGCCGTCACCGCCTTTGCCAGATGCCGCAGCACCAGACTCTAGACGTTTCAGTGCATCTTTAACGTAAGACTGTACGTCTTCTTTAAGGATACGGCTCTTACGACCAGTACCTTTAACCTTAGAAAGGTTTACGCCAAATTCACGAGCAAGACGACGAACCACTGGAGATGCGTGCGCGTAGTCACCGTTCTCTTGGAAGTCGCCAGTTGCTGCAACTGCTGGAGCTTCTGCTTTAGGCGCCGCTGCAACAGGTGCTGCCGCTTGCGCTGGAGCTGCTTGAGCAACTGGTGCCGCTACTGGAGCTGCGCCTGCTACTTCAAAGACCATGATTAGAGAACCAGTGGTTACTTTGTCGCCAGCTGCGATTTTGATCTCTTTGATGGTACCCGCGAAAGGTGCCGGTACTTCCATCGATGCTTTGTCGCCTTCAACAGTGATTAGAGATTGCTCTTCTTCCACTGTATCACCAACCGCTACCATGATTTCAGTCACTTCAACTTCATCGCCACCGATGTCTGGTACGTGTACATCTTTTGCTGCCGACGCTGCTGGAGCCGCTGCAATTGGTGCTGCTGCCGCTGGAGCTGCAGGAGCTGAACCCGCCGCTGCGCCAACTTCAAAGATCATCACAAGTGAGCCAGTTGATACTGAATCGCCCACCGCGATTTTGATTTCTTTTAGAGTACCGGCAAATGGCGCTGGTACTTCCATAGAAGCCTTGTCGCCTTCAACTGTTAGAAGAGATTGCTCTTCTTCAATTGAGTCGCCAACTGCTACCATGATTTCAGTCACTTCAACTTCATCGCCACCAATGTCTGGTACGTGAACTTCTTTCAATTCGACTGCCGCTGCTGCCGCAGGAGCCGCTACTGGAGCCGCTTCAACCGCTGGAGCAGGTGCAGCTTGCGCTGCACCCTCGGCTTCGAAAATCATAATTAGAGAACCAGTAGAAACCGAGTCGCCAACAGCGATTTTGATTTCTTTAACGATACCCGCTTGAGATGCAGGAACTTCCATAGAAGCTTTATCGCCTTCAACTGTGATTAGAGACTGCTCTTCTTCAACCTTGTCGCCAACGCTTACAAGAATCTCAGTAACTTCAACCTCATCCGCACCGATGTCTGGTACATTAATTTCGATTGCCATTGCTTATCTACCTTTTAATTAAGCGTTGCTTATGCGTATTGTGGGTTAGTTTTTTCAGTGTCGATGTTGAATTTCTTGATTGCTTCAACAACCACAGATTTATCCATATCGCCACGTTTCACAAGCTCAGTTAGAGCTGCAACTACCACATAACCTGCGTTCACTTCGAAGTGACGACGTAGGTTTTCACGGCTGTCTGAACGACCGAAGCCATCAGTACCCAACACTTTGTAAGACTCAGCTGGAACAAATGCACGTACTTGCTCAGCGTAGTTCTTCATGTAATCCGTCACTGCGATTGCAGGCTCGTTACCAAGAACAGTCGTGATGTACGGTACTTTCGCTTCTGCTTCAGGGTGTAGCATGTTGTCACGCTCTACCGCTTGGCCATCACGAGTTAGTTCGTTGAATGACGTTACAGAGAATACGTCAGACGCTACGCCGTAATCTTCACTTAGGATCTGTGCTGCTTTACGCGCTTCATTCATGATAGTACCAGAGCTCATTAACTGAACTTTGCCCTTACTACCTGCGTAAGACTCAAGCTTGTAGATACCCTTACGAATGCCTTCTTCAGCGCCTTCTGGCATTGCTGGCATTGCGTAGTTTTCGTTCATTACTGTTAGGTAGTAGTAAACGTTCTCTTGGTTCTCACCGTACATGCGACGGATACCGTCTTGCATGATTACCGCTAGCTCGTAAGCAAACGTTGGATCGTAAGAGATACAGTTAGGTACAGTGTTCGCCATGATGTGCGAATGACCGTCTTCGTGCTGTAGACCTTCACCGTTCAGTGTTGTACGACCCGCTGTAGCACCTAGTAGGAAGCCACGCGCTTGTTGGTCACCTGCTAGCCATGCCATGTCACCAATACGTTGGAAACCGAACATTGAGTAGTAGATGTAGAATGGGATCATTGGTAGATCGTTGGTGCTGTATGAAGTCGCAGCTGCAACCCAAGACGCCATTGAACCTAGCTCGTTGATACCTTCTTGTAGAACCTGACCTGAAGTCGCTTCTTTGTAGTAAGACACTACGCCGCGGTCTTCTGGAGTGTATTCTTGACCGTGTGGGTTGTAGATACCCACCTGACGGAATAGACCTTCCATACCGAATGTACGCGCTTCATCACAGATGATAGGAACGATGTTCTTACCAATGTTCTTATCTTTAAGAAGAATGTTTAGCGTACGTACATAAGCCATTGTGGTCGAGATTTCACGCTTTTGCTCACCAAGAAGCGGCGCAAATTCTTCTAGCTCAGGAACTTTGAATTCTTGAGTGAATTTAGGCAGACGCGCAGGTGTATAGCCGTGTAGAGCTTTACGACGAGCGTGCATGTATTCGTACTCAGGCGTGCCTTCTTCTAGTTTCAAGTATGGAAGTTCTTTGATCTTCTCATCTGAAAGAATGTCTTCTAGACCTAGGCGATCACGTAGGTGTTGAACATGAGTCATGTCCATTTTCTTCACACCGTGCGCAATGTTTTTACCTTCTGCTGCATCACCCATACCGTAACCTTTAACTGTTTTCGCTAGGATTACAGTTGGTTTACCGTTGGTTTCTTTTGCATTGTTGAACGCAGCAAACAGTTTAGATGAATCATGACCACCACGCTTAAGTGCGAAGATTTCGTCATCAGTCATATCTGCAACAAGTGCAGCTGTTTCTGGGTACTTATCAAAGAAGTGCTCACGTACGTATGCGCCATCTTTAGATTTGAATGTTTGGTAGTCACCATCGATAGTTTCGTTCATTAGTTGAAGAAGCTTACCAGTGGTGTCTTTCGCAAGTAGTGAATCCCAGTTGCTACCCCAAATAACTTTAACAACGTTCCAACCAGCACCTTTAAATAGGCCTTCTAGTTCTTGGATGATGCTACCGTTACCCATAACCGGGCCATCTAGGCGCTGTAGGTTACAGTTGATTAGGAAACATAGGTTGTCTAGTTTTTCACGTGCAGCGAACGAGATCGCGCCGCGTGATTCTGGCTCATCCATCTCACCGTCGCCTAGGAAGGCATAAACACGTTGAGCTGAAGTTTGCTTAAGACCACGGCCATCAAGGTACTTCAAGAAGCGAGCTTGGTAGATAGCTGAAATTGGACCTAGACCCATCGATACCGTTGGGAACTGCCAGAATTCAGGCATTAGTTTAGGGTGTGGGTATGAAGGAATACCTTTACCATCTACTTCTTGACGGAAGTTATCTAGCTGCTCTTCAGTTAGACGACCTTCAACGAATGCACGCGAGTAGATACCAGGAGAGATATGACCTTGGTAGTACACCAAGTCACCGCCGTCCGTCTCGTTTGGAGCGCGGAAGAAGTGGTTGAAACATACTTCGTAGAATGCTGCTGCAGACTGGTAAGAAGCCATGTGACCACCTAGGTCTAGGTCTTTCTTAGATGCGCGAAGTACAATCATGATCGCATTCCAGCGAATGATTGAACGAATACGACGCTCTAGCGTTGTATCACCTGGGTAAGCAGGTTCTTGCGCAGCTGGAATCGTGTTGATGTAGTTTGTGTTGATACCTGTAGCCATATCAACGCCATCAAGACGAGCTTTATCCAAAACTTGCTCTAGTAAATATTGAGCGCGTTCTACACCTTCTTCACGTACAACTGATTCAAGCGCTTGCAGCCAATCTTGAGTTTCCAGTGCATCTACGTCATGCTTCATATCAGACATGCCGATCTATCCTTCTGTTGGTTGGATCTACTTATTCGTTACCCTGCTGAATTCGACGTAGAGAGCGCTCACGTCGAGACTCTTCGCGAGTCAAATCCAACAATATTTCTTCGATATAAGCCAAATGAGAATGTGACATTTCACGCGCCTTTTCTGGCTGACCAGAAACAATCGCATCCACAATGTTGGCTCGGTGCTTACTTACTTTCTCCACCACTTCTTGTCGGCGGTGAAGCAATTTTAAATTTTGTAAAATATTTTGCTCAAGCAACGGCGCTAGGCTACGCACAATATGCAATAGCACAACGTTATGTGCCGCTTCGGTCAGCGCAATCAAGAACTGCATTACGGCAGCGGCTTCGCCGGCTACATCTTGCTGCTCTTGTTGTGCCCCAATCTCTTCTAACGATGCTTGAATACGAGCAAAATCTTCATCAGTACCACGCAATGCTGCAAAGTAAGCTGATATACCTTCCATCGCATGGCGCGACTCCAGTAAATCAAGTTGAGTTTCAGAATGACTCGACAATAAATTTAGCAGAGGATCAGAAAAGCCTTTCCAAATATTCTCGCTAACAAAGGTGCCACCACCTTGTCTGCGAGTAAGAAGACGTTTCGCTTCCAAACGCTGAATCGCTTCACGAATCGAAGGACGAGAAACATCGAACTGTTTCGCCAGTTCGCGCTCTGGTGGCAACTGCTGCCCCGGAGACAATGTTCCTTCAACTATCAACCTTTCGAGCTCTTGTTCAATCACATCAGAGAGCTTTGGCTGACGAATCCTTTGATAAGCCATAAATTACGATTCTTTACTCTTTGCAGTTAATTGGTCATACCAATTTAATGTGGGAAGAAATTAACATATAAAAAACGCAAATTCCAGCCAAAAATTGACCCAAATCATAAAACCAAGCCACCAGCAACTAACCATTAACATCATTTACATGAAACGCTGATGTAATTGGTCATGCCAATTACAAAAGATGAACAACTGGGTGAAAAGCGTGCTAGCGGTCACACTATAATTGGTTAGTTTTAAAGAAGTATGAATGAATGTGAGAAATCGTTTTTATTTGATGTTTTTTGCTCATCATCGCGTGAACGGAATGTATTTAATCACCGCACAAATTGCACAACGACCAAAAGGCAAAAGGAGCAAGAGGAATAAGAAAACGAAGGAAATGAGCGACATCAGCTGAGAGGTTGGCGTCGCTTGCACTTGATAGGCGAACTCTAAATGAACAGATCGCTATTTGGCTTCAAGATGATCAATCATCAATTGCAGAGACTGATTACCACGGAACTCGTTAATATCCAGCTTATAAGCTAAACGCACTGTTTTTACTGACGCATCAGGCCAACGACGTAAATCGACATTAAAAGCGATACCATCAATCATAATATTGGTTGGATGGCCTTTAAACAAAGGTTCCAACATCAATTTAAGATGCTTCTCACCCACCAGTTTCTGATGCAATACTTTAAATTCACCATCAAAAATAGGTTCAGGGAAAGCTTGTCCCCAAGGGCCTCCGCCGCGCAGCATTTGTGCCACATGCATTGAAAACTCTTCCGGCTTTAACTCTCCATCCGAGAGCACAATGCCTTTCAATGCGGCTTCATCAAGCTCTTCCTTCACCGATTGATCATACAAAGCAGCAAAGCGCTCAAAGTTTTTTTCTTCAATCGATAAACCCGCAGCCATCGCATGGCCACCAAACTTAAGAATCAAGCCTGGGTTTTGTGTATCAATGCGATCCAAGACATCGCGCATATGCAAACCAGGAATCGAACGACATGAACCTTTAATCAGGCCATCGCCACCATCAGCAAACGCGATCACCGGACGATGGAATTTCTCTTTGATACGAGAGGCCAAAATACCAATCACACCTTGATGCCAATCACGTTGGAACAGCACTAGGCCAAAAGGTAATTCCGCATTTTCACCAAATTGTAAGCGCTCACAAAAAGCCATCGCTTCTTGTTTCATGCCTTCTTCAATCTCTTTGCGTGTTTGGTTAAGGCCATCGAGTTCACTCGCCATGCGACGGGCGGCATGGATATTATTGCTTAGCAGCAACTCAACGCCGAAAGACATATCATCCAAGCGACCGGCTGCATTAATGCGTGGGCCTAAGGCAAAACCAAAGTCAGAAGCCACTAAGCGACTAGCATCGCGCTTAGCCACTTCAATCAAAGCTTGAATACCAGGACGAGCATGGCCAGCGCGGATACGTTGTAAACCTTGGTGAACGAGGATGCGATTATTCTCATCCAAAGGAACCACATCAGCAACGGTACCTAGCGCCACTAAATCAATCAGTTCCATCAACTTAGGCTCGCTGACTCCTTGTTGCTGGAACCAACCGCTGGTGCGCATATGAACACACAGCGCCATCATTAAGTAAAATGCAACGCCAACACCGGCTAAAGATTTGGATGGAAACGCACACTCTTGTAAATTGGGGTTCACCATTGCATCTGCGATCGGCAGCTCCGAGCCAGGTAAATGGTGATCGGTCACCAGCACCTGCAAGCCTTGTTCTTTGGCGTAACGCACCCCTTCAATCGATGACACACCATTGTCGACGGTCATGATCACTTGCGCACCAATCGCGATTGCTTGATCGACGACTTCTGGGCTTAGGCCATAGCCATCCTCAAAGCGGTTTGGTACTAAGTAGTCAACATTGCTACTGCCAAGCATGCGCAGTGCCAATACAGACAGTGCCGAGCTGGTCGCGCCATCAGCGTCAAAATCTCCCACCACAATAATGCGTTGATTGGTTTTGATCGCTTCAAACAACAACTCCACCGCAAGTTGAATACCATGCAGTTTTTGATACGAATGAAGCCCGCGCACACCATTTTCTAGCTGTTGAACCGAGCGAATACCACGACTCAGATAGATGCGGCGTAAAAGAGGTTCAATCGAATCAGGAAGGAGTGAGAGGTCGACTTCAGGACGACGTTGAATTTCTATCATCATAAAATAAAAGTAGGCTCGATTGAGCCTACTTCCTTGTTGTTATTTTTGTTCTAAGCGTTGCAGCAATTTCTCTGCTGGAACATAACCACCAACCATTTCACCATTCGGCAAGAAGATGGCTGGTGTACCGCTAATGCCTAACTCACGGCCTAGCATGTAGTGCTTTTGAATCGTTTCTTGGCATTGTGCGAAGTCAGCACCTTTCGCTGGGAATTTGCGATTTACTTTACCGTCGTGCATGGCGGTTTGTGGATCTTCAGCACACCAGATGGATGCCATTTGATCCGCGACATCACCCACAGGACCTTGACGTGGGAATGCCATGTAGCGAACAGTAATGCCTAAATCATTGTAGTCTTGCAGTTCACGATGCAGTTTAACGCAGTAGCCACAGGTAATATCGGTAAATATCGTCACTACGTATTTTTCATTGTCGGCTTTAAACTCAATCACTGAATCTTTCATTGCTTCGATTTTAGCGGCATTGATTGGCGCTTGGCGCTGAGCAATGACATCTTGATAACCACCTTTGTCATCCAACTGGTATAGCGAACCGGCAATAAAATACTCGCCATCTGGTGAAGCAAATAAAACGCCACCGTTGGTTTGTATTTCAACCAAGCCTTTAATATCGGCAGGCACAATATCAGTCACCTGCAAACCCAGTTTTGCAAAGCGCTCAGCAAGCTCCGCTTTATTAATTTGTGTATCGCCACTTACGTTAGCAAAAGCAGTCGCTGCAAAAAAAGGCAACGCAAGTAATGTCATTCGGCGTAATACGCTCATTCAATTCACCTTAAATAAAATCTCTAACGCAAGAGCTAAGCCCTTGGGTGATGTTCACTATGAAGCTGTTTCAATCGCTCTGTTGCGACATGAGTATAGATTTGTGTGGTCGACAAGTCACTATGCCCAAGCAACATCTGCACCACACGTAGGTCCGCACCGTAGTTTAACAAGTGGGTAGCGAATGCATGGCGCAATACGTGCGGAGACAGCAATTCCGTATCAATGCCCGCCAACACCGCGTAGTGCTTAATACGATGCCAAAAGGTCTGACGGGTCATTTGTCTTGCTCGTTTACTAGGAAAAACCACATCGGATGTTTTCTCCCCAAGTAACTCAGACCGCCCTTGTTGAAGAAAAGTTTCAATCCAATCGACGGCATTTTCTCCCATTGGAACCAAGCGCTCTTTACCGCCCTTACCGGTTACTCGCACGACTCCTTGACGCAAGCTGATATTTTCCATTGTCAAACTGACCAACTCAGTGACACGCAACCCCGTTGCATACAGCAACTCCAGCATCGCTTTATCACGCAATTCAATCGCATCATTAGGATCGGGCGCATTCAGTAAGGCGTCCACTTGAGCTTCACTGAGGTCTTTCGGTAGCCGCTTGGGTAACTTAGGACTCACCAACAAGGCGCTCGGGTCATCAGCACGAATTTTTTCACGGTGCAGATATTGAAATAAACGGCGAATCGCCGACAGCATTCTCGCGCGTGAAGTTTGTTTATAATCTTGATCAGCTAACCAAGATTGATACTCCTGCAATCCTGACAAACTAATGAAATCAAGACGATAGTTGTGCGTTTTCATCCACCCAAGCAGCTTAAATAAATCAGTGCGATATGACGACAAGGTGTTTTCAGATAACCCTCGCTCCATCCACATGGCATCAAGAAACTGCTCTACAACCCCTTGATCCAGTGACATTATTTCAGACACAACCACTCTCTAATTTTTAACTCCACATTTCTCTTTACTGTAAATGCATACAGCAGACAAAGCCATAAAAAATCCAATTGATGGTGGATATTCGCTGCAAAGCAGAGCATTTTGTGGGTAGAATTCGCTAACACTCCATTAAGAAAGATACACGATGATGAAAATCGGTCTATTTTACGGTTCAACCACCTGCTACACCGAAATGGCAGCAGAAAAAATGCGCGCCATCATGGGTGATGACTTGGTGGATATTCACAACGTCAAAGAGTCTCCACTTTCGACAATGGCAGATTACGACTTATTAATCCTCGGTATCTCCACTTGGGATTTTGGTGAGATTCAAGAAGATTGGCTGGCGATCTGGGACAGTATTGAGAGCCAACCATTACAAGGTAAAACCGTCGCACTGTTTGGCCTTGGGGACCAAGAAGGTTATGGCGAATGGTATTTAGATGCCATGGGCTTATTGTACGATCAAGTCAAGCAAGCTGGCGCAACCATTGTCGGTTACTGGCCAAACGACGAGCAGTACCAATTTGAAGCCTCGAAAGCGCTAACCGAAGATGGCAGCATGTTTGTTGGCTTAGCGCTTGATGAGGACTCTCAATACGAGTTAAGTGATAAGCGCATCGCCACTTGGGTCGAACAAGTTCTGACCGAATATCAAGCCACACTTTAAGAACAAGAGAGAGGCGAGATTTAAGAATCGAGAGGCGCACACGGTCACCTCTCGAACGCAATGTTCTCGCTTCTCAGCGTAATGCCTCTCTGTATCTCAGCCAGTCAAATACCAATCCCGGATCGGTTTTACGCAAAGGGGCGATGTATTGATGACCGGTAATACGTGGCAGCGTGATTTGAGGATAGTGCTGCATTAACTGCAAACTAAGCTTGGTGAGCGCTTGATATTGCTCATCGGTGTAAGCGACATAATCACTGCCTTCCATCTCAATACCAATCGAGTAATCATTGCAACGCTCACGACCAGCAAAACTCGAAGCACCCGCATGCCACGCTCTATCGCGAAACGAAACAAACTGCACTACTTCGCCATCGCGACGGATCAAGCAGTGTGCCGATACCCCCATTTTGTGGATCACTTGGAAAAAGGGATGCTCATTGGCATCTAATGTGCCGAGAAAAAATTGCTCAATATAAGGCCCGCCAAACTGACCCGGTGGCAAACTAATATTATGAATCACCAGTAGGGATATATCATCGCTATCACTACGTTGGTCAAAAAACGGGGATGGCACATGACGTGCAGCTTGGTACCAACCTTGCGGATCAATCATTTGGCTATTTCTCATTTTCCATAACTGGCGCCAATTTTAACTGAAATGCGAGATTAATGGCTGAATTTCACTCGCAGTCAGCGTATCATTCCCTTCTCTGTTCAACTGCGTATTAGATTTGCGATGAAAAACACACACAATAGCCAAGAACGTCTTGAATATTTGAAGCAGCAACTTCCATTAGAGATCACTCGTGCGGTCAGCGAAACCTTGAAAGAAGATCTCGGCGGTACACTTGATGTGACCAACGACATCACCGCAAGTCTGATCCCTGCCGATGCGCAAAATGAAGCGACGATCATCACTCGTGAACACGGTATTTTCTGCGGTCAAGCATGGGCAGATGAAGTGTTCAAGCAGCTTGGTGGCGAAGTAACCATCGATTGGCATGTACAAGATGGGGATACGGTTGAACCGAACCAAGTACTTTGTACTCTTTCAGGCCCTGCTCGCATCCTACTAACGGGTGAGCGTAACGCCATGAACTTTATTCAAACACTGTCTGGCTGTGCGACAACCGTTGCGCGCTATGCAGAAAAAATTGCTGGAACCGATTGTCGTCTGCTTGATACGCGTAAAACCATTCCAGGCCTGCGTAGCGCATTGAAATATGCAGTAGCATGTGGTGGCGGTTACAACCATCGTATTGGTGTGTTTGATGCGTACTTGATCAAAGAAAACCACATCATCGCCTGTGGCGGTATTTCTCAAGCAGTGAGCACCGCAAAAGAGCTAAATCCAGGTAAACCGGTAGAAGTCGAAACAGAAAGCCTAGCAGAGCTTAAAGAAGCGATTGAAGCTGGCGCAGATATCATCATGCTAGACAATTTCACCACCGATATGATGCGTGAAGCGGTTGCAATTAATGCCGGTCGTGCAGCTCTAGAAAACTCAGGCAATGTGACGCTTGAAACTATCCGTGAATACGCTGAAACAGGCGTGGATTACATCTCTGTTGGCGCTTTAACCAAGCACCTAAAAGCGATGGATCTATCCATGCGTTTTAAATAAAACGTTTTCACCAAGGCCGTTAATGATGAAAAAATACTTAAGCATTATTTTCACCCTGCTTGCGCTCTCTGGTTGCGCCACCTTTGAAGAAGGCGTGACCTCGATTGCGGACGATTTAAATCGCAAGGCTCACGGTGATTTTGATTAACCTTTCACTTTGATGTGTTAATCACAATTATCACGCATAAAAAAGGTTCATCGCGGCTTTCCGGGGAAAGCCGCTTTTATCTTTAAGAAAAAGTAATCGGTATCTCGATAACCATACCCCATCCGCTTGATTAACTTTATTTTGTTGTTTATCCCTTCAAGGGTGCACGTATTCAACGGATAAATGGCTGAGGCAGTAATACCATGAAGGTAAGGAAGAAGCTTTCTAGCAAACTCTTTTAACGGCTTTATCCCACTCTCATTCACTTGCTCCCACCACACCTTCCATAAGTTTTTTGCCTGAAGTTCGGACTCACAACGCCAGAGCTCCTTTAATTGCGAACCCAGCAAATAGGTAGTCATCAAATCCTGATTTATCTTCAATATTTCAGTGAGATAGCTCTCCTGTTGTGTGTTTAAATTATCTCTATTTTTCAATAATACCCAACGAGAACGCTTGACCCATTGTCTCGCTTTTTTATCATGCTTTAGCTTATTGGCTTGATCGACTCGGACTCTATCTATGACCTCACGACCGAACTTAGCTACAACATGGAACAAGTCATAAACGATACGTGCATTTGGGCAGTGCTCTTGGACTTCAAGGTCAAAAGCAGTATTCATATCCATTGCTACCGCCTCGATATTTTTACCATGTTCGCCTAACCGCTCGAAGAACGGTCGAATGTCCTTGCGGCTGCGGCCTATCCCTATCCAGATAACCTGATGAGTCTTTGCATCAGCAATGACAGTGGCATAACGATGTCCCTTAAAAATGGCGAACTCGTCCATAACGAGTTGCCTTAATTCGCTCCACTTAACTTGCGGTACCACTTGTTGAAGTCGACGCTTATCTATCTCTTTAATTGTGTGCCAATGAACACCAGTGATTTGTGCGATGTGCTTAATGGGTAAAAGAGGCAGTAGCTGTTCGATGTAGCTTCGCAAGCGATTAGTGATACGAGAATAAGGCTCTAGCCAAGATAACTGCTCTGTTTTAATGCCACATTTACTGCACCTAACTCGTCGAGTCTGAACAAGCAACTCAACAGGTATTCCAAGCATTGTTGCTTCTTTCACGTTACGCCATTGGTACTCATGTATTGCTTGAGTGTGAAGTCCACAAGGACATCTAGCGAGAGAGTTAGGTTTCAGGGTGAGCGTAATAAGTGATTCTGTCTGATGAGACTTTGCTACATGAAAGCCTTCCCAGAACGAAGATAGGAAAGTATGATTCGGCATGAAAACGGTAGTTTGTGTAGGTTTTGTTTGGCGATAAAACTCTATCACTTACTACCGTTTTTGTTTTGAGTTCCCGCTTATCCGCGATGAACCTTTTTGGTTCATCGCGGCTTTCCGGGGAAAGCCGCTTTTATCTTTAAGAAGAAGTAATCGGTATCTCGATAACCATATCCCATCCGCTTGATTAACTTTATCTTGTTGTTTATCCCTTCAAGAGTGGACGTGTTCAGCGGATAAATTGCTGAGGCGGTAATGCCATGAAGGTAAGGGCGAAGCTTTCGAGCAAAGTCTTTTAACGGCTTTATTCCGCTCTCACT
>NZ_AFWF01000232.1 GCF_000222605.1 Vibrio ichthyoenteri ATCC 700023 | reverse complement strand
TTCTTCGTTTTCTGGTACATTAACAGCTTGTAATGTGCCCTTCTCGCCACAGTTGATGCAATAGTTCATCATGTTTGCTCCAATAATTAAAAGCGAGTGTACACGCCGGTCATATCCTCAAACGTTGCTTCCAGTTGGTCGCAGTAAATAAGGGATTCGCATTGGATTTCAATGCTCTCATCTCGACGCGCATTGACCTTCAATGTTGTCATGGTGTACGTATCACTGGCATCAAGCTCAATGCGGACTTTGTTGACCCCCTGCTTCGCTAAACGAGCTGGAAGCGTGAACATCACTCCGTTCTCGATTA
>NZ_AFWF01000233.1 GCF_000222605.1 Vibrio ichthyoenteri ATCC 700023 | reverse complement strand
CTTGGTCAGTATCAGCATCGGTGAGGGTTAACACGCCTGAATCGGTCAGTACTGGATAGCTTTCATCTTCGGTCACCGCGCCAATTGCATCACCTGAAATCACCGCACTGTCGTTGACCCCAGTAATGGTAATAACAATGTCGTGCGTGGTGCCATCCAATGAGGCGACAGTGAAGGTTTCGACTTTGGTTTCATCTTGAGCAAGGTACTGCACGCTCTCGTTGTTTACGGAGTATGTCCAATTTCCTTGAGTATCAATCGTTAGCTCACCTAGAGCATCTCTTGGTGTGACAATATTGTTTGGGTCAAAATTAGCATCACGTTTATTGTTGTCCTCAATGGTCAGTTTCCCTGAGTCGTTCAGCAATGGAGAGGTCGCATCTTCAGTGACAGCTCCGCTATCGTTACCACCTATTATCGCGGCAAGCTCAATACCTGAGTTAGTTTCATCGCTAAGAGTTAAAAGTGAAGGACGGTCACTTAACTGATCGTTGGCATTGGTGTCAAAAAATGTTTCCGCGATCGTTGTTTGATTGTCTCTTGCTACCTGTGGAGAGAGCGTTGGTGCAGAACCTTTATTTTGGCCTGCCGTAGGATCTAAGTTTTCTTGTTGAGTAGGGTCTTGGCCAAGATCTATGAGGTTTTGTACGCTTTGAACATCATCGGAGGACGTTGTGGGAATATCGGACACAACTCGGATATCAACATTTGCAAGTAATGCAAAATCTTGTTCAGAATAAACGACTTCATTGTCTTTTGGTTGCTGGCCATCGGCAAGGATGCGTATTTCACCCTCTTGATTGACCGCGACTTTTGCTCCGACAGGAATTAGCATTACCTTTTTCATAGTCACTCCTCATTGGTATCCAGATGCTATGAAATTTGTCTCGCATTCATAACTTAGCTGATACATCGCAATCTTTATGCCAATAGAGTTGATGAAATAAGTTGTTTAAAAACAGTGGGTAATGTGTCTGATGGCTAATTTCCTTCATCTATTTGGATTATGAGAATCAAAATAAAAATCAGGATGCGCTAGTTTTAATTTGTTGCTCAATATGGAGTGATTTATGGCTTGGATTCGATGGTAGTTGAGTGTCGCTGTTGAACGTCCGTTTTAAATCCTGTTCGTTTGGGGAAATCATTATTCTGCAAGTATGCGTGTTGAACAGCTCATTTTTTGGAAAAAAGATCACGTTTCATTGGCGATAAATTGGCGCTACCTTTTTGACAGTCAGCGTAATTAGCCTCGGAATTAACACCATTGAAACCAATTTCAAACTGACTTGAGTGTAAATTCGTTGATATTTTTTTACCATTGTCACATGGCGGTTTCCGCAAAGGTTTGTGTTGGGTGATGGTGTCATAACTAACTATAAAATATAACAATTTTCAGCTATTAAACCCGGGTGAAGGACGGTGATTTTCTGATTTACTTTATTGTAGAAGTGCTGATATAAGGTTTTCGGGCGATGACTAAGTCATCAGACCAGTACCCTAAAGTAAGTCCCCCAGTTCAGATATGCAGCGTTGTCGATTCAAGATTTCTTTGGATTACATCACCACTTATTTGCTTCAATTCGCGTTTTGCGTGATTTTGTTGCGCTTCTTTTTGCTGCTTTTAGATTGGTGTGAGTATTTGCCTGCGGATTAATTATTTAAACACTCCTAGGTTATGAGAATCATGAGCTACAAAGATTTGGCTGTGACAAAAAAAATCGCTGTTGTATTTTCGGCGATCGGTTTAGTAATGATTGCGTTTGCATTCTTTCTATTACAAGAGTTGAACAAAGTAGAATCGGAAGTGGTTAACTTTACCGACTCCACCATTCCAAGTGTTCTATCGGTAGAAGATATCTACTTTGATATGAATGCCTATCGTCGTAATCAATTTGCGGCGCTAACGTATCAAGAACGCGACCTTCCGCAGTTATTTACGACTATTTCATCACTTGAAAATACAATTGAAAATGATCTTGCTAAGTATCAAGCGACGGTTGTCGACGCTGATGAGCGCCGTGTATTTAGTCGCGTGATGAATGGTTGGAATAGTTACCAGCGTGTGTTAGGTGACTTTACTCAAAAGGTCAGCCGTGGGGATAAGACCCAAGCACAACTTGACCTTGTGGCAGCACTTAGTCAATTTGAAGAAGTGGGTGCGGCTATGGATGATTTGGTTAAAACAAACCTTACTTTTGTGGCCAATAACCGTCGCTCGATTATGGAAAATGTTGATGAAGTGACCACTGCGACTAAGGTTTCCTTCTCTGCGTTGATTGCGTTTATGGTGTTTATTACTTTCTTCTTAGCGCGTCAAATTTGTCACCCACTGAATTTAGTTGTCGCACAATCAAAAGCAATTGCAGCAGGGGATTTGACCTTCCGTTTAGAGCGTGAATTGATTGGTAATGATGAATTAGGTGAATTGGCAGATACCAATATTGAAATGCAAAATCAGTTACGTATGTTAATTGAAGATACCATTTCTGCGGTGACTCAGTTATCGGCTGCCGTTGAAGAGATGAGTGCGATATCAGAACAGTCTTCACTGGGCATGCAGCAGCAACAATCGGACATTACGGTGATTGCAGCCGCAATGGAGGAGATGAGAGCAACGGTTGCAGAAGTGGCTTGTAATACTGAAACCGCGTCTACATCAGCGCTAGAGGCCTCACAAGAAGCTAAGCAAGGCAATCAAGATGTTCAGTTCAATATTGAGCAAATTCAAATTGTTTCACGTGATATTGAACAAGCGGGTGAATTAGTCGAAGAGTTAGAGCGCGAATCAAACAATATCAGTGTGGTGGTTGAAGTGATTCGTGGTATTGCCGATCAAACTAACCTATTGGCACTGAATGCTGCGATTGAAGCGGCGCGTGCGGGCGAGCAGGGCCGTGGTTTTGCCGTGGTGGCGGATGAGGTTCGTTCGTTGGCGGGGCGAACGCAATCATCAACCAGTGAGATTGTCAGCATTATTGAGAAATTACAAACCAGCGCTGCGCATGCGAAAATGGCGACAGAGCAAAGCTGTTCGAAGATCCGTGTTTGTGTCGATCAAAGCGTGCAGACAGGAAAAGCAATTCAGACGATTGAAGATACGATGATGAAAGTCACTGAGACCAGTATCCAGATCGCAACGGCCTGCAATCAACAAGATTCCGTTACAGAAGACCTCGGTCAAAATATTCAGAATATGAGTCTGTCGGCAAATGAAGTCGCTCAGGGCGCAGAGCAAACCGCTCAATCGAGTATTGAACTTGCACAATTAGCAACGACGTTGCAAATGTCATTGTCTCGCTTCAAGGTTTAGCTTACAAAGCCAAATTGGTGGGAAAAAGGCGACCGCCGGTGCTCCTTTGGAACAGATTTAGCTAACCATTAATAGAAGCGATATCGAAAAAACACAAAGCTCTGGTGCAATACCAGAGCTTTTTTTATGAATAGTAATCGCATATTTATACTTGTATGCATCTAGTGTCTCATTATTGGTTGCAAAAAAAAGTTAGTATCGTAGTTTACAGACTATCAAAAATAGCATGTATA
>NZ_AFWF01000234.1 GCF_000222605.1 Vibrio ichthyoenteri ATCC 700023 | reverse complement strand
GGATGAGTTGGTGCTGCTGCAATTCATTAAATAATCGTGAGTTGTCCGTTGGAACGTTGGTGATCCCACGTTCCAATAACGCTGCACGTAGTCGTTCAGCGATCGGCTTACTCATCAAAAATAGGTTTTCACCCTCAACAAACCCCTCGGCGCCTTTTCTGTTCAATGGGAACGCGCCCGATTGAAGCAAATGAGTGAGCGTCAATCGAAGCTGCCCCGCCAATGAAGCGGCTGCGCCTCGCGCTTTTTCAGCAGCGAGGTTGATGCCGGCTTTATCGGCGCCAAAGTTTTGCGCCACACTGGCGGCGTCCGCTTGCATCACTATTTGCCCAATGACGCTGTCACTATCGGCATGGCCAGAAAGATAAGCACTCATTTCATGGTAGAGCTGGCGATCGCTTGTGATCGCTGCCATTGGGTTCTCAGAGAGCAGTGGTGTTAACCACATCAGTCCGCTGCGTTGATGCTGACTGTATTGACGCTCTTTGTGATAACGAAAACGGTACGGTTGACTGATCGCCCCCAGTGCCGGTGTCCAACGAACGGGTTCTTTTCCCTCCCCTACAAATAACTCAATTTCCATATCGAGCACCTTGCCCACGTCATGCAATAAGGCACACAGAAAAACGCCATACACCCAAACGATCTCCTTGTGGATCACGTCTTCCGGCGCCGTATTCGGCGGCAAAATGTAATTACGGCGAATACGCATTGCGTAAATCGCCACGTCTAAACTGTGTAGCAATAAGCCTCTTGGCGTCGCATGGTGGTAAGACTCTGATGCCGGTAAATCTTGGCAGCAGGTCGCAAAGCGAATGACCGTATCAACGACAAACTCATCCCACACTTCGTAAGGCAGCGCTAAGCCACTGCGCTTAAGAACGCGAAGTTTGTCCTTGATAAGATCATCTTGTTTCAGTTGCTCTGCATTCCATGGCGCACAAAATCCCGCAGGGGTTTTGTTTTTAAGGGTGGCTTGGGGCAATGCTTTCTTTTCTGGCTCATCATTGAACCAATCGATAACTTGTTTTATGCGTGTAAACACTGTGTTTCTCCGTGCTATGTAACTATGACTGTATAAATAAACAATAATGTTTATATATACAGTGCATTTTGTGAGCGAAATACATTTATGGTAACCATAAAAAATATAAGGATTTACTCGTAGACGGGATTGGAAGCGGAATAGCAGGTACACGAAAGCGACCCAAATTGCGTATGCAATTGGACAATCGTTTCTCATGCCGCTACGAAAGCGTCTAAAGTCAG
>NZ_AFWF01000235.1 GCF_000222605.1 Vibrio ichthyoenteri ATCC 700023 | reverse complement strand
AAACGTATATAAGGATTTACTCGTAGACGGGATTGGAAGCGGAATAGCAGGTACACGAAAGCGACCCAAAATGCGTATGCAATTGGACAATCGTTACTCATGCCGCTACGAAAGCGTCTAAAGTCAGTTGAAATGAGACGATGTAAAACCGGAATGTACAGTGATGCACAAACCGTAGGGCGCCATTGCCCAGTCTCAGTCAGGAGCCAAAGTCCTGTGGGGTAGTTGTGGAGTTCAAAGAACTCATACAACTCTATGATAACAGTCGAATAAAATCGCTGTTTCAGTTTATTACGTCGCGTTGATAAACGGACTAAAGTTGAAGAAGCTTTCCAGTCTCTTAGAGACCGCGACACGTTTCAGAAAGCAA
>NZ_AFWF01000236.1 GCF_000222605.1 Vibrio ichthyoenteri ATCC 700023 | reverse complement strand
GGAACGCTCCGGGTGATACCACCAACATGCCCTGCTCCAATCGATGAAACATCGCGCCTTGACGATTCACAGGGTGAACGCCACCTTTAAGTACGGCGTCAACCCATTGATAAAACGCTTCACCGAGTTCTGCCGGTGTCGCGCTTCGAGCATCAAACTTCTGCAGCATGACTGACGAAGCGGTAAGCGCCTCATCCTCAGTCACAACGTCACTCTTTTCTTCATCTGCTGCAGTGCTCTCAGCTTCTTGCATCAATTCCATCGCGTGACTGGCAACCGCCGGTCTCACTTCTGGTTCGACGTCAGCTGCTACTTCAACCGATACTTCTGCGATATCTGGCTCAGCGCTTATTGCGTCCATACCAGGCATATAACTCATCAAATCTAAACTGAATGAAGGCTCTCTACTCTCCTGCTCCAATACCCTTTGACTTGCTGGTACTGTGGCAGTGCCCTCTACTTGGGTGACTGCGTCACTTAAATTCTCTCTCAGAGGCGATACAGGAGCATATTGAGTCAGTGATGACTCGCTATCATCGTGTGCGTCTTGAAGCTCTGACGTATCGATAGCGGGCGTTATTGAGCCCTCAATCGACGCAAGCTCACCTTCGGGCCATATCGATGGCCAGTGAACACACACAAAGGTGAACGTCTGGCGCCAATCAAAGGCACTTAAAAAGACTTCACACTTCCATATCGCCATCTCATCCTCATTAGCGC
>NZ_AFWF01000237.1 GCF_000222605.1 Vibrio ichthyoenteri ATCC 700023 | reverse complement strand
GTCAGGACGTTGCGCATCTTGGCTAAAGGTAATCAACTGCTCTTTGATGTGTGTCGGTCTGACCGTGTAACGCTCATGGGCAAGCTCGGCGGCGGCTTTAATGGCATCACGCACCATCGCAGAGTCGGCGCGGCGATAATCCGCCAGTTCGTTCTCCTCACCCCCGGTTATCATCAAACGAGCCATGATTTCGAGTTCACCCAAGATGTCACGTTGCTCGTCGTCTTCACTGTCGTTGTCGTTTAAATGCTCGATATCGAGCGACTCATCGCTGCAGACGTGCGCGACTTCTTGGCCAACCAGATGTTTTGCATCTGCAAATGGCGCTAAAATGCCTTTTGAGCTCCCGCTGAGTTGCACGCGATTGACTTTGAGCCCCATGCGCTCGCAATAAGCGCCTAATAAGCCAAAACTGTTCCCCGCTTCAATCACAAACAGTCGCGGACGATGGGTGGCGAGCAAGCGAAGGCAAATCCCCACTAAGGTGGCGGACTTTCCAGATCCAGAGGGACCAAAAAGGTTTAAGTGGGCATTAGAGAGAAAATCATTCAGAGGGTCGAAGCCAAAGAGTTCCCCTCCGCGATTAAAGTAATGCAGTGCATCACTGCCTGTGCCCGTTGAGC
>NZ_AFWF01000238.1 GCF_000222605.1 Vibrio ichthyoenteri ATCC 700023 | reverse complement strand
TTGAAATGAGACGATGTAAAACCGGAATGTACAGTGATGCACAAACCGTAGGGCGCCATTGCCCAGTCTCAGTCAGGAGCCTAAGTCCTGTGGGGTAGTTGTGGAGTTCAAAGAACTCAAACAACTCTATGATAACAGTCGAATAAAATCGCTGTTTCAGTTTATTACGTCGCGTTGATAAACGGACGAAAGTTGAAGAAGCTTTCCAGTCTCTTAGAGACCGCGACACGTTTCAGAAAGCGA
>NZ_AFWF01000239.1 GCF_000222605.1 Vibrio ichthyoenteri ATCC 700023 | reverse complement strand
TAGATTATTTATAACCGCTTGATATTTATCTTGACCCCGCTGTATTGACTGTTCATACACTTCAAAATATAGATGATCCAAATTACAATTCTTTGATTGCTTTGGATAGGCCAATTCAACGAATAAATAACCATCCTCTGTATAAGAAATGACCTCCAGTAGACCTTCTGCCTTATAGATAAACAGTTCGAATGTACTCTCACACCAGTAGGTCTTTAACGAGTTCCTATCAATTAAATCTCTTACTTCAACCAACTCCAATAACTTGTAAAGACTATTATTGCTGAAAAACCTACCCGAATTATTTGCCACTTAAAAACCTTTCCCTGTTACGCATAGCTAGTCAACTATCTAAGCTATCAAATCATTATTGAACAAACTTGGATACGTAACTCACAA
>NZ_AFWF01000240.1 GCF_000222605.1 Vibrio ichthyoenteri ATCC 700023 | reverse complement strand
GGCAAGGTGGTGAGTAATGATGGATTGCGAACGCTATTGGTTAAGGGGGGCACTCAAAAAGTGCAGCGCACCATGACCAGTATCGATGAGCATCAAACCATCACCACCAAGATTGACCAATTTCAACCCTTGATACGCGCCATCGACCTCACCCCCGGTGAGGACTTTGGTCGTATCGTTATCATTCAATAGACCAAACACGCCCTTGTGTGTGTTTGCCCGTTAGGCGCTTATTCCTAACGGGAAGGCGCCTTTCTTTTTTTTGGAGCCTTCATCATGAATGTCAATATTAACCGTTCTTTAATCGAACTCGACAACGGCCTCTATCTGGATGCCGTTGTCACCTCTACCACGGGATTGGTGCAATTTTTGTCTGTCTGGGGACGAGATGGTGTGATGCAGCATTTTTTTGCGGCCTTAACACTGCCTCTTTCCGAAGGAGGACTGCGCGTCATGACCGTCACCCTCCCTAGTGGGGATAAATTGGTGCTCGATTTTGCACAAGCAAAAATGCTCACCAAGCGCACCACTCGACTACCTAAGTTTACCGAGGTGGGGGAATGGGTGCATACCTGGTTGTTTCAACCGGATGTACAAAAACCAAGGGGTCAATCCATGACGGTGCTCAGTACTGAGCCTCAGCCTTGGATTGCACTTTGGCCAACGCTCAAACAGCTCTGTCATTTACCCTTGCAGGATGAATGGGAAAGCGCGCTGCAGCTAAGGTTACGAGCGCACATCACGGTATTACCGTCTTATGGTCTTCATGGGTATTTGATTGATTTACCGATTGAAGAGATTGAAACGTTAATCAGTGAGTTGTTGCAACAAGGCTTACTGCCTCTGAATAAGGAGGTCTACGCATGAGCTCGCAACCCCAACAAGAAACCATGGCAGAGACAACCTGCGACAACGTGTTATCTCTGCACAGTTTCATCGACCAATTTGGTGAAGGGCTTTTGTCCAACATTGAAGCGGCGCACCCGGCGAGATACCAATCACCGAGTGAGGCTCGAACGCGCATCCTGCAATCGCTTAAACGGACACCGTTTGAGGTGCAAGCGGAAGCGATACAAGCCATCAGTACCCTACTTCTCGATGAGCACGCCCCAGCAGGCATACTCAACGGAGAAATGGGGGTTGGCAAGACGATGATGGGAATTGCGGCAACCGCCATTGCTTACCATGAAGGAAAGGCACAACGCTTTTTAGTGCTGTCACCGCCACACCTGGTCTACAAATGGCGTCGAGAAATTCTCGATACGGTGCCAGATGCGAAGGTATGGGTACTCAATGGACCGGATACGTTGCTTTCTTTGCTTAAACTTCGAGAAGCGGCAAAGCATGACGGACCAGAGTATGTGGTGCTAGGTCGAGTTCGGATGCGCATGGGTTACCACTGGCAACCGGCTTACCAAACCAAAACCCTAAAACGGACCTTGGGTCATGATGGACTTCGAGCGCAAACCGCCCTACTCAAATTTGTCTGTTGCCCTGATTGTGGTCAACTGGTCAAAGATGAAGAAGGCGAGTTGATTGCACCGAGTCATTTTCCTGTAGACCAACAGTTGCGCTGTGCTCATTGTCATAGCGCACTGTGGACATTGAAGCGTCAACGCCAAGACGACAACTTAACGAAAACCGTCTCACGTGCACTGCAGACACTACCGACCATCGGGAAGGTCACTGCAGGGCGCTTGTTGGACGGATTTGGAGAACGAGTCCTCGCGAAAGCATTGACCGACAATATCTATGAGTTGGTGAACTTGCTCGATGCCGAGGGAGAATTTGTTTTTAATGAGCGACAAGCTGAGCGGATAGAGCGAAAACTGGCTAAGACGCAATTTGCGTTCGGACAGGGCGATTATCAGGCGAGTGAGTTCATTAAGCGTTATTTCCCTTACGGGTTCTTTGACTGGTTGGTTATCGATGAGGCGCACGAATATAAGAATTCTGGCGCTGCGCAAGGACAAGCGATGCAAGTCTTAGCCAGCTCGGTAAGACAATGTTTGTTACTCACCGGCACCTTGATGGGCGGCTACGCTGAAGATGTTTTTTATCTTTTGTGGCGCACCATGCCCAGCATCATGATGAACGACGGTTACCGTTATCATCGTGGCAAGCTGGGCAGTGCCGCGCTCGCGTTTTCACAAGAGCACGGCATCATCAAGGAAATCATGAAGGTGACGGATGAGGCGAACCATAAAACGGCCAAAGGCAAAAACGTGCGCGTGAGTCAAACTCGCGCACCTGGCTTTGGGCCGCTCGGGGTAGCGAAATATGTCTTGCCGTATACGGTGTTCGTCAAACTCAAAGAGATGGGCGAGGGCGTCTTACCCGACTACCAAGAGCATTTTATTGAAGTCGAGATGGATTCAGAT
>NZ_AFWF01000241.1 GCF_000222605.1 Vibrio ichthyoenteri ATCC 700023 | reverse complement strand
GTTTAAACATACCGAGCTTGTTTTGGGCCTCTAATGGTTCAAAATCAAGCAACAGACAAACAAATCCCGTCATTTCAGACTTTGGATTTATTACATAGAGAAGAAATGACCACAGAAAGCCGGTTACTGGTTTTCCTGCGACCAACCACTCTTCAACATGGTTTAAAAACACCCACCATTTACCAGCTTCGTCATAACTGTATTGACGAAATAAATAGCTCTCATCAAAGTCTTTGACTGAGCATCCACCTCGAACATAGTCATAACCAGTAGCATTAAGCACCTCAGTAAGTACGAAAGCACTGTGCTGAGATTGGTTAATCATCAATTGATTCATTATCGTTTCTCCTAATAAAAGGAGAAACGCCCAAGGGATCGAATCCCCTGTGGGTTTATGATTAATTCAATTTCGCAAGCTGAATACGTTGTTCAAGATTAAGCTTAAATCGCACATCCATGATATGTCGTTGAACATGATGAACAACTTGTCTTCCACAATTAGCTGGTAAACCAAGCCCCAAAACATTATCAAGTAAATCTGCCACTGCTGGTTGATGATACATGACATGTTTGAACTGAGTCCAAAGTACACCTGGGACACATCGTCCTTCGGCTAACCTGTCTTCAACTAAATCCATAAAAGACAACCATTTACCAACCTCATCATTGATGTGTTGGTTGTGGTCATATTTCACATCACAGATAGAACACTCATCCTGCTCACACTCATGGTAGCCACAATGTGAACAGTTTAGGGTGTAATGCGCATTCACAGAACCGGTATGACAAGATTCAAAATCACGTCTGATTGCCATTTTGCCACAATCAGGGCACGTTTCTTCGTTTTGCCAACCATCCGTATTAACTTGCGCCAGTACAAACGCGTTGTACTGATGTTGAGTTATCATTTGTTCATTCATCATCATTTCTCCAAATTTACGAATAAAAAAAGAGAAACGATGCCCGCAGGGAATGTTTCCCCCATTGGGTCAGAGTTCTTTCGCCCTTAGACGAAAATGCCCAACACGATAAACGTATTGGGCAGTCAGTTATTAAGCGGCTTGGGCTTCTGATTCAGTTTGAAGAACAACCTCATCATTAACCTTCAAGTATTTAAAACGAAGCAATCGACCTTTCAATGAAACGCCTGTTTGCCCCTTCTTTTCACCAGCTTTATAAGTAAATAGTTCTACGCGCAAGTCGCCGATAACAATGCTTGCTGTTACTTTGTCTTTACCTTGCTCAAAATTCGCAAGGTGCTGTTCAAACAGAGCATTAGCTTCTGTCCCAACAACTTTAACGTCAAAGTACGTTTTTTCGCCAGCATCGCCTCGACAAGCTGAAAAATCAGCCGCCCAGAACGGTTCGCCTCTATTCGGTACAACCTTACGTACACGGTTAATAAAACCAAATGCAGAAGTGTGAATATCGAAGTAGTTAGCGTTGTTATTACCAGACATAGTGTTTTCTCCTAACAAGTAATGAAACGAGAAAAACTATTACCCCACTGGGAAATAATCTTCCCGTGTGGGTGGTAACAAAGTAAGTTATGTCTACATCATAAGATGGACAAAAGTTGAAAAAGCTTTCCAGTTTCTTTTCGAAACCGCGACACGTCTCAGAAAGCGATTTAAGGGCGGTGTAGTTCCCG
>NZ_AFWF01000242.1 GCF_000222605.1 Vibrio ichthyoenteri ATCC 700023 | reverse complement strand
TCCTTAGAGTGACCGCGCAACACAATAAGCTCAAGCAATACTCGTTTTCGTCTATCGTGACTGTTCATAAGCACCTCTTAACTACGTGATGTTTATGAATATCTTACCTTTTCCTGAGCAATTGTTAACCATTACCTTGGTTAGTGGAACCATTGACCACATATAGAGACAAACCAACACTCAAGGAGTACCATGGCCGCTTACAAAATTATTTACTTAAACGACTCAAACGAGTTAATCAAATCAGAAACCGTCTTCATGAGAGGACTGAGAGGCGCCAAAACATCCTCAGCTTCGCGTGCGCCTTCTTGCACCGTCAAGATTGAACTGCGTGATATTGCCGACCGCCTTCTCGCCTTCAAAGAAAACAACCGCTGGAAGGAGTGCACTGCTTAACGTGCAGTAATAGCCTATGCAAATTAAACGAGATTTTGAATACTATCGAAACCTGCACACCACCGTAAGCAACGCCTTACTGCACCTGCTCTGCCAAGTATCCGCATCGAGTCGCTATTGCCCAATCAGTACTCGCAATGACATATTGATAAAATACCTAAAACCCAAGATAAAAGATCCGCGGTTGGCCAACATCAAAAAAGACGTAAAACTCATGCTTGCGGCTGCCAGAAACAAACAGGGTAACTTGGAGAGAAAATTGTACGAACTCAACGAACAGGCAAGGAAAACAAAACTGGCTGGAGCTGAAAAACTCTACTCGTTATTGGTCTATTTGTATGACGACGAAGGATTAGAATCTCGCCTTTTTGAAGAAGGTGTAGAAGCCGAGCCTGGTATTATCTACATGCTAGAAGATCATATTGACCACTGCTTTAGCGAAGACGGCGCACAAAAAGCGCCGGTATCGATACTGATCCAGCTTGAGCGCGCACCGGAGCTTATTGACGCTATCAATAAGCATGGTTGGTTTACCGCCGAAATGAATGAGTGGAACGACACCACTTATCAAGCGCACATTCTTATTCACCCAACGGCCTAACCCATGACCATCATCGATCAAAAGATGCTTGCCTTGCAGCTCAAGATGATTCTTGAGCCCTACGACAGTGGCAGCAAGTACACCCCCAAACATAAACCCGACCCTGATTTGACCGGGTTATTATCTTCGCTTGAAAGCGCCATCGTTGAATCTGTTCTGCTGCATACCCGCGGCAATCAACAACATGCAGGTAGAATATTAGGCATGAATCGTGGCACAGTCCGCACTTACTGGAAGAAAGCACGCCAATATTCTTGATTGATTTTGGCTTTTCACATCCTTGTAAATCCCTGTGGCGTACTAAAAACTCTCACTAAAACACAACGCCAGAAAAGCCAATCAAACCTTAGCAATCCGTAGAGTAATCAACAAGTTGAGCATTAATAAAATTGCGAACATTCAGACTGACTCGCAACAGAGCACGCTCGTAATGACAAAAACAACATCAAATGTAGGTTTGTGCGGGCTGCTATATGCGGGGTTCTGTCGCAAAGTTTTCGTTAGATGCAGACGTGCCGATCTCTAGATACAATTAGGCAGCGAGCGCATAAAAGCGCTCCCAAACGGGTAAACTTAAATCGCCGACTTGCCCCCGTTTAATCTGCGTCCAGACTTCTTGCCCTGACATCGTAGCTGTAGCTCCTTGAT
>NZ_AFWF01000243.1 GCF_000222605.1 Vibrio ichthyoenteri ATCC 700023 | reverse complement strand
GTGAAGGTTTCGACTTTGGTTTCATCGTGAGCAAGGTACTGCACGTCTGCGTTGTCGACGTTGTACACCCAGTTGCCGTTCTCATCGATAGTTAAACTACCTAGTGCGCCGGCCGGAGTGACCACAGTGGTTGGGTCAAATTTCGCTTGGCCGGTATCGGCATCAGTCAGGGTTAACACGCCCGAGTCGGTCAGCACTGGATCGGTATCATCTTCGGTGACGGCGCCAATTGCATCGCCTGAGATCACTGCGCTGTCGTTAACCCCGGTAATGGCTATCACGATGTTGTGCGTGGTGCCATCCACCGAGGCAACAGTGAAGGTTTCGATTTTGGTTTCGTCTTGAGCCAGGTATTGCACGTCAGCGTTGTCGACGTTATACACCCAGTTGCCGTTCTCATCGATGGTAAGCTCGCCGAGTGCGCCGGCCGGCGTGACCACGCTAGCTGGGTCAAACTTGGCTTCGCCTGTATCAGCATCAGTCAGCGTTAACACGCCTGAATCCGTCAGCACCGGATCGGTATCATCTTCAGTGACCGCACCAACTGCATCACCTGAGATGACTGCGCTGTCATTCACCCCAGTAATGGTAATAACAATATCGTGGGTGGTGCCATCCACCGAGGCAACG
>NZ_AFWF01000244.1 GCF_000222605.1 Vibrio ichthyoenteri ATCC 700023 | reverse complement strand
GTATGAGTTGGTGCTGCTGCAATTCATTAAATAATCGTGAGTTGTCCGTTGGAACGTTAGTGATCCCACGTTCCAATAACGCTGCACGTAGTCGTTCAGCGATCGGCTTACTCATCAAAAACAGGTTTTCACCCTCAACAAACCCCTCGGCGCCTTTTCTGTTCAATGGGAATGCGCCCGATTGAAGCAAATGAGTGAGCGTCAATCGAAGCTGACCCGCCAATGAAGCGGCTGCGCCTCGCGCTTTTTCAGCAGCGAGGTTGATGCCGGCTTTATCGGCGCCGAGGTTTTGCGCCACACTGGCGGCGTCCGCTTGCATCACAATTTGCCCAATGACGCTGTCACTATCGGCATGGCCAGAAAGATAAGCGCTCATTTCATGGTAGAGCTGGCGATCGCTTGTGATCGCCGCCATTGGGTTTTCAGAGAGCAGTGGCGTTAACCACATCAGTCCGCTGCGTTGATGCTGACTGTATTGACGCTCTTTGTGATAACGAAAACGGTACGGTTGACTGATCGCCCCCAGTGCCGATGTCCAACGAACGGGTTATTTTCCCTCCCCTACAAATAACTCAATTTCCATATCGAGCACCTTGCCCACGTCATGCAATAAGGCACACAGAAAAACGCCATACACCCAAACGATCTCCTTGTGGATCACGTCTTCCGGCGCCGTATTCGGCGGCAGAATGTAATTACGGCGAATACGCATGGCGTAAATCGCCACGTCTAAACTGTGTAGCAATAAGCCTCTTGGCGTCGCATGGTGGTAAAACTCTGAAGCTGGTAAATCTTGGCAACAGGTCGCAAAGCGAATGACCGTATCAACGACAAACTCACCCCACACCTCGTAAGGCAGCGCTAAGCCACTACGCTTAAGAACGCGAAGTTTGTCCTTGATAAGATCATCTTGTTTCAGTTGCTCTGCACTCCATGGCGCACAAAATCCCGCAGGGGTTTTGTTTTTAAGGGTGGCCTGGGGCAGTGCTTTCTTTTCTGGCTCATCATTGAACCAATCGATAACTTGTTTTATGCGTGTAAACACTGTGTTTCTCCGTGCAATGCAACTATTACTGTGTAAATAAACAATAATATTAATATA
>NZ_AFWF01000245.1 GCF_000222605.1 Vibrio ichthyoenteri ATCC 700023 | reverse complement strand
GGCCAAAGAGTGGCGAGAGTGCCAGCATTTCTTCAAGCCATACCCAGCCGCAATACCAAAACTGCTCATCAAGCTCAGGGTGGTAGTTCATCGGCAACCAACGCAAAAAGCTATCAAGGGGCGACTCTTGGTCGCTGTTTTTGATGAAACGAAGCGACAGGTTTGAGCCATTAAAGGTGGCGCGAAGGCTATCGGTACGCGCTTCCATCTCATCAAGGGAATCCGCTTGCAGGTAAAAAGCCAATTGACCACGCCACAATGGATGGTGCTCAAGGTGCGTATCAAAGTCATCACAGCGCTGACGCAGTGTTTCCAGCTCGGTCTCTTCACCGACGGACGATTTTTGAATGTGCTTGAT
>NZ_AFWF01000246.1 GCF_000222605.1 Vibrio ichthyoenteri ATCC 700023 | reverse complement strand
GTCAGACAAATCATTACGTTGCTCGCCCTGCGCTTGTACAAACACTCGGTAGCTTCGACCATTCAATGCAAAATCATTGACATAAGATGAGGCAAGATGAGTGGCCATCGCATCGTTGATTGCCCCCAATGTCACTCCCATTTGACGAGCTTGCTCGCGATCAATGTTGACATGATAGTGAGGCACATTAGCTCGGTAAGTGGTCATCGCATTAGTGATTTCAGGCGCTTGATTAGCCGCAGCCATCAGCGCATAAGTCATATCAGCTAACTCTTGCGCACTGCGACCTGCGGTGTCTTGCACCATGAATTCCAGTGCATCACCCACCCCGATACCTGGGATCGGGGGGAGGCCCATCGCAATACTCTTCGCTTTATCAATCGCATAAAGCTGTTGATTCAATCGCTGAGCTACCGCGGCTTGAGTATGATCCCCTTCCATTGCAAGGCGCTCATCCCAGTCCTTTAGATTCACGAACATGGTTGCGGAATTTGATGCCAATCCCCCACTCAGCGCATTAAAACCTATTGCACCGGCAAAGTTTTCAATCGCAGGATCATTGTTGAGAATCTCTTCAGCTTGGTTGATCAGCGCTTGGGTTCGCTCTTTTGACGCATTATCTGGTAAGAACATCGCCAGAACTAATACCCCTTTATCTTCAGCAGGGACAAAAGCCGTTGGCAGTTTTTCATTCATGCCCACCACAGCAGCAATCGCGACCGCGAAAGTAACGAGCAATACCGCCGCTTTACGGACCATTAATGACACCGCTTTGCCATAGGCGTTGGTCAACTTGTCAAATCCATGATTGAAAACAACAAACCACTTGGCAGGCGTCGGGTTACGCTTCATCACCAAGGCACACAATGCGGGTGACAGGGTCAGTGCGTTGATGGCCGATAAAATAAGAGCAATACAGATGGTAATCGAGAACTGTGCAAACATGAGCCCAGTGATACCCGGAAGCATCGCAACAGGGATGAACACTGCCAGCATGACCAAAGTAGAGGCGACAATCGGCCCGGTGACTTCCTTCATGGCTTGAATAGTGGCGTCTTTCGCTGTCCATTCGGGGTTCTCGTTAAGGATACGCTCAACGTTCTCTACCACTAAAATCGCGTTATCCACCACGATACCAATGGCCAAAATCAGACCAAATAACGTCACCGTATTGATACTAAAACCACCTAACTGCATGAACGCAAAGGTGCCCACTAACGAAACCGGGATCGCCACAACAGGAGCTAATGTTGCTCGTACATTACCTAAGAATATGTAAGTCACGGCAATAACCAGCAACACCGCTATCACCAAAGTTTCGACAATACTTCGGATAGAAGCTTCAACCGATTGTGTGGTGTCATACGGAATCGCATAAGTCATATCCGCAGGCATAATCGCTTCGATATCACTCAGAATGCTCTTAACAACAGCACCGGTTTCTAGTGCGTTGGCATCTGGGTTGGCTTGCATAGCCACAAGAGCGGCTTCACCACCATTGTAGGTCGCGTACGCATCATAGAACTGACTACCAATTTCTAGGTTAGCCACATCACCAAGGTATACGTGATTGCCATCCGGTAAGGTTTTTACAATGATTTGCTCAAACTCTTGAGCGGAGCTCAACCGCCCCTCAGTGATCAAGTTGAACTGCAATGCACTGTTCTCACGGCTTGGGCCTTGACCAATTCGGCCTGCGGGAACGACCGCATTTTGCTCACGAATCGCATTCTTAACTTCAATGGTACTGACACCCAGCGATGCCATTCGGTCAATATCCAACCACACTCGCATGCCGTAAGTTGCACCAATCAAATCACTGGTTGCAAGCCCAGGTACACGCGCAATACGTTCCATGAAGTTAGCTTCAACCCAACTGTTCAGCTCTAACTCACTCATCTCTCCTGCAGGAGAATAGAAAGCGATAGCCAACAAATCATCGGGCGCGGCTTTGCGGATGCGAATACCACGAGCTCGAACTTCAAAAGGCAGCATATTTTCAGCCACCGCCACGCGGTTGGAAACATTCACCATCGCCATGTCGGAATCGATACCGTTTTCAAACGTAATGTTTAAGAAATAGCGTCCATCATTAGTCGAACGTGATTGCATGTAGACCATGCCATCAACTCCGTTGACCTCTTCTTCAATCGGGTTGCCGATAACTTCCTTCACCGTTTCAGCACTTGCTCCCGGCATAAAAGCCACAACACGAACTTGAGGAGGCGTCACACTTGGGTATTCAGCAACTGGCATGGTTTTGATGGCGATAACACCAATCAATGTCAAAAATATGGATATAACGAACGCAAACTTAGGGCGTTCGATAAAGAATTTACTCAACATAACAATTACTCCGCAGCAACCACTGGTGCACCCTCACGAATCCGTTGAAGTGCGCCAACAATGACAGGTTCATTGGCATCCAAACCAGCGGAAACAAAGACGTTTTGTCCAATTCGGTCCATCACTTCAACATTGCGACGAGTTGCAGTCCCATCTTCGATTGTCATGACATATTGAGAGTGATTGTCTTGGTGTACGGCAGCGTGTGGGATTTTTACACCAATCAATGGTTGGTCAGGGCTTAAGCCAACCCGCACATATTGATTAGGGGTATAACGTGCGTCGTCATTGGCAAATTCCGCCGCGATAGAGATCGTACCGCTATTTGGATTGATCTTGTTGTCGACAAAGCTGATTCGACCTTGAGTCGGCATGATCTCTTGGGCGATTTCTAAGCTCACGATTGCTGAGCTTTCCGCTGTCAGTTGATGGTGAATCAACTCGTCTTCTTTCAACGAAAACGAAGCCTCTATTGGGCTTATCTGAATCAAGTCTGTTAAAGGCCCAAAATTTGGCCCTACCATATCGCCAATCGAGAACTGGCTCTTGCCTAATTTGCCACTGTAGGGAGCTTTAACCTGAGTTTGGTCGAGGTTGTCTTGTTGAACCAACACATTCGCCTTAGCAGACTCCACTCTAGATTTCGCCATAGTGAGTTCAGCTTGGCTCAAATCAAGCTGTGCTTGGGATACACCACCCGTCTTGAGCATGTTGGTTGTACGCTCATGGTTGAGTGTTGCTAAAGCAAGCGCCGCTTTTGCTTCTCTCAAGGTTGCCTGAGCAGAATCGTAAGCCGCTTGATAGGAAGTCGGATCAATCTCAAACAGAACGTCGCCCTTTTCTACTATTGCGCCATCTTCAAAGTGCTTAATTAAAAGAAATCCAGTCGTTCTAGGAGTGAGCTTCGCTGATTCAATTGCCTGCATACGACCGACATAAAACTGGGTCGGGGTATGCTGATACATTTGCGCTTCAGTGATGGTCACTGGTGTGGCTGCTGGTGCAGCTTGCGCCACATTTTTTGAATCTACATCGGTTCCACAGCCCACTAAGGTCGCTGCCACGACGAGGGTTAAATATGTTTTTTTCATTGTCGTTATCTCTTACTGTTTCATTTGGTCGCTGGCACTCTATGTGCGGCTCGCCAATGAATTCACTGCTTTAAGGTCACCTTCCGTCAGTTCCCCACCAAGGTATTTAAGCTTCAACGCCGACAAGATGAAGTCGATCTGAGCTTCCGAAAGCTGTTGTTTGGATTGGTAGACTTGCTGTGTGGCATTGAGGACATCAACAATGGTCCGTGAGCCAAGCTCAAAACCTTGTTCTGTGGCAATCAAGGCCGCTTCGGCTGATTTCACTGCTTGTTCGTAAGCCACTTTTGCCGTTTTAAGTGCAGCCAGGTCTTTTTGGGTACTGCGGATGTCACGGGTGACTTGACGCCAAGTTTGCTCCTGAAGCTGCAGCGACTGTTGGTACTGAACACTCGCCTCTTCCACTTTGCTGCTCGTGGTACCACCGCGATAAACAGGCAGAGTCATCGCCACACCGGCAAAAAGTGTGGTGTTGTCATCAAGATCAGTCCAACCCTGTCCAACCCCACCCATTGGGGTCGTTTGAGACTTTGAAGCAAACGCGTAGCGATATTCTGCAACCAAGCCCAAGCTCGGCATGTGCCCGGCTTCGGCTAGTTGAATCTGTTGCTTGGATAGCCCAACGAGTTGTTGTTGAATTAACATTTGAGGGCTGAATGTTCGAGCTTGCTCTTCCCAATTAAGCGCCTGACTTGCGCTCGGGATCACCAGTTCCAGTTCTGCCAAGTTAAGAGGACTCACGTGGTCATAGCTTTTGCCTGTTAACTCATACAAACCGTCCAAGGCTTTTTCCACATCATTCTGAGCAAAGATCACCGACGTCGTGGCAAGATCAAACTGAGCCTGAGCTTCCTTCACATCATTTTCAGGCACCAATCCATTGCTGTAGCGATGCTTGATTTGAGTCAGTTGTTCCTCAATCGCGTGCAAATTAGCGTCTGCTTGCTTCAAAGCTTCTTGTGCTTTCAGCGTATCGAGATACCTTTGTGCGACACTCAATTGCAAACTTTCTAATGCCACTTGATAGCTAATATTGGAAAACTCTTGCTGCTGAGTTAAAAGTTGCGCCGATTGATTAAGCTCTTGATTGTAGAGGTTTTGCCCTGCACGAACACCGAACGAGGCACCTTGACTGTCTATCTCTGTCAAGGTCGTATAATCTTTTCGCATCGCACCATATTGAATGTCCGCATCAACTTGAGGGCGATATAAACCGGATAACTGATCGCGCTGATGTCCTGTACGTTCAATCTCATACGCTGCGGATTTTAAGGCTGGATTATTCTCAATAGAGTCTTGATATAAACTGCTTAAATCCACACTCCCTGCCATCACATTGACACTCAGCACACTCATCCCTATGCCAAGCGTAATTCTATTGATGCTTTTCATCGTAAATGCCTACGTTGTAAAAGTAAGGGAGCCAAATTTAAAAGGTTGACGAAAGGTTGAGGTCGTTTAGCAAGCCATGAATAACTCATGCTAAAGAGCAGTAGCAGCGTTAGAAAATATAGGTACATAGGTTTCACCTGATTATTTAGAAATCGAAGGTGCACATCCTTGCGCTCAGACAGTCGTAAATACGATTGTCCATCACCATCCTGGTCGAGAATAGCGCTACCATACCAAGCAAAAACCAATCAAAAAATATCATTATGATGGTAAAAACCAATCATTACTATTTTGGTCAAATACATCAAATCTCTTATTTTTGAACGAATTTCCCCATCATATGTGATTTTTGGCAATTTTCTGCTGCTGCTAGGATGCGCTCTATTACAGAGGAGGCGCATATGACCAGACACACCTTTCTAGCACTTTTTTTTATCGGGTTACTCATGTTGTCGCCCATGATATTTGCTCAGATCTTGTTGAACTTTACCGCCCTCCCCAACGAAAGTTTCGAGCCAGACTCCACCTCCATCACACATATATACGATTTGTTGCTGGTGAGCAGGTAACCCTTTCCTTTGTTCCAAACAATAGCCATCGAGATCAACCATGAAACGATATCCACTACGCACCTTTGTCACCTCATCTTTGCTCCTACCTCTTTATGCCGGAGCAACACATTTTGACGACAACTTACTCAAAGATTGGGGAGAGATTCGCCCAACCGCACAAGAATACGGTTTGAACTTCGATGTTGAGTACACCAACGTTCTTCAGTCTGCAGTTTCTGGAGCGCCTAAGGATGATCTCAACCAATCGCATCGGCTGGATTTGATTGCCAGCTTAGATCTCGACGCTTTGGGGTTATGGTCAGGGGGGAAGCTGCACTCTCAGATGGTGGCGAGAGGTGGTGATGCCAATGACTTTGGTTTTCTCAATTTATCCGCCCCAAATTCTAGCCAATTTGGGGACGATGACTCTCTGTTTTTCTCTTCACTCTACTACTCTCATCAGTTCTCAAGCGGAAGCAGTGTATTAGTGGGTAAAATCGATGCCTTTGAGCTTCTACGTCACGCTCCCTTCTACGGCGGAGCGACAAGACACGGATTCTTAAACCTTGCGTTCTCTGCTCCGCCAAGCGGAGTTACGCCTCCCTCTTTTGTCGGAGCCATTGCCAACCACACCATCAACAACACAAGATTTACCGCCATGGTGTATGACCCGAGAGACCGATACACAGACAGCCTAAGCATGAACGGACTGTTTGATGATGGGGTGAACTTAAGCCTTTCTGCGACTTATAACACGCAGCTTTTTGAGCGCAGCTCTGCGATTACGGCGGCTTATACCTACAGTACCGAAGAAGGCATCGATTATCGCACTCTCGATCCTGAACATGGGTTTATCGACAACGCGAAATACAAATACAATGCCCGACTGCAGTTTTCCCACAACCTAGTGGAAGATCCGCAAGATACTAGCCAAGCTTGGGGGCTTTACCTGAGAGGTTCGATTGCAGATGGCAACCCCAATATTCTGAATGCGACATTTGCAGGTGGATTGGGTGGTCAGGCACTGTTTTTTAACCGACCAATGGATAGTTGGGGACTCGGTTACTACCACTACAACTACTCCAATGAACTGCAAGACACCATTGCCAACCTGCCATTAGGAACGGAACTGAATAATGAGCAAGGCGCAGAAGTCTACTATGCATATCAAGCAACACCGTGGCTAACATTGACTGCCGATTTGCAATACGTTGAACCCGCGGTTAGCACCCAGAATTCAGCATGGATAGCAGGCATTAGGACCAATATTCGATTTTAAAAACACCCCCCAAAAAATAGGTTTGGGGAACAAGCGGCAGAATACACGTCATGATGTCGGTAGTGACATAGTGAATTTGGCCACTTGGGTAGATAAGGAAAAATAAGTCAAATATTGCTTTGCTGAGGAGCGTGCAAAATCAGTTTAAACAAGGAAATGGGCACTTTCATGTTTGAAAGTGCCCACTGTAACGGTTCTTGACAAAAATTAGTGGAAGATAGGGTCTAAAGCTAAGCCGTGGCAATGGTCAATGTATGGGCATCAAAAAGTTTACACTTACCCTATTTATTCGCACGTGTATTCAATTTTTCTGCGATCGAAAATGCTCAGCAAGAAAATCAATAAATGCGCGAATACGCTTTGGCTGGTAATCACTGTCCTTAAAGACCATATACATTGGTAGCTTGAATGATTCGTATTGCGTTAAAACCTGCGTTAATACCCCTTGATGAAGCTCATCTTCAATCATCCATTTGGGCATAGCCGCAATACCTAGCCCCAACTTAGCCATTTGTACTAACATCTCGGGGCTATCACAACGAAATTGCTCTTTTACTTTGGCTTTAATGACTACTTGATTATCCATAAATCGCCACAAATTTGAAGGCGTAGACAAGCTATAGCACAGGCATTTATGCCACTGAAGATCTTGGGCGGTCGCTATAGGAGGGTGACTTGTTAAGTAAGCTGGTGAGGCGAAATAGACAAGTTCATTATCCATAATCCACTTCGCTTTTAATCCTGAGTCTTTAAGGTATGAAGCGCGAATAGCAATATCGATATCGCTTTCAACTAAATCAGCTAATTTGTCAGACACCGATAGATCAACGCTCAGATCTGGGTGCAATCTCATAAAGGCATTCAACGGCTCGGCCAATAATCGAACGCTAAACGCACTGGGAACAGATAAGGTTAAGGTGCCGAAGACTTCAGCTTGCTGTTGCCTTAATTGCGATTCAAACACGCTCATCTCTTCTATTAGCTTTAACGCTAAACCCAAATATTGCTCGCCACTCGTTGTCAGGCTAACCGCACGCGCATGGCGATGAAACAATGTAATACCTACATCTTGCTCCAACCATTGGATCTTTTTACTGACCGCACTTTGAGTGGTATTCAATTCTTTGGCAGCGGCGGTAAACGAACCTAATGCTGCAACACGGGTAAAGACTTTTAAACAGGTAAACTTGTCCATGACATTCCTATTTGGAATGGTAATAAGGTGAATATTAGTATGTTTAGCAAGCTATAGGAATGGTTTAATAGGCCTATCGTTTACTTAAGGAGCTCAAGCCATGTTGTTTATACAAGGGTTATTAATCGCCTTTTTCCTATTTGCCAGTTTTGTTAAAACGGTTGGCATGCCGAAGAAAATATTTACCCTTCAACTCGAGTTTTTCCACAATTATGGCCTTAACCGCATCGCCATGTTTTTGGTGGGAATAATCGAAGCGATAGGCGCTATCACCATGTTACTTGGGATATCAATGGCAAATCCAAAACTTAGCGCAATCGGCGCGAGTCTAACGGCATTTACCTCAATTGGTGCAATATTCTTTCATTTGCGATTTGATACATGGAAGGATGCGGTGCCATCACTGGTGACGTTAACCCTGTCACTGATGGTGACGTTAGCTATGGTTCCACTCTGTTGATAATCTCATTCGCGTTAATTCTATGGCTAAAAGCTCTCCCGACAGCTATGTAGACATCACGCGCCAAGCTCTTTTAATAAGCTTCTCAACAGCTACTCGAAATAAAATGTACTAAAAAAGCCTTCAACACAGGTTGAAGGCTTGAATCGTTACAATAATTTATTGTCGTGGTCACCTATATGACGAGCTCAACTCGAACCATTAAATGACTCACTCTACTCATTCAATGATCGTCGCAATACCTTGCCCCATACCAATACACATGGTTGCTAGCCCATATCGACCACCACGTTGTGCTAGCGCTTGGCTACAAAGCTGAAGATCACTTGCCTAAATAACTAGACGTTGATGAAATGTTCAATATCGGTGACAACTAAAAAGCGAGAACGATCATGGAGCAATCTGGGATGGCTTTGAATTGGGTCGTACGCTTTAAGTTAATCCTAGTCAGTTAAAGCGCTGAAACCAGACATGGATGTTTGGTTCCCGCCTATGTTCATCCGCAAGTGCTTCGTTTATTTAAAAGGATGAATCGAAAGCAAGTGCCTCCTTGCTGTAATAAGAAAAGCAATGCGGTGGTTAACTGGCGATTTTTCAACCTAACAAGAAGAGTGACAGAAATTAGTTTGCATTGCTCTGCTTAATCTAAACGAGCCATTTCCTGCTGCACTGCATATTAAGAGAGCTGGCACCAGCTTGGATAGAAGCTTTGTGTTCAAATGGCTTGCGCTAAATCATGCCTTTTACGAATGATTCCTAAATTGAGAATGAGTAGAACTAATAAATGAACAACGACTAAAAGTAATCTGAAGAGAGTCATTCCAAAGCGTTCTGCTAAAGAATCGTAATTGGTAGAAATTATTTTTTTGAATTTGATTGTGAGTATTAGAAAATAAAATATTCAGCTTGGTGGAATTGTTTTACTTACCAGAATCTAACTTCCTGCAAAGAAGCATTCGGCAAGTGATTGAAGCAGGAGGAGAAAATTTGGAGCGTACTGCGGGAATCGAACCCGCATCATCAGCTTGGAAGGCTGAGGTAATAGCCATTATACGAAGTACGCACACTGTGTTTCGAAGACCTAGTTAATATGCCACAGATAATTGAAAATGAAAGCTATTTTTATTCAAACGACGCTTGTTTGCTTGGTATTTATACACATTGCACTATAAAAGTACAAAAACGCACTCATTGGATGCTCCGTTATCCCTCTACTGGCTGAAACGATCCGCTGCCCTGCTCTATTTTTTGCATCACTACCTGATCTTTACCCTTCATTTTTGCTTGATACATCAAACCATCGGCCTCAGACAACGAGATGCTTTCGCAACTATCAGTGTAGTAGGCACACCCCAAGCTAATAGTGACTGCCTGACCATCATCAAATAACTTGAGTTGACGTACCGACTCACACAACTGCTCTGCAAACACAATGGCTTCGTCCGCGGTAATATTACGGCACACAGCGGCAAATTCTTCACCACCTATCCTGCCAATCAAATACGGAGTTTGGGAGACCTGCTTGACTGCTTTCCCTACCTGTTGAATCACGATATCCCCAACTTGGTGACCATAAGTATCATTAATTGCTTTGAAGTCATCAATATCAAACAGCAACACGGTAACGGGCCCGCTATGTGCCACCGTTTTACTAAATTCTTGATAAAAATGCCGGCGATTACTTAAACCTGTCAGTTGGTCCGTCTCTGATAACAATTTGAGTTCGGAGTTTGCCTTTTCTAGCTGACGCGTTTTTGCTTTTACTGCCATTCTCAGCACGATGAGGTAACTAACGATCGCGATAACCACGAGAATGATGATAAGAGGCATGATCTGCTCCAGCTAGACTGGACACTTCATTAAGCGACATTTTGATTTTCAAAGTTAACTGGGCTTAAATACCCAAGAGCACTGTGCCTTCTTGTTCTATTATAATCAACCTCAATATATTT
>NZ_AFWF01000247.1 GCF_000222605.1 Vibrio ichthyoenteri ATCC 700023 | reverse complement strand
ATGCCAACCAGCGATGGTGAGCGAATCCCAAAAAGTGCGTCGTAGTCCGGATTGGAGTCTGCAACTCGACTCCATGAAGTCGGAATCGCTAGTAATCGTGGATCAGAATGCCACGGTGAATACGTTCCCGGGCCTTGTACACACCGCCCGTCACACCATGGGAGTGGGCTGCAAAAGAAGTGGGTAGTTTAACCTTTCGGGGAGGACGCTCACCACTTTGTGGTTCATGACTGGGGTGAAGTCGTAACAAGGTAGCGCTAGGGGAACCTGGCGCTGGATCACCTCCTTATACGATGATTACTCACGATGAGTGTCCACACAGATTGATGGTTTATAAAGTTTAAGAGATAGAAAAAACACTTTGAGGTGTTTAACTAGTGTCCCGTTCGTCTAGAGGCCTAGGACACCGCCCTTTCACGGCGGTAACAGGGGTTCGACTCCCCTACGGGATGCCATCTCCTCATAAGGATATGGGGCTATAGCTCAGCTGGGAGAGCGCTTCGCTGGCAGCGAAGAGGTCTGCGGTTCGATCCCGCATAGCTCCACCATTTTTAAGTGTTCTTGAAAAAGAATCTTTAAAAATGGTTTCTTTCTTTAAGTAGAAAGTAAAATCTAGCTCTTTAACAATTTGGAAAGCTGACTGATAACAACATTGTTGTTATCAAAAAAAGTTCTCAATGTTTACCTAT
>NZ_AFWF01000248.1 GCF_000222605.1 Vibrio ichthyoenteri ATCC 700023 | reverse complement strand
GGAATGATTCGGATATTGATAATGACACGATTCGTATTACTTATGTGTATGGTGAGACGCAAGGTGAAGCCTATATCAAAGATGGGATGATTTACTTTGAGTTGAACGAAACGTTTGTCGGCAATACCACATTTGAATATCAGATCACCGACGACAAAGGTGGTTTTGATAGTGCAACGGTCAACGTCATTGTTAACCCAGCGCCTAACGATGCCATCGTTAATGAGGTTCAACTGCTTTCGAATAGCGTGGAAGAAGGTAATGATCTTGCCTTTAAGGTGACGCTTGATTCCAGTGCGCTTAAAGAAACGACGCTTGATATAGACTTCGGCTTACTCGGAGACGAGGCTGGCGAGAGCGATGTTGACCTCAGTGACTTGACCTTTACCAATGGCGTCACTTACGACCAAGAAAGCGGTAAAATCACCGTTCCGGTTGGCGTTAAAGACTTTACAGTGCTGGTGCCAACAGAGAAAGATGGACTGCATGAGCTTGACGAATCGTATTCATTGCAAGTGGGCGGTGTTCAAGGCGTCAGTGCAACAGGTACTATTGAGAACGTGGATGTTGCTACGCTCTCCGTCGTATCGGAAGGGAATGTCTCTGAAGGTTCAGCCGCAAGTTTCAAAGTATCACTATCGGTACCATCGAGTGAGTCTACTGAGTTATCGATTACGACCAATGTCTCTGGTGATAACAATACCGCGGAAGAGAATGACCTTGATGGCAGCATGAAGGCTTACTTCCTTGACGACAACGATGAACCGGTTGAGTTGACCATCACTGATGGCAAAGTCATGGTTCCCCCGTTTATCACCGAGATATTTGTTAGTGTTGGCACTCAAGACAACGCAATCTTTGAAGGTTCTGAGCAATTTGAACTTATCGTCAGCAATGAAGATGGAGTCACAAGCAACCAATCTGCGAGTGCGGCAACCAATATCGTGGACGATGGTAGTGTTGATCCTGATGGTGATGGCGCTCAATTAGCCGATGATGACCGTCCAGTTGTTGAGTCGATTTCCGCCCCTATCGTTGACGAAGGGCTAGATGCGAAATTTGATGTCAAGTTAACTAACACAAGTGAATCCGTTACGCCAATTACCATGAGTTTGGTGGATGACAGCGCCCATGGCGGTAGTGATTATACAACAACACAAGTGACGGTGACTTACCATAAAAATGGAGTTGAAGTCTCTGAAACGTTGGATGTTAATAACGGCTCGTTCACGTTTGAACTTCCCGCGGATAATGACGGCTTTACGGTTACCGTTGCCACTCTAGATGATCAATACAATCCAGTTTTCGAAGGCAATGAACACTTTGAGCTCATCGTTTCAACCGAGTCTCAACAGGATGTGACATCTGGTCAAGCGACCATTCAGGATTATCAAGATAACCCACCGCAATCGGAAGATTTCGAGGTGAATGTTGGCAGTAATGGGAAAACCCAAGTCATCTTTGATACCGCTAATACGCCAATCGATGATGGCAGCAATCCTGATTCTGATCATATCTCAGACCGCGAAGATGATGTTGATAACGCCACTGATCTAAAAATTGTCATCACCGAATTACCGGAGGACGGCAAGCTTTTTTACAAAGAGGGTGACGAGTTTTTGAGATCACCGCTGAACATCTTTACTCAGGTGAAGGTGATCCAAACTATACCCAGTTTGATCCAAATTCTATTCACTATCAATCGGATGCGAATTCTGAAGGCTTTTCTTTAGGGATCAATAATCAACAAGATTCAAATCCACTTAATCAACCAGATAAAGGCGCCAGTAGCCAAGATTTTTATAATTGGGGTGAAAAGGTCGATAACACCACACGCGAATTGAAACTGAGTGACGGTGAAACCATCACTATTCGTAGTGAGGGTGGCAAATTAACCCAATACAGCGGTGACGCAAATGCACAGCATGTTGGCCATGGGATTGGTGTTGGCGGCGGTAAAGGCATTAATGAGGGTGAAAAGCTCATTGTTGAATTTGAAAGCCGTCCTGCTGATAGCATTACGCTTGGTCTTGATGGCTTAGGTGGTTACTTTGAACAAGGACTAGGATCTTCAAAAGAGTCGAGTGTTGTGATCACCGTTAACTTCGTTGGTGGGAGTCAAACCTTTGAATTTCAGAAAGACTCTTCTGGCAGTGATGAGTTATTCCATTCTATTACCATCCCATCAGTTGACTTTCCGTTACCGGAAGGCACCGAAATAGAGAGCGTAGAACTGTCGACCAGTGGTCCTGGTAACTGGGAACTGCGCTCGCTTGAAACAAGCGCAAGCGAAAGTTTTGATTATCAAGCAGTAGACAGTGATGGCAACTTCAGCGAAGAGTCAACGGTCACGCTGAACGAAAGCAATAACGCGCCGATAGCCAACGATGACCCTACCAATTTTGTTGTCAAACTCGGTTCATTCAATACAGAGAACAACTTACTTTGGTCAGACGATGGCACAACCATTACCACCAGTGCAAACAGCGATGAATCATTTGATCCGACGACGTTAAAACAAGGGGTTTCGGATGATTTAAATGGCGGCCCTGCTGGGCAGATTCAGTACAATCGTGAAACGGGCGAGTCTGAGCAGTTCATCATAACTCTTGATAAACCGGCCACGGAATTTAGTTTTACTGTCTCAAATTTATTTAAGAATGAAGGTGGGACGGGGAATCACGAACAAGGTAAATGGGTTGCCTACCTAAATGGCGTGGCGGTGGCGAGTGATACATTCACCGCCAATGATGGCAATCACCAAGGTCAGTTTGACGTTATTCTTGGCGATGATGAGAATCCAATCGCGTTCGATGAGATTATTTTTGAAGCGCAAGATTTTGTCGATGTCCCAGCCAGAGGAAATGACTCCTCTGACTATTTTGTTACGGGTTTTGAAGCTTCAAGTGATGGCGCATATGCGGTTAATCAAGGTGGCGTATTAGAAATCCCAATATCTGAACTGTTGTCGAATGATTCGGATATTGATAATGACACGATTCGTATTACTTATGTGTATGGTGAGACGCAAGGTGAAGCCTATATCAAAGATGGGATGATTTACTTTGAGTTGAACGAAACGTTTGTCGGCAATACCACATTTGAATATCAGATCACCGACGACAAAGGTGGTTTTGATAGTGCAACGGTCAACGTCATTGTTAACCCTGATCCCACGGGTGCGAAGGTAGACTCAGTCGAGTTGCTGTCAAATGATGTAGTGGAAGGTAATGACCTTGCTTTCAAAGTGTCTCTTGAGTCTAGTGCGTTAAAAGAGACGACGATGGATATGGTGTTTGGCCCTGAAAATAACTCAGATGTTGACCTAGCGAAAGTGTTCTTTACCAATGGTGTTACCTTTGATGAGACGAGTGGGACGATCACTATTCCGGTTGGAGTGAAAGACTTTACAGTACTGGTTCCAACGCTAGATGATAGCGAAGTGGAATCAACAGAGAATTATAGTATCAGTGTCGGCGGAGTCACTGAGTCGGGTAATATTTTAGATAACGATGATAAAGCCCCAAACAACACACCGCCAAAAGCTCTTTCAATCGAGCTTGATACGGTTGGAGGTAGTCAAGAGATTAACTTCACAGAGTTAGTGTCGGACACTGAAGATGACCAAGATTCTAATAAGCATGTTGAGCTTAGAATTGAATCGGAGCCGCTATTTGGCAAGATTTACTCTCTTAATGACGATGGTAGCAGAACGGAGTTGTCGGTCGGAGATGTGATATCAGAATCCACCCGAATTCATTACGTCGTTGATCCAGAGACATTGAGCCACGAGGGTACGTTAGATAACGCAAGCCTAACCGATTCGTTTACTTACAAAGCCATCGACTCCGAAGGCCTAGAAAGCACGATTGAGTCGATAACATTATCAAGTGATAACATCAACATATCGTCGAATCCTGAGGCTATCGACCATGTCCGTATTAATCACTATGGAGATAGTGAAGAAAAAGTGCTTTGGAGTGCAGCAGCAACACATACATCTCCAGCAATAGATAACAAACCACTGGAAGGGCATAAAGAAGGACTATTTGTCGATGTCGGTGAAGGGGGGGATACGGTTTATCTCGGCTCTGGTAATGATACGATTTACCTTGGTAATAGCCATGCATCTCTGGACGAACATCAAAATCAAGAATCAAGTATTACGGATGTTCAACGCGAACTAATTAATAACTACTCTTCGGGTGCTGATGGCAAGCATTTAGAAGCAACGGATGACCGTTTTAAAGATCAAGACCCACTTAATGACTCAATGACGGAGTTTGAAGAGAACTCTGATTTAACCACCGCGAGTACTAGTACTGCGAACATCGATATTGCCCACGCAGGCGGGGGAGATGACATTGTATTTGGCGAAGGTGGAAGCGATGCCATCTTTGGTGGTTCTGGTGATGATGTTATCTATGGTGGTGCCGGGCTTGATGTATTGCGTGGCGGTACGGGTGATGACTTCATTGATGGCGGCTCTGGCAATGACATTCTCATTGGCGGTCTAGGCAATGATATTCTCACGGGTGGTGATGGCGTCGACATTTTTAAGTTTATCGATCAGGGCAATGGCATTCGTGATGGTGAAATCGACACGATTAAAGATTTCACTGCGGGTGAAGACAAGATAGATCTAAGTGAATTGCTGGACCTAGAAAGCGGAAATTCCATGGATCAGCTGTTAAGTGTAGCCTTAGAAGGGACTGACGATATTGTGTTAACGATTGATGATGGGAACTCAAGTCAGTCTATTGTCATAGAAGATGGAGGTTCTCAATATCAGCAACATATTGAAGGTGGAATTGTGAATTCCAGCGCAATTCTAAATGATTTAGAA
>NZ_AFWF01000249.1 GCF_000222605.1 Vibrio ichthyoenteri ATCC 700023 | reverse complement strand
GCTTGAACATGCGGCTCGTTATGATGATCCGTATGCAGATTTCGCGTTACTCGAGCTTGAGCGTGTCATGAATGAAGCGTTTACCTTCTTTAATGAACAACTTTCGACGTTACCGTCAATGATGACTGCTCGCCTTTCATTCTCAGAATGTTTGAGCAATCGCCCACACGTTAAAACCCTTCGTATTTCTAGTCGCTTTGGCTGGCGCATGATTGCTCTGCTTGAGAGTTTCGATGTGTACATGGTGCGTATTTCAGATGCGCAGTTTAAAGCGCAGATAACGCGCTCTGAGTTTGAAAAACGTCGTTTTGAAACCATCCGAAAAATGGAGAGTGTGCTGCACCAGGTGTTGGTACACAAACACTCGGGTTTGACTCGCAGTGATATGTTGCAAAACACCGCGAAAGCACAAAAAGCGATGGAAGAATTTGGGCCAGTACCGTTTGAGGTTCTGGAAGGGCTTGAGCGCGCGGAATTTGCGCCAGTGATTAAGCGTGCATCGTAATTTTTACGATAGAGTGAGAGTCGATCATCATGGAAATGAACAGCATGTCGTCAGTTAGGGCGGTTGAGTTGAGAGAAGAGGAACATCTTTTTTCAACTAAAGCTGAATACGATAAAATTTATCGAGCGAAACGCAAAGATCGTAAGTTCACTCTTATTGCCCTTTATGATGAAGTTATTGCGCTTCAACAAAAGACAAATAAAAATTTTACTATCGGCTTTAGTTGTCGCCGTTTATTGCGTAGTGGTGAAGTGGTCAAGCTGCCTCATGAGTATGCTTTTATCTTAAAGGCGTGTGAAGAGTTCATCGATAATCCTCAACGATTCCCCGCGCTATTTGCTTGGGGTGGGGACGCTGTGCATAACATCCAGTGTCGAACTCTCATATCAAAAACCTTAGCGTGTGTCTTACCAAACACGGATTTAATTGGCGGTCGTATTGGCCAACCAACCCTTGCAGGGTTAAAAACGATAAGCTATGACCAACTGCAAGAAGATTATGTCTTGCGTTGGGGGGAGTACATCTCACCAAAGTCATTCGCAAAAGTAATGAAATACCTTAAACGTGCTGGGTATTTTCACTCAGAACGCATCAATGTCTGCATGGATGACGCAGAAGGCACTGTACGCAGCGCTGCGGCTTACAAGCAGTTCTCAGAGACCTTCTTTCAAGATCTTAAAGTGGTACGCTATAAAGAAATCAGTGCGCTTATCATTGCTTCTCGCAAGCGCCTGGAAAAGAAGGGGCTACGTTTTGAGTGGCTTAACTTCCGTACTATTGCCTCTGGTATGCAAAAAATCTTCAATGCGTCACGTTTTAATGATTACGCCGATACAGTAACATCACTGTTTACCGCATACCAACCATCCCAATTTGCTAACCCGTCTCACTAGAGTGTTGTTTTTATCCGCTTAACGGCGGAGGCATTGTCACGTCTGTTGTTCAATTTAGGTTAAAAAATAGCCAGTTGTTTTATTTTGCCCCCTCTATTTATACGCTCGATCTTGGCCATCTTTCCTTTTAGCCTAAGAAATTACGGTTAACTATGTTATTCACAGAAAAGGTAGTGCAATAAATGGATCTTATGATGGCTTGCTTGAGTGGGTACTTATAGGGCGCTGCGCTTATGAGTACTACGTAGTTAAACTAGTATTTAAATAAATATAAAAATGAATATTTAAAAGAAGTTATCGCTTCGCTCAAAGGTACTTCCCCTAAAAATCAAAAAACTTCTTCGAAAAAACAACGAAAAATATCTGATTTTTAGGGGCTCAAACGCCACTCTGACAGCAAAGCGATAAACTAAGAGATCGCGTTAGTTTTATCGCACCGTCTTACTCGCTACGCTCGCGCATCCTAGCAAGGGGAAAGGCAAAATCTAGGCCATGATATCGGTGGTGTGTTTATCGTTTACGATAGTTCGATACGCGCTATTTTCGCGTTGCTCATTCTTTATGTCGTCGCACAGCTCCTCCATGAATAGGACTTGTGTTATATGGTGTTGTTTGATAGCGAGATATTTAATTATCTTATTGTTTTTACAGTACAAAATGATTAATTATTACTCTGTGATATGGTAAAATAATGACCAATATAGGCGCAAAATCAGGAGGCAATATGAACCGGCAACAGCGCCAAGAAAAGAAGGCATTTAAGCGTGCGCGTCAACGCAAATCCCCTTGCTCTGTTAAGGGGAAAACAGAAGATTTTGTTTATCATGAATTTGCGTTGACCCCTCCAGAGTTAGGCGTCTATGTTTCTTTGGTCAATGGCCATCGCCTGATTGTTGATGAGGTGCGTCAGCGTGACTTTGGTCGCTATCAGGTGATAACCAAATCTTTTGATGCAAACGATGATTATTGGAACGCCACACTGAGTGATATGGAGTGGGGCGCCTTAAATCACATGTCTCTCTATACGCTCGATGATCAGGAGGCTGCGTAGATGATGCAAGATCACGAAATTCATAAAGCGGTTGACGGTGTGATGGCTCTTAGACCCAAGGTCAAACACCAGGAAGCCAATGTCGAGCAATTACGTGCGCTGAAACGACGTCGTGATGCGTTGGAGTATGCAAAAGAAATGCAAGCCATAGAGGATGGTGAAATGATTATGCCAACGGCTTATGCCGTTCGTCATTTTGGTTTGCGTTAATCTGGCTTTAGTGAGAGGAATAGAGATGTCGAACCATAATAAATTGCGTAATCGAACGAAAAAAATAAGAGGTCGTTTGCCTCAACGAGTGAAACCCCATCCTCTTAATGCTTTGTTTACAAAAGCAGTGCTTTCAATCATGACTCGAATGTCTCAAGCTGAGTCAATGTCATATTTCGATATTGAATTACCTAAACCAGGTCGTTATTGCGGAACAAGAGCTGGGCTTCCAAATAGTGAAACGAGATATCTATATGTTGATTGGTGCTCTGAACGTAATGAGAAGGGGAACTTTTTTGTTTCGTTTCGGGATGAGGCTGGTAACAGTCAAGTTCTGGATGCAAGAGGGTGGGCGTCTGAAAAGATCATGATTGGTGTTAAAGAAGAACTTTTGCCTTTAGAACCAAGCAATGCGGAACTGCTTAGAGGATAGTGAAGATGGACGTATTTGTCGTAATTGTGATTGGTGTTACTGCTTACTACATCATTGATCGATTGTGTGCGCATCGAGAGCGTATGAAAGAGGTTAAGTCAGAAGAAGGTGACGAATAATGCAACCAGGTGATGATGTTATTTGGCCAGAAGCTGCGGATAATGGTTACCACGGCCACTTTACCGTTATTGGTATATTTCCTAGCCGGTACTTAAAAGACAAAGCGGGAGTGGGGCTACCTACGGCTTTGATTGAACCGGTTGATTCCGTTTCGTTTTGCATACAAATGCTTGACGAAGCTCATGCGGAAAATGAATTAGTTCGTATAGAAGTGCCGATTGAAATGTTGCAGTTACTTTCGAATCGAGTTCTTCATTAATTAAAAAGAGATCTTTATGGCCATTACCCTTTCTCACCTTAGTTTGCATCAATTAGTTAAACAAGACGATGGCGAACTGCACCTCCAGCTTCGCCCTACGCCATTAGATAACGACCCTCATTCTGAAGGATTGACAGAGCAGTTGCATCAGCACTTTGTGAATAAACCAGGTAAAGGTTATGGTTTTTTTAAAGTAGAAAGCCCTGTCGAGGTTGCGCTGCAGGCGCATCGCCGTGGTGAAGTTTCCTTTCATGATTTTTCTTGTCAGAGTGCGACCTGGTTGCATCAAGAATTGGTGAAATACCCATTTGCTGATGAAGGCGTATTGGTACAGGCTATTTATCAACACTTAGCAACTGAGTATCTCTTTATTGGTTTATTGCCGGTGCATCAGAGTTTGAAAGTAACGGGCGCACTTGATATCAGTGCGACCGATTACCTCGATCTAAAGAATATCGCCATTGCCGCCACAATTAGAA
>NZ_AFWF01000250.1 GCF_000222605.1 Vibrio ichthyoenteri ATCC 700023 | reverse complement strand
GGTTTTAAATACCATTCAAGAGCATTGGCTTCGCTATCTTGAATCGATCTTATTAGTCGAACAGCATCAAATGGCAGCCATGAGTCGTGTACTAGGTGCGCGTAGTGGCCGGCAGCTATTAACGGACAGTGAAGCGTTGTTTATTCGCGGTGAGTACAAGCAGCGCCAGTGGGGAATCTATCGTCAAATAACGACTTATCTACGTGATGAAAAGAGGGTTGTGGCCCTAAAGCGAGTAGCGTTAGCTGAGCGACAATACAGTCACAATGATATTTCGGCTTTGCAGGTTACTCAGCAGCAACAGGAAATTTTGCGTGGTGATATTGCCCTGCCAGTAGAGGCTGACAATCGCGGGACTCATTCGGCTTTATTTCAACCTCATGCTTCACCGATACACCTTGCTGCAGCGATTCTGGGTGCGATTGATGGTGGGGATTACGTCGCTCAAAATCAGCTGGTGGTGATCAATCGAGGTCAGCAAGAGGGGTTACGCCAAGGCAGCGTTTTTCAACTCTATCAATCTATGTCCATGCTGGTGCCTGGCGATGAGGCGACATCTATTACCCCTGAGCGTAGCAAGCAAGAAAAGCTTCCTCCTTTATTGATAGGCAATTTAATGGTGGTTCGGCCATATCAATATTTCAGTTTGGCTGTGGTGACTGACAGCGTGCAACCGGTCAGTCGTCATACCCTGCTGCAGTCGCCATCAGTGACCAACCATGATAAGCCCTTTTAATCATGACGGATCTTGAGCTCATCGCTTGGTTAACACTCTACTTTACCCCGCGATTAGGGCCAAAAGGGATGGCGAAATTACTCAGCAAGGCCAGTCCAGTTCAAATTGTCGCTTATGATCAGCAGCAATTACAGGCATTAGGACTGACGCAATCCCAAGTAAAGGCTATTCAACAGCCGAATCGAACTTATATCAGCCAATGTTTAGAGTGGCGGCAAGCTTCTTCTTTGCATCATATTGTCACGCTGCAATCTGGCGAGTATCCGCCATTGCTGCGACAGATCTCAGCACCGCCAGCGGTATTGTTCGTGCAAGGTGATTTGCAATCCATTCATGAGCCGCAAATCGCCTTAGTCGGAAGTCGCCATGCCTCGATTGATGGATTGAATAACGCGAAGTACTTTGCATCGGCACTGGCAAAGCAAAATTTAGTGGTGACGAGTGGTCTGGCATTGGGGATTGACGGTCATGCGCACGATGGAGCACTCAAAGCGGGCGGTAAAACAATCGCGGTATTGGGTTGTGGGCTCAATCATCTCTATCCGGCTCGCCATCGCCAATTGGCGCATAGAGTGGTAGAAAGTGGCGCTTTGGTATCGGAATTTCACCCTGATGTGGCCCCTAAAGCGAGTAACTTCCCGCGTCGAAATCGTATTATCAGTGGCTTGTCATTGGGGGTGTTGGTTGTCGAAGCGGCGGAAAGGAGTGGTTCTTTAATTACAGCTCGCTATGCCGCAGAGCAAGGCCGAGAAGTTTTTGCTATTCCAGGCTCGATTCAGATGCCGCAAGCAAGGGGATGTAATAGTTTGATCCAGCAAGGGGCTTGCTTGGTACAAAGCAAACAAGACGTGCTAAATGAAATAGATACCTTATTGCGCTGGTCTAATATCAATAAGCCTTTAGTGCAAAATGAGCCATGGTCGGAAAAAGAGCCCAAAGAACAATTGCCATTTGCCAAGCTGTTAGCTAACGTAGGAGCAGAAGTGACACCTGTTGATATTCTGGCACAAAGGACCCATATCCCTGTGCAAGAAGTCATGATGCAGCTCTTAGAGCTTGAGCTTTCAGGGCATGTTGTTGCGGTTTCCGGTGGCTATATTCTTAAGGGGAGGGGCAAGCTATGATGATGGATATCTTGATGTATCTATTTGAAACTTATATCCATAGTGATGCTGAGTTACAAGTGAATCAAGACGAGTTAGAAGATGAATTACTTCGAGCTGGTTTTGAACAAAGTGACATATACAAAGCCCTTGTCTGGCTAGAAGATTTGGCAGCACTGCAGCAAAGCGAAGAGCACTCTGCCATTTCGGTGAGTGGTGCGGTATCAACACGTATTTATACGGCGCAAGAAATGGAGCGTCTCGATGTGGAGTGTCGAGGATTCTTAATGTTTCTTGAGCAGGTTAATGTGTTGACCACGGAAACCCGAGAAATGGTCATCGACCGCTTAATGGGCCTAGAAACCGATGACTTTGAACTCGACGATTTGAAGTGGATTGTGTTGATGGTGCTGTTCAATGTGCCGGGTAACGAGAACGCCTATACCCTTATGGAAGAGCTGTTGTACAGCAAAGAGCAAGGCATTCTTCATTAATATCAATCCGAAACAAAACTCGTTTGATGACGGGGATTGGGTTGGTTTTTGCAATTTGCAATAAGTGGAACGATGAGTAGTAAAATAGATCAGCAATTATTTTCTGCCCATGAACACGCTCTCGAGCATCAAGCTTGTCCAAAATGTCAGGCCGAGCAACGTGAGGGCGTGTTACAACTTCGCCATGGTAAACATGGCCCATTCTTAGGGTGTAACCTCTACCCAGAGTGCGATTTTATAAAACCTTTACATCAAAATGATGGTCACATTATCAAAGAGTTGGGCGTCGCTTGCCCGCAATGTGGTAATGAATTGGTATTGCGCCAAGGTCGTTATGGAATGTTTATTGGTTGCAGTGCATACCCGCAATGTCACCACATAGAATCGCTAGAACAGGAAGAAGAATCATCGACAGAGATGATTGCCTGTCCAGAATGCAGCAAAGGTCATCTGGTTGAACGTAAAACTCGCTTCGGTAAAATTTTTTACGCTTGTGATAATTATCCTAAGTGTAAATTTGCCGTTAATCAGCCGCCAGTAAAAGGGCGCTGTGAGTTGTGTCGTTTTCCGTTGTTGATCGAAAAGAAGTTGGCAAGTGGGATAAAATATCAGTGTGCGGAACGGAAGTGTCAGCATACGCAATCTCAATAAAAACGGCGCTTAAGCGCCGTTTTTTTATCATTGAGTCGTGAGTTAGCGCTTAAAACTGGCCGCAAACTCATGCACCGCAGGAAAGGCTTGTTGATCAAGCGCTTGCGCTAATGCGCACAAACGACGTTGTAGTTCACCGCTATAGTCGCCACACACATTGATGTGTCCCATCTTACGACCGGCGCGCTTTTCCTTACCATACCAATGAATATGACAACCATCCATGGCCAGTAATGCCGGCGGTAAGGTGTCTTCTCCGAGAATATTGATCATAGTCGTTTCACGCACCAGCTTGGTACTACCCAGTGGTAAGCCACACACGGCGCGCAAGTGATTTTCAAACTGACAAGTTTCTGCACCTTGCTGCGTCCAGTGACCGGAGTTGTGTACTCGAGGCGCAATTTCATTGACCAACAACTGGCCATCAACATCAAAGAACTCTAGCGCTAATACACCAACATAATCTAAGTTATGTGCAACCGCAGTAAACATTTGTTGGGCTTGCTGTTGCAAGTCTTGATCCGCAATGGCCGTTGAAAGGCTTAGTACACCGTCGGTATGGACGTTTTCTGCCAATGGATAAACGACAATCGCACCATCTTTTCCACGTGCGCCAACCAGAGAGACTTCGCGACTAAATGGTATGAATTCCTCTGCAACAATCGCTTGGTTATCACTACTGGTAATGCACTGTGCCATTTCTTGCCAAATTGTATCGATGTCGCTGCTTTCTTTTAAACGCCACTGCCCTTTGCCATCGTAACCGCCTAAAGCACTTTTTAGCACCATCGGCAGGCCAACAAAATCAATGGCATCAAGAAACTCTTCGCGAGTAGATATAACGGCGTATTTGGCATTGCGCACTGCAGCCTTATCCAGTAATGCCTTTTCAATTCGACGATCGCCACCGGCTTTGATTGCTTGGCTGCTTGGGAGGAATTTTCCGCTACGTTGGCATATATCGAGAATATCGTGCGGGATATGTTCGAATTCAGCAGTGATCACGTCCGCTTGAGAAATCGCCTTTTCAAGGTCTTGCTCAAGCACGGCTTGCGTCAGTGGATGAACCACTTGGTTATTACTGACATCATAAGCGCTGAGTTCAATATTTAGTGGCGCACCTGCCAGTGACATCATACGTGCCAATTGGCCCGAACCTAACACCAATACGCGCATGATTTAGTCCTCAGCTGGATTTGGGTTGGCTAATACCGTTTCGGTTTGCTCAGCACGGAAAGCTTCCACTTTTGCCATAATAGCATCGTCATGAGTGCCTAGGATTTGCGCCGCAAGAATCCCTGCATTGGCTGCGCCTGCTTCACCAATTGCTAAAGTGCCTACGGCAATGCCTTTTGGCATTTGTACAATTGAGAGCAATGAATCCATTCCTTTAAGAGCGCGAGATTGTACCGGCACGCCTAATACAGGAAGGGAAGTAAATGCAGCTGCCATACCAGGAAGGTGCGCCGCACCGCCGGCGCCGGCAATGATGACCTTGATACCACGTTCTTTTGCGCTTGAAGCGTAATCGGCAAGAAGCTGAGGAGTGCGGTGCGCTGAGACCACTTTGGTTTCATAACTAACACCAAATGTGTCGAGCATTTCTGCTGCGAGCTTCATGGTTGGCCAATCCGATTTTGAACCCATGATAATACCGACTTTCATCTCAAAACTCCTTCAAGCTGCCATTAAGTGAATACGTGTTTTGTGCGCATTATACGAGTATTTTTCTTTCAAGCAAACGTTTGCGTCAGGGTTAAAATACAATAGACACAATTTATAAATAAATTGCTTTAGTCAGCAAGATGGATTGTTAGTACACTGAACAAAAATGTTAATAGAAATATGAAAGGAACGCGAAGTGGACAACTTTGAGCAGGCATTGGCCGCCTTGCAGCAGGGCGAAGTGATTGCCTACCCAACTGAAGGTGTATTTGGCGTGGGTTGCGATCCGGATAATCCGCAAGCCATTCAAAAGCTGCTGATGCTGAAGCAAAGACCGGTCGAGAAAGGGCTAATCTTAATTGCGGCAAGCTACGATCAGCTTGCTCCGTATATTGACGAATCTCAACTAACGGCAGATCAGTTGCAAACAGTGCAAGACACTTGGCCGGGTCCTTACACTTGGATTATGCCAACCAGTGATAGAGTATCCAGTTGGGTTTCAGGTCAATTTGATTCGATTGCGGTACGCGTTACCGATCACCCATTGGTGCAAAAAATGTGCTTAGCCTTTGGTAAACCAATCACCTCAACCAGTGCTAATTTATCAGGTTTAGCACCGTGTATGACTACCGAAGAAGTCGAAGAACAACTGGGTGAACAGTTAGTGGCTATCTTACGCGGAGAAACGGGTGGCCGTGATAAGCCCAGTGAGATCCGTGACGCGAAAACATTGCAAGTGTTACGACAAGGCTAAACTGTCACCCCCAATAACATTATAAGAATAAGATCAGGACCAACAAAGGAAGTTCCATGCCTAGCTCAATTGATAAACAAGCGGTAAAACAATTTCTAATGGCTCTTCAAGACAGTATTTGTCTTCAGCTCGAACGCGCTGATGGCGCTGGTGTCTTTAAAGAAGATGCATGGCAGCGTGAGCCGGGTGAGCATCTTAGTGGTGGTGGTCGTACTCGAGTGATGACGGCGGGGACTGTGTTTGAACAAGGTGGTGTGAACTTCTCTCATGTGAAAGGTCATCAAATGCCGGCATCGGCTACTGCTCATCGTCCTGAATTGGCGGGACGTAGCTTTGAAGCGATGGGCGTTTCTTTAGTTATGCATCCGCACAACCCCTACGTGCCGACGTCGCATGCTAATGTTCGTTTCTTTGTAGCTGAAAAAGAAGGCGAAGAGCCGATTTGGTGGTTTGGTGGTGGTTTTGACTTAACCCCATTTTACCCATTTGAACAAGATTGTATGGATTGGCATGACTGCGCGAAAAAACTGTGCGCGCCGTTTGGTGATGATATCTACGCTGAGCATAAAGAGTGGTGCGATAAATACTTTTATCTACCTCACCGTGATGAAACTCGAGGTGTCGGTGGTCTGTTTTTTGATGATTTGAACCAATGGGGTTTTGAACGCTGCTTCAACTATATGAAAACGATTGGTGCGGGATACACACAAGCTTACCTACCGATTGTTGAACGTAGAAAAGCAACCCCATATGGTGAGCGAGAGCGTCAATTCCAGCTCTATCGTCGTGGTCGTTACGTTGAATTTAACCTTGTTTGCGATCGTGGCACCTTATTTGGCCTCCAGAGTGGTGGTCGTACTGAATCGATATTAATGTCGATGCCACCATTGGCGCGCTGGGAATACAGTTACCAGCCTGAGGCTGGTTCAGCAGAAGCACAACTCTACGATCATTACCTCAAACCACGACAGTGGTAATTCTTTCCTCTATATATAGATAGTGATAGGGTCTTGAGAGACCCTTTTTTATTTCTGTTAGGTAAGGATATGACACAGCAAGTAGATCGTTATGCCGTTTTCGGTAACCCTATTGGGCAAAGTAAATCGCCATTCATTCACACCTTGTTTGCTCGCCAAACCAGCCAACAACTTACCTATACAGCATTACAGCCAGAGCATGGTGAATTTATCACTGCTGCCAACGCCTTTTTCTGCGAAGGTGGTCGAGGGTGTAATGTCACAGCGCCTTTTAAAGAAGATGCCTATCAGTTTGCCAATCGTCTAACTGAGAGGGCTGAACTAGCTGGTGCCGTAAATACCCTTAAGAAGTTAGATGATGGAGAGATCATTGGTGATAACACCGATGGTGAGGGTTTAGTTCAAGATTTGCTTCAACATCAAGTCACGCTAAAAGGCGCTCGTGTTCTTCTGCTTGGTGCTGGTGGTGCTGCAAGAGGAGTGATTCAACCTCTTCTTGACCAAAAACCGCAGCAGTTGGTGATTGCTAACCGAACCAGTTCAAAGGCAGAACTATTGGCTGAAATGTTTTCGTCGCATGGAAATATCAAAGGTATGGGGCTAAGTGATGTCAATAAAGGCTTTGATGTCATTATTAACTCGACCTCATCTGGTCTAAGCGGACAGCTTCCTAAAGTGTCTGACGTTATTTTCAATTCTAATAGCACCGTTTATGACATGGTTTACGGATCGGGAACCACGGTATTCAATCAATGGGCATTAGATAATGGTGTTCATGCTGCTTACGATGGTTTAGGTATGCTGGTGGGACAAGCCGCAGAAAGCTTTATGTTGTGGCGCGGGCTAAGACCCGGTACAAAGCAAATCCTACGTGAACTGAGAAAAAACCTAGAAGGTATGTAATGAATCAATCCATTCTCTTCCCTGACATGCAAACTTGGGATGATGAGCAGCAAGCGATCGTGTTTCCTGCCCAGCAATCCGGTGCATTGATCGAGTGCCTGATTAGCCAAGCCGAATTAGAGCGTCTATCAGGTCAGAGTATTGCAACCAGCCAGCAAGCATTAGAGATTTTTGCTCAATATCGCTTTGATCTCGAAGAGCTGGCTGAAGCACTAATAGAAGAGGAAGAGTTTAATCCTCAGGGACAAATTGAAGTGGTTAACTAATATCAACCACCTGATGCAGGTAGTCTTCTTTATTCTGTACATAGTTATCCGCTGACTTCTGTAAAAAGGCGCGCTCTTTCTCATGCAAAAGGCGCGCTTGCTTTACTGGGCTGCCAACATATAAGTAGCCACTCTCAAGCACCTTACCTGGAGGAACTAAACTTCCCGCCCCAATCATGACATCTCGTTGTATCACTGCACCGTCCAGAATGATCGATCCCATTCCTACCAGAACCCTATCTTCTATAGTACAGCCATGCAGCATCACCTTGTGGCCAATAGTCACGTCGTTGCCAATAATAAGAGGGTAGCCATTCGGATTATCACTATTTTTATGGGTAACATGCAGCACGCTACCATCTTGTACATTAGTGCGTTGGCCAATATGAATATGGTTCACATCTCCGCGTGCCGCGACGAGCGGCCAGATACTTGAATCAACGCCAATGGTAATGTCACCGACTAAAACAGAGCTACTATCAATATAAACACGCTCACCAATAGCAGGAACAATACCTTTATAGCTACGCAATGATGTCATTGTTACTCCTTAAAAAGAGAAATATGGCACTTTTAGCCATAGAAGAGTTGAAGAAATAGCCATCTCTGATTAGAAAACACCCAAACAACAAAAAAATCAAAAAAAACACTAAAAAGGACTTGCCAACGTGACGCCGATCTCTATAATGCGACCTCACTGACACGGCAACGGTTCGAAAGAAACGAGAGTCGGGTTGGTACGGTTACTTAGCCAAGCAAATTGCTTGAAAAAAGTGGTTGACACTAAACTTTAACTCGCTAAAATGACCGCCTCTTCCGAAGTGATGTGAGTCACAAAGAAGAACGCTCTTTAACAATATAAACCTATCAATCTGTGTGGGCACTCGTTGATGATAATCCAATAAGTCCTTGCTTAGGCAAAGG
>NZ_AFWF01000251.1 GCF_000222605.1 Vibrio ichthyoenteri ATCC 700023 | reverse complement strand
TTCTAAGGATATTAGGAACTGTGAACCAGTTGGTGAGGTTCATTTAAATCCAGAAAAAGAAGCTGCTTAATAACTAAGCAAATGATGACAACTGTCTTGAAAAACACCGTCTGACTTGAGACTTAATTCGAAGTCTCCAGTTTATGGAATTTCCAAAACCTCGCGTACTTTCTCTAGAATAAACCTTGTTTGGCCACCATTTAAAACCGTGAGTTATAAGGTTTTTTTCGAAATTGGCATCCTCACCAAGTTTAGTGTCCCATATGGAGTTCACCGCTTTCTTATAGGTACTTTCAGTCCCTTTTATATTTTCTTGCTGTAATGAAGCGTCAATATTTGCACGAATGTATTCTTGACCAAAATCTCTATTAATTGGAGGTTCGTATACCAATGTCATAGTGACCTTACCTTTACATTTATTCGTCATTGTTGTTAGGCACTTTGGCCAAACAAATTGGAACTCTGCAACCTGACCACGCTTAAGTGTATTCTCAAAGACAAATGAACAAGAGGTTTCATTTTTATTGATGATATCCTCAGAACTACACGGAAAACCAAAACCGATATATTCTCGAGCTTCTTTTTGTAACTCCTTTGAGGTCATACT
>NZ_AFWF01000252.1 GCF_000222605.1 Vibrio ichthyoenteri ATCC 700023 | reverse complement strand
TATAAATCCTGCGTTTGGTGGTTGGTTATGAAAAAAACACAGATCTTCAAGTTATCCGCGTTGTTTACCTTGGTTGTTTTTATCGTCTTATTAGCTTTGAGTTTATTTGATGATTTTAATGGTGATATGAGTGAGTTTATCGCCTATCTTGGTCGTAACGCCTCTGATGTGTCGATCTTCTTAGTCATCGTTTTGTCTGGCTGTTTTATCGGTGTGTCGTTTGTCTTGTGGGCGTTTTGGCGCACCTCTTGGGCGAGAAAGGGCATCGCTCTATTGTTTTCACTATGTATTGGTTTAAGTTACTACGTTTACGTTTATTACGACTTCTTGATATTTGACTATGTGGTTGAAGAAAGCCCGTATCAAGGTGCTTTTGGACGAGATCAGGCTTTAGATGCTGAAAATAGTCTCGATTTTATGCAAAAGTATCCTGAAATATACCGAGATACGATCGGCAGTTCTTACATTAGTATCGATAAATATCGTGCGTGGCTTCGTAACAACAAGAGTAGTATCGCCCGTAACTACAACGTTTGTTTGCAGGGGGAGCAGATTATTTTTACCGCTGTCGAAGAGTTTTTTGATCACGGTGATTATTGCCAACCAGAGACAACGATTGAAGGTGATAATGCCGTTAAGCTAACTTTTACTCCGATTGGTGATAATCAGTATCAATGTAGCGGCTGTGATGACTACTTATTGCCGGTATATTGGAATCACTATGCCGAAAATTGAGTAAAGAAAGACAAGCGCTAGCTAGGCTTTAACGCATTATTAAGCAGCGCTTGTCTGTTGTCTTTTTGGTTATCCATCAACGTTGACACCATTGAGCTGATCAACCAGCTTGACGATGATGGTTTCTTGGCTGGCTGCGACATCATTAATACCGAGCTCATTCCAGCCAACATTATTCATCACAACTTTACTCACACCACCATTTTCATCAGTAACTGCTAGCGTGGTGGTGGGGGTATCAGTTAGGTCATTAATATCGTCATTAATCTCAACCTCTATGTGATCAAGTAAGTCTTGAGTTGTCGGCGAGTCAGGAAGTAAATCCGATAGATCAATCACATCATTATTCACATTGAAATTCATGATGGTATCAGTGGTTGGGTTGGCACTACTGCCTGCATTTTCATCAAGAATGCGGAAGGTGTCGTTGCCCATACCGTTTCTAAATACATCGTCACCGGGTGTACCACTAAGAACATCATCACCTTCATGACCGTAGGTATCAGAAATAAGGAGCTTCTCTTCCGAAACAAGATGACTGAGCACTTCGGCATCGGACATTCCTGCCGTGTTCGTTCCTGTAAAGTCATTGATAGCAATGCCGTCTAGAGTGATGGATTGAACTAACTCATCGTTATTGTCTAGCAAGGATATTTGCGTATTGCCATCCACTTCGGTGAATTGCACATTCTGAGCGACATCGGTTGAGCTCCAAACTGAGCTTGCAGCGACAAAACCACGCAAATCTATGATGTCTTGGCTACTGTCGAACGTATCGATGACAGCATTACCAGGATCATCGTCTGTTCCCACAGTATCACTCGACCACGAATAAGTGTTGTCTGTCGCACCAACATTGATATTGACCGTAGCGGTATCACTGCCACCTTGCGCGTCTGAAATTGTGTACTCAAAGGTCGCTTTGCCTACATAACCCGAGCTTGCAGTAAACTCGATATCTCCAGAGCCATTAATAGTGACGGTCCCACCAATTGCATTTTGTACGGATGTAATGGAGAGTGTTCCACTATCTATATCGCTATCATTTTCAAGTAATGCAGATGCTGCAATTATCAGGGTCTCGCTCTCTTCGACGTAAAGTTCTCCCTTGGTAATGTCGTTATCGATCAGTTTTTTGTCGCTCATATCAAGCGTTACGTCTGCGTCGTCGTAGTTTAAATCAAGCGCTACATGATTGGGTGTTTCCGAGTTATCGGCTTGTATGGTAGTGAGTACAAAGGCATCAGCTAAGGTTTTCGAAATAACCATGTTTTGCACCACATATGTACCATTACTGCCTGAGGTCGTTAACTCAAATGTTTTTACTGGGCGATCGGTGGTGAAGGAATAGTAATCTTCGTAAGAACCAGACTGGCGATAGCCGGATTGGGTATCAATCAGATCGCCATTTTCATCAAAGGCGGTAATTTTTACTTTGGTCGCGTTTGGCGAGATTTCATCAAAATAACTACCTAAGCCACTGAGACGGAAGGTAACTTCGTTAATGTCTTCCCCATCAATAGTAATAGATAGTTTTTCACCCTGGCTCAAACCACTATTATCATTATCACCAATCCCAGAGCCTAAGTGACCATAAGTGTTGTAGGCGGTAAGCGGGCCGCTTGAGCTTTTAGTGGTGATCGTAGTTCCATTTTCTTCAAAGACTGCGGTTCTCCCCGATACAGTACCCCAGTGGCTTGTCGAAATCGGGCCGTTGAACTCGGGCGTATTGGGATTAGCATCAAAGCTGCCGACTTTGATATCACGAGTCATGGTTTGAATGGTTGCTTCATCAGGTACGAAACGAACTTGGGCATTGGCATCATATTCTTCACCCACCACCATGTCTTGCCAACCTTGGTTATCCACGTTGTATTGCATCGTTCCGTAATCTGGAGCTTCGTCGAGTCTAATTCGAGGATCTTGAGTCACTTTTGAGTCATTCATCGCATCAGGGATTTCATTGATACCGTTGATAGTGACAGTAATATCGTGAGTTGTTCCATCAATCGAGGCGACAGAAAAGACTTCTTGTTTGGTCTCTCCGGCTTTGAGATATTGCACGTCGGCATTATCGACTTGGTAATCCCAGTTGCCGTTTTCATCTATGGTGAGCTCGCCGAGTGCGCCAGCTGGAGTGACGACGCTAGCAGGATCGAACTTGGCTTCACCGCTATCAGCATCGGTAAGGGTTAATACGCCCGAATCGGTCAGTACTGGATCGGTATCATCTTCGGTCACCGCGCCAATTGCATCACCTGAGATGACCGCGCTGTCGTTGACCCCTGTAATGGTAATAACAATATCATGCGTGGTGTCATCCACCGAGGTGACGGTGAAGGTTTCGATTTGGTTTCATCTTGCGCCAGATATTGCACGTCCGCGTTGTCAACGTTATAGACCCAATTACCATCGGCAT
>NZ_AFWF01000253.1 GCF_000222605.1 Vibrio ichthyoenteri ATCC 700023 | reverse complement strand
GGTAAGACGGGTTTGGTCGGTATGCGTTGTATCGCGAGTTCCGTTGGAATTCACGATAAATAGTACATCTGTGACGACCTAGTTGTGTGGCGATTTTATCGACACTAATTCCTTGCTTTCTCAGAGCAGAAATCATATACCTTTCTATCTCAGTGAGGTGCGTATATCTCATGGTTTTTCACTTCTTGGCGGGAGCAAATTCATGATTATCGCATCTCACTGTTTTATTGTTCAGTGGTGTCGCACTTCGTACTTGAATCCAA
>NZ_AFWF01000254.1 GCF_000222605.1 Vibrio ichthyoenteri ATCC 700023 | reverse complement strand
GAACGATAACTGTCTTGCTGCTTCGGCTACACCCACTTTCTCGGCTAGCTTCAGAGTTTCAGCTTTAAATTCAGGCGTGTGTTTGATTCTGTTTTTTTGATTTGTCATGTTTCACCTCGTTAGTGATTTTACTCACTTAACTCAGTGTCCAAAATTGCTGGTGCAGATCAAATTAGTATAGCGTTCATAGAAAGTAATTAGGAGCGCAACAATGCAAACACGAGCACACTTTGAGAATGACAATCAAGATAATTTCGCTTTTCTAAAAGATGGTTTGGGGGAGCTATATAAACAAGCCGTTTTAGCTGAGCGCTACTATTTTACCGATCCTCAATCGAGTATGGCGAAGATACGACTATTTGTTGAACTTGCTTGCCATGAATTAGGGATGCATTTCAAATTACGCCCACCTGTGCATGGTGATCTATCTAACAAGATCAAGATGCTACAAGCATCTCACTGTATTGAAGAGTGGGTTATTGGTGAGATGAATATCTTGCGTCATGATGGCAACCGATCTGTTCACATGACAGAAGTGAATGGTGCTTATATCGCAGAAATGAAAGTCTCTCGCACGCGTATGAAGAAACATATGAGTAGCCTTTTTGAGATTGCGAATTATGTAGGTAAAACCATTCTAGGGACTCAGCCAAAGAGCTATGACACTTGGCAGGAACCGAAACCGTGTGAGTTGTCGTCACTCGTAACTGATGCGCTGAAAGGCTCAAAAGAAGCGAGCTACTATTTAGCCAATCGGATCTATACCGAGTTGCTAGAGATGAGTGAACAAACAGGTAAGTCTCGTTGGTGGCAGAAAGAGCAATACCTCGATAAGCAAGCTGACCTTCGCTACTGGTTAGAGAAAAGTCACCGACAGGGTCACCCTCAAAGTTGGTTGTTGTTCGCTAAATGCCAATCAAATAAATTATTGCCCGTAGCAGCAAAGCGTAATGTGAAAGAGTGTTTTAAGCAGGCGCTCAAGTTTGATGAAGATGGAGAGGTTGCTTTCGAGTTTGGTTCGTACTTGCTTAAGCATGAAGAAACTAAGCTTGGCGCAGATTACATTCGTCAATCCGCAGAACGAGGCTACCATCAGGCGCTTTCATTCCAATTAGACGTAACATTTCGCTCTGGCGGCAATAAAGAGAACTGGGTTGAGCGTGCCATTGAATATCGCTTACCAGAAGCATTCACAGCCGAAGTATTCCTTAAATTGGAAACGTATGAGGCTGAGCCAACAGAAGATACATTAAAGGCACTTCGCTCAGCTTTGGTTGTCGCTCAATCACGCCGTTCACCAGGTATTGCTCTGCTTAAGTCATACGTTGATTTGACAGTATATGCAGTGCAGCAGCGCGACAAATCGGCTCAAAATCAAGCTATTCAAGCCATGGTTGATAGCTATGAATCCGTACCAGCTTACCTTGATGTAGAGCTTCGTCTGTTCAATCAAATTTCACAAGATGATAAACACTACGATTTGATGATTAAAATTTATCACCAATCTATTCAACAGGTTAGATCTGAAATTGAAGCGGCAGGCATAAAATATACCGTGGTTAAGCATGCATTAAGTAAGGCTGGAGAGAAGTTTAAGATGCGCGATGGTGTAAAGACGCCAAAGCCAATTCCGACTCTGTTACAAGAAGCTGCGGACGCAGGGCACAGTGAAGCGCGGGCATACGTTAACAGTGCAGAGGGTAAGGCACTTCTCAAGCGAATTGGTTTTACCTGCCAAGGTAAAATGCACAAAAATGCGGCGGAGAAGCAAAAGAATAAGCGTAAACGTAAACGTAAGTTGGTGAAGCAAGCAAAGCGCAACTCATAGGAAGCAGAATAGATGGCTTTACTAACTATCCCAACTACTGAGCTTGGTTTTGAGTATGACCTTGAACTAGAGCCATGGAGTAAAAAACTTCAGGGATATCGGACAATAGGTCAATGGCGTTTCCCTCTTGAAGGTGGTCTAGGGCTAGGATTCAATTTTTTGCATCAATATGACTACTGTGGTTGGGTCGACACTATTCCTCAGGCCCTATTAAGAGCGACAGAGGATTACCCAGAGTTCCAATATCAGATGCTCTGGCTTGCAGCGAATAGCCTAGCAGCAATGCAATTGCTAGAAGCGAGGCCAATGCTGCTTGCGTTAGTGTGTAACAAACACCGTGTTGATAATAGGCAAGCATTCGCGATGTGTCGTTTAGGGCAAAAGCAAATCCTATCTAAATTGGGGCTTGATGGAACCAAAGCCGCTCTGAAGTTTATCGATAAACTGGCACTCGATTTTTCAAAAGGTGATGAAGTCGAGCAGGTTAAGCGCATGCTTAACCCTCTAGATAAACGTTATCTTAGGCTGCGTCATTACTCTACGGTTGACTACACCGCGCTTCGCCTTGATCAAATTTTCCCATTTTTGAGTGGTGGCCTCCTTGGTCGATCTCTTATCAAGCAAGGTTCAATAGTTCAGAGAGTGCGTTTATCGGAATTTCAAGATGCTATTCAACTCGGTATTGCGCTAGGTATTGATGGCCCACTAGATGTAATCAGTAACCAGCGTAGTTTGGATAAATTTAGAGAGCTGCATGACCGCTGGGCTATCAGGAATAATCGTTGGACTTCTCAAGTAGAGAGTGGAGGAGATATAGACTGGGATGCTCCTTACGAGATAGCTCTGAACGGTAATGATTTGATAAAACCTATCATCAATTATCGCCAGCTACATAGAGAAGGGACGGAACAAATACACTGCATTGCTGTTTATCACCACCGAATTAAAGGTGGTAGATATCTTGCGTTTCAAATGCATCAGCCACAACGATTAACCATCGGAATCAGGCGAAAACCTCAAGGAACCTTCCCGTTCGAAATAGATCAAATCTGCGCAAAGAGAAATAGACCGCCGAACGAAGAAAGCAAAGCCTTGATTCATCGCTGGTTTGAGCAATGTAAGCAAAACGAAAAGGCAGGATCGACCGCACAATCATTTTTAAGTAGTAATCAACAGGAGTAATAACATGAAAAAGTTTAAAGGGCGTATTCAACTTCCAAACGGTGTAACTCAGGACGTGATTGTTGAAGCTGACAATCAATACAAAGCAACACAGCTAGCAAAGTCGATGTATCAAGGAGCAAAGATAAGTCGTTCGTTTATGCAGGTTAAATAAGTACAAAGTTTATTGTACAGCATTCTGTTTGTTAGGGAGTTCAGGTATACTAGTGTTCGATATGGTTAGTTTTTGTATTGAAGGTTGATATGAGCTTTTCAGTTAAATATTTTAGTTTAGTTAAACAATTAGGTATCATATTTGATCAGAGTAACTTTCCTAGCACTGAGTCTGTTGAGTATAAACAATTATGTTTAGATTTGGATAAGCTTCCCATGGCTTTGCAAGACACGTTATTAGATCAGGTTCATTTGGATTTTTTAAGTGCTATTTCGACAAGCAAAGGTTGTATATATCTAAAAGATAATTCCGATTATGGAGTTTTTTATTCAGAGGGATATGGTAACGGGCGAGCAGTTGGCAGTTTTGGTGGCTTTTATATTTCTCGTAATCGAAGAGCAAGACCGTTACAAGCGATATTTCATAATCCTCAAAGAGAAAGCCGAAGGGTCGATTGTGATAACTATACTCAAGGTTTTATAAGATCTTGGAAGGAAGACCGAACGATTAACACCTCTTTGTCTCAGGTTATCAGATTAATTGTTAGTGATGGGGACTTCACGGCTATAGATGGTCGTTTTTGGCAGTATATTGATAGTATTGAAAACGCGTACCATAGCGTGATAATAGAGCTTTTTAGTCGTCTTTCTAAGCTGCCTAGTGAGAACAAAATATTCAGTTCTAATGACGCTAACCAAATGCTTTTTAAATTTGATAACAGAGCAATTTTTGGGGGGCTTAGATTCTATGGAAATGCCCCAAATAAAGTGTTATCTCTGGAAGTTACGAAGAACCAGTTAACAAATAGTCAACAACAATGTCTAGCTACTTCTTTAAAAGAATTCTCATTAAAGAATGCGTTTGATGATGGCGATACAAATTGGAAAAAGTTTAAGTTTTCGGATACCTCCCTAATAGAAGCGTTAAAAGCTATTTTGTCATGGTGGCTTCCATTCGAAGGCGATGTTGAAACAGATGCAATGACTATTGATAAACCATTAGAGAGCGCAAGTAACATGTCAGCAAAGATCTCATTAAACCAAATCCTTTTCGGTCCTCCTGGTACAGGTAAAACCTACCATACTATTGAAGCAGCAGTTAAAGCGGTTGAACCTGAGTTTTACAATTCACTTAATATTGACCCAATTCAAGGTTCAAAAGAAATTCAACGCAAGCAACTTGCCATAAAATACAATGAGTTAAGTGAGTCTGGGCGTATTCGTTTTGTAACCTTCCATCAAAGCTATGGGTATGAAGAGTTTGTTGAAGGGCTTTCAGCTCAAACGACAGAAAACGAGCAAGTAACCTATAAAATTAAAGATGGGGTTTTCAAAAATATTGCTGATGATGCGAGGAACAATCAGGATGACAATCAAAATTACGTACTGGTTATCGATGAAATTAACCGAGGCAATATTTCCAAGATCTTTGGTGAGTTGATCACTTTGATTGAACCTTCAAAGCGTAAACCTAAAAGCGATTCGAGTGAGCTAGATGAATCCATTGAGTTAACGTTACCATACTCTGGCGACACTTTCTCAGTACCAGATAACTTACACATCATTGGTACTATGAACACCGCTGATCGTTCATTAGCGATGATGGACACAGCACTTCGCCGCCGCTTTGACTTTAAAGAGATGATGCCACAGCCTGAATTGTTCAAAGGCCGAAAAGTAAAGGGTATCGACCTTGCTGAGCTTTTGAAAACGCTAAATAAACGTATTGAAGTGCTTTATGACCGTGAACATACACTAGGCCATGCTTTCTTCTTTCCTGTCTATAACGAAAAAGATGATGAAAAAGCATTCGTAGAACTTCAAAGAGCTTTCAAAAACAAGATTATCCCTCTACTTGAAGAGTACTTCTACGAAGATTGGAATAAGATTCGTCTTGTATTAGGAGATAACCTGAAATCTGATTCTGATGAAAGCCTTCGCTTTTTAGCTAAACAGGAAGATATGTACAGCGATTTGTTTGGGTCTAACCATGGTTTAGATCTTTACGAAGATAAAAAGGTCACGTACTCAATCAAACCTTTTGAGGGAGATGAGACTCCGTGGGGTAAGTCATCAGCATACATTGGCATCTATCAAAAGTTAGCGAGTGAGTCTAGTGAAAGCGAAGCATGAAATCACACTCTTTGAGTTCGACTGTTTAGTTGCTGAAGGCGTTTCAAAACGTAGTTCTTTGCCTTCTAATATCAACGTTGTCTCTAACTCTGCTTGATCCGCACCAGTAGTTTTGGACACTGAGTTAAGTGAGTAAAATCACTAACGAGGTGAAACATGACAAATCAAAAAAACAGAATCAAACACACGCCTGAATTTAAAGCTGAAACTCTGAAGCTAGCCGAGAAAGTGGGTGTAGCCGAAGCAGCAAGACAGTTATCGTTATATGAGTCTCAAATCTATACATGGCGTAAAAGCTCGAACAAAAACACCGAGACCAGTCAACGAGAACAAGAAATCGCGGCACAAGTAGCTAAACTCAAGAGGCAGCT
>NZ_AFWF01000255.1 GCF_000222605.1 Vibrio ichthyoenteri ATCC 700023 | reverse complement strand
ATGTTTATAAAAGTTAAGAGTTAACTAGTGTCCCGTTCGTCTAGAGGCCTAGGACACCGCCCTTTCACGGCGGTAACAGGGGTTCGACTCCCCTACGGGATACCATCTTTAAGCATTCTTTAGGTAATAACCTATTGAGAGTTTTTAAAAATGGTTAGTTTCTTTTGAAACAAACTTGCTCTTTAACAATTTGGAAAGCTGACTGATAACAACATTA
>NZ_AFWF01000256.1 GCF_000222605.1 Vibrio ichthyoenteri ATCC 700023 | reverse complement strand
TTCTAAGGCATGTATTGGTTCTGACGGGAGCAATCGAAATGAATAGTGCCTTATACAAACTTGATAATGTTATTCAAAACTACATCTGGGGTAGCCAAACGGCGATCACCGAGTTATTTGGTATTGGCAATCCAGATCATCAACCTCAAGCAGAAATCTGGATGGGTGCGCATCCAAATGGTTGCTCAAAAATTGCCAGTAACGGCATGCTACTGTCTGATCTCATCGCGCAAGATCCAGTCTCGGTATTAGGCGATTACACCGTTGAACGTTTTGGCGATCTACCGTATTTGTTTAAGGTTTTATCGGCCGATAAACCGTTGTCAGTGCAGGTACACCCGAGCCGTAGCAAAGCGATTGAAGGCTATCAAAAAGAAAACTTGCAAGGTATTGAGCTCGCAGCAGGCAATCGTAACTATAAAGACGCTAACCATAAGCCAGAATTGGTTTATGCATTAACCTTCTATAAAGCGATGAACGGCTTTCGACCAATCAATGATATTGTGGCGCTGTTTAATCAAGCCCATATTGAAACATTGCGCAGTGAGATTGATGCCCTGCAAGACAGACCAAGTGCGGCAGGTCTGCGAGCGTTTTTCTCTGTGGTGATGAACTTATCTGGCGAGCAAAAACAGCAAGCGCTGAGCGAGCTACATCAAGCCATTGAGAGTAAAGCGAAAACCAGCAAAGCGCGTGAAGCATTTGCCTTAATTGCTGAGTTTCGCCACGAGTATGCTGATGATATTGGTCTGTTCTCACCGTTAATGCTTAATGTGGTTGAGCTTGAGCCCGGTGAGGCGATGTTCCTTCATGCGGAAACCCCGCACGCGTATGTGAAAGGGACAGGCTTAGAGATCATGGCTAACTCAGACAACGTACTGCGTGCAGGCTTAACACCAAAGCATATGGATGTGGCAGAGCTTATCGACAATACTCAGTTTGTGTCGATTGATCCGACGCAAATCAAACTGACCCCGTACCAAATGGAAAACAAAATCGGTTACCCAATTCCTGTCGATGACTTTGCTTTTGAAGTGTTGAAAGCGGACATCGAAGAGAAAGCCCAATATGTGCGCGGCGCTGAGATTCTGTTCTGTGTCGAAGGGGAAGTGACGGTACGTGATAACCACGAATCGGTGACGCTAAAAGCTGGTGAGTCGGTGTTTGTTTGTAGCAGCGCTAAGGTGTATCACTATCAAGGTGTCGGCACCTTGGCTCGCGCATTTAACTAGCTATCCCTAGCTTTAAACCTTATAAGCAGCTCGCCTATTGGCGGGCTGTTTTTTTATCGATAGCTATTGTGCAATGGTGACAAAAAAAGCCTCTGCTTGGCAGAGGCTTGATTGGCATTTTATTCTCGCTTTTGCTTAACCAAAGTAAGCGCGGCGGTAGATCTCTTTCACATCCGCTGCCGTTGGCGTGCCTGGGTTGGTCAGTGTGCAAGGGTCGTCAAACGCGTTTTGGCTCATACGATCAAGTACGGCAAGGAAGGCTTCTTCGCTGATCTCAACTTCGGTGATTTCTTTGAAGGTGAGTGGGATGTCCAGTTTGGCATTCAGCGCACGCAGTTCATTTTCGATGCTTTCTAAGCCTAAGTAGCGCTCAATTTCTGCGTACTTATCGGTTGATTGTTTGTTGTATTCGATGATGTACGGCATCAAAATCGCGTTAGCAAGACCATGGGTTACACCAAACTCACCACCAATTTTGTGTGCAAGCGAGTGAACTAGGCCCAGTGATACGTTTGAGAATGCCATGCCTGCAAGTGTGGAAGCATTGTGCATGTTGTCACGCGCGACCATGTCATCGCCGTGTTTGTAAGCCGTTTCAATGTTCTCAAATACCAACTTAACCGCACGCATTGCCAGTGGGTCGGAGTAGTCGTTAGCAACCGTTGAGGCGAAGGCTTCGAGTGCGTGGGCCATGACATCCATACCGGTATTCGCCGTAATATGTGGTGGCATTTTTGCAGGTAAAGCGGGGTCGATGATCGCCACATCAGGCACGATATGCGCAGACACTATTGGGTATTTGATGTGGTTTTCTAAATCGGTGATCACCGAGAATGCTGTGATTTCAGAGGCTGTGCCGCTGGTGGATGGGATGGCGACAAATTTGGCTTTAGTGCGCAGTGCTGGCATTGAACCGACCGGAATAATATCGGCAAAATCCAGCTGTGGATGTTCGTAGAAACACCACATTATCTTCGCTGCATCAAGCGCTGAACCGCCACCAATGGCAATAATCCAATCCGGTTCAAAATCACGCATCGCTTGTGCGCCTTTGACCACAGTTTGCACCGATGGGTTCGGCTCTACCCCGTCAAATACCAAAGAGTCAATTCCCGCTTCGCCCAGTAATTGCTGAGTTTGGGCAATGAAACCAAACTTCTTCATCGAGTTGCCGCCTGTCACGATGACCGCTTTTTTACCTTGCAGAGTTTTCAACGCTTCCATCGCGTTTTCCCCAAAGTAGATGCTTTCAGGGATCTTAAACATGTTCATGTGATGCTTCCTAGAGTCAAAATGATAAAACAAACTGCGGAAATATTACCGCTAAGTGTTGCGTTAAATTTGATCAGCATCATGGAGCGATTAGGCTCGAATTCGCCTTAGGATTTTACGTGCGATTTTAGGAGTGTAGTGTCAAAAATGATGAAACGAAGTGCAACGCGCTGAGTTAATTTCGGCACAAAATACCTATTTGCTGAACTGTTATAAATGCTAATAACTGTCATAAGATATTGTTTATTATCTATTTAGTTATGATTTTCGAGTCTAGTTTTTCTGCTAATGAATAGGCAAACTCTCTTAGCACACGCGCGTTGTCTCCATCCTCTGCATGCCCGCAAACTTCAGCTCGGTAAGTGGTTTCCGGATTGGAATAGATGGGTAATAATTCATTTTCGTAGCTCATTACGGTGCCAGCGGTTCCACATTTGTAAGCACGAGCATAAGGTTTTAAGTGATGTTGTAGGTCGGGGGGCGTCGTCGATTGGAGCCACTTACCCAAATTGGGAATGGGGTGACCTTCCAAGTGCTCTGCCCAAGCGAGATGGCCAAGCTCGTGCTCTAAGGTAAATAGCGAACTATGCATTGCCAGAGCAAAAAATTGCTGGCTGAGGTTCGTCTCAGTCATTCCTGAGAAACCCGTAATGTCCTGATACTTCTTCTCTAAGACGATCCCGTAGTATTGATTAGGCATTGGAAACAATTGATGCAAATTGTCGGTGTTGAGGCGTTTTTCGAGTTCGCGATGGATAGTGTACATGTCCTGAATGTTGTTTTTGTCGATATCGACATAAGTGATGTTACCGAGAGAGCGCGTCATCGGAATGCAGGAATTGGTTAGAATGAGATTGGATTGTTTGATAGAGCGAGTAAAAAAGTCGCTGACTTCTTGCTTATTTGATTGCTCAAGCACGTCATTGTCGACAAAAAAATGCACTTCTGTATCGACGATCGGTTGTGTGTCGCAGGATGGGAGTACCAAGCCTTCAGAGTTTGGTTTGGTTGCAATTGAGATAACCGTAACGCTCACCAATGCCGCAACAACCAATAAGGTTTTCTTATTCATACTTAATGCTCCATCAATCCATGAGAGCATCTTATGTTATGCAATTGGCTGTCTCATATCGAGGGAAGCGCTGTTAAAAATCAACGTGAATCGAGAGATCCATCGCAACGTCAAATAATCTTAGAGAACAACCGGATAAAACATTGCGAGCCACACAGTAGGCTCATCGGCAGCGGTCTCAATCACGCGATGCTTTTGTTGCGCAGGAATATTGAGATAGTCGCCATGCTGCAAATGAAACACTTGGCCATCATCAGATTCAATCACGCCAAAGCCTGATAACACCAACACCCATTCATGTTCCGCTTGATCATACCAGCCTTGTTCCGGCGAGGTGTGCCCATGAGAAATAATACGTTCAATCCGCACGCCTGCGGTATTGATGATCTCTTCAAAGACTTCCGTAGGTAATGAGGTAGGAATATTACTCAATAGATTGTTCATGGGTTCTCCTTGCATGAGAAAGGCCATCAGTGGATTCGATCTTGCGCCACTGAAAGTACTTTTCATCGGCAAGATTTAACATCGGTAGGTCTTCATAAGTATCGCCATAGGCATAAATTCGGCTGTAGGTGGCTAAATCTAACGTCTGTTTAATTGCCGCGACTTTATTGTTTAAACTGCAATCGCCATACAGATAGCGGCCCGTATATCGGCCTTGTTTTTCTTCTAGGGTGCTGCATAACAGCTTCAATCCATGTTGTTGGCACCAGATGGCAAGGTACGGGCTTAGAGAGGCTGAAATGACGTAGAGTTCGTCCCCTTGTTGTTGATGCCAACAGATTTTCTCTAATGCTTGTGGGCGAATGACGCTGGGCAAATAGTCGCGAACAAATCGCGCGGCAAGGGCGTCGACTTCGGCTGTATTACGGCCGCCAAAGGCCATTTTTGATAATACTGGACGGGTGTATCGCGCAGGTAGTAAGCCAAGTTTGTACAAAGCGATGACGGGGGAGGTGAGCAAACCACCCAAAATAATCCGCCGCTTAGACGTGGCGTAGAATAGAAATTCGGTATAGACATCTTGATGAGTGATGGTGCCATCAAAATCAAACAGCGCGAGATTCATGGCGCTGTTTTGCCATTTTGGGCGGGTTGCCAAGTGCGTTGCTTGTTTTTGACTTCTTTGGCTAAAAAGGCTTGTTCAAGATCGATATCGTAACGATTAGCGATGGAGCATAGATAGATGAATATGTCTGACAGCTCGTCTCCAATTTCGCCCACTTTTGCATTCGGGTCGATGGCGATGCCTTCTGTTTTACGTATCGCTTGAAACAATTCCCCAATTTCTTCACCCAGCAATAAACACTTTTCTAAAACCGGTTGGTCAGCGAAGTTACGTTCCACTTCTAACTCAGCAACATAGTGCTGAAAATCGGCCAAAGTCGGACTTGGTTTTAGATCGGGCATTGGGCTTCCTTAAAGATCAACGATTGTCTGTAGTTAGAACCTATAGCGTATCGATTTAAAGTGAACAATGCTACCGACGTGAGCAACTCCCAACGTCGGTTAGCACTGCTGTTAAGCTTTCGATGCGAGGTAATTCACTTGGTGATCAAACAATTGCTGAGCCTCATCTTCACTAAAGCCAAGCTGGAAAGTCTGGCTCAATAGCTGATGTAAGTGGGACGCGCTGGTGATGCTTTCAACATATTGTTCTTCCAATTCATCATCGTAGCGATGAATGTCTAGGTTTTTGATCAAGTGACGTTGGGTATGGGTGATCTTGGAGACTACAAGATTATGATAAAAGCCGCTGTTTGGATTCTGTGATGCATAGAAATGGCCAATATCACAATCCATTTCGGTGACTTCACTTAAATCGAAGCGATACAGCGCTTGCCAATGATCTGCTTGCCAAATCTCAAGTCGAAAGTTTTGCGGACCTTGTTGCTGGAGACGAAATTGTTGAGTTAAATGGCTAAAGCTGTGGTTATTTAATGGAATGGCCATGCGCGGTGTTTGCACACCAAAGCCGACGTCAACCAGATATTGAATACCATCGATTTCCACCAATGAGATGCGATGGGTTCGGCCGTTTTGTTCATTGCCATTTAATAATACGCGCGCCATCAAAGGACGCACGTTGAAACCAAGCTCGGTCAAAAGCATTTGAAAGAGTTTGTTGTGCTCATAACAATACCCGCCTCGTTTCTGCTCTACTAAGCGCTGAAAGACATTGTCAGGAGTCAAACTTAACTCTTGCTTGAGTAATACGTTGGCACTGCAAAAGGGCAGATGCTCAAGATGATGCGCCATCAATTGGTTGATCAACGGCAATTTTGATGATGATTCTGCATTGATTACCGTTGTGATATCACTATCGCTTAAATAACGGTTAATAAAGAGTTGCGTAGTCATTGGTGGCCTTTAAATAGAAGTGGTTAACGTAGCGCTATCGCATGATAGCTTGGCGGTATCGAGTTGTTGAGCAAATTCCAATAAGGCATTGCTATCGATATTGGCTTGGCCTGATGAAAAATCACCATGTAAGTTACCTTGGTAACTCATATCATAATAGCGGTACATTTTTGCAAAAATGCTTTCAAAGATGGGACAAACTTCGGCCTGAGCGGAGCTACTAATAATGAATCCGCGTTTATTCGCCAGCGCACGCGCTTTGGGTTTTAGATGACTCACATCCAATAGCTCAGTCATACGATCCATGAAAGCTTTCATTTGCGCGGTTGGGCAATGCCAATAGATTGGTGAGGCAAAAATGATATTGTCGGCGCTTAGTAGTGTTTCCACGAGGAGGTAAAAATCATCTTGTGGGTATTGATTGGCGTAGTTGTAGGGGGTGATGCTCAGTTCATCGAGGTTGATGATATTTAAGCTAACCTGTTGTGCTAATGCTTGTACCACTTGTGCGGTATTGCCTTGTTTGTTTGCGCTGGAGAAGAGAACTACACTGCTCATAATTAGGTTTGAAATCACAATGTCGTCACTGTAAAACCTCAACCTAACTTTAGGTAAAGCACTTTTTGCGGTGGTAGTTGTCGCGCCAAGAATACTCATGAGCCACAAAGCAAATGAAGGTATTGCTCTTGCAGCCAATACCTTCATTCTGTGGTGGTGATAAAGTCGCGTCTTTAATTATCGACAATCATATTTGATGAGCGACTGTAGTTTCTTGTTGCTTAGCACGCTGGTGATCTTGGTGGTTGTGGGTACGTAGTACAAACAGATTTCCTTTAAGTTTGGCACCTTACGAATAATTAGAGTTTCCAATGGCGCTTGGAATATCTGAATTTGTTCCAACGCAGGCATATCTTCGAGTGTTAAGTGGCGTAGATCGGAATGGACAACCTTAATCTTAGTCAGTTTTGGTGACTGTTGCATCTTGAGTTCAGGCACACTCCCATCAATGAGTTCTAGCTTTGTAAGGCTAGGTTGTGGTGCGATCGTGAGTTCAGGCACACTTACACCACTGAGTTCTAGCTCTGTGAGGCTTGGTTGTGGTGCGATGGTGAGCGTTTCTAACTTGTTAAAAATCTTAAGCTCAAGATCATTGAGTTTGGGTAAGGTCGGTATAGTGAGCGATTTGAGCTTGCCATAAGTAAGATAGACGGTTTCGAGTGCGGAATTACTTGGCCATTTCAGAGTGTCCAGATTGTAGATAGTGGCGCTGAGATGTTTAAGATCTTCTAAGGTCGATAGATCCAATAGGCCATCATCAAATTCAGCAGTGATTTCCAGCAATTCGAGGCTATTGTATTGGGTAAAGTCACCACTTTCGGCGACGTTACCATTCGTATTGCAATATATTTCCGTGATCTCTGCAATGTAGGGGAGTTGTTCCCCTGCTGAAACGCAATAATAGAGATGGGTGTTTTTAGCAAACTGATCTTCAACTTTAGCCAATGGATTATTGTCTAGAGAATAAGAGGTAATGTTGGGAATGAGCTGAAAATCAAACGATGTCAGTTGGTTATTATCCAAACCTAACACCGAAATAAAATTGGGTTGTGCGTACTGTATGGTTTTAAGTTGGTTTTCGGCTAGATACAGATTAGTCAACGCTGGTAACGTTCGCCCGTCAAACGAGGTGATTTGGTTATTGTTAGCATCTAAGTAGTGCAATGCCGGCAGATTAGTGACTGTTAGCTCAGAGAGTTTGTTGTCGGATAACCTGACTTCAGTAAGATTTGGCATGTCAGCCAACGTCAGTGATTTTATCCCGGTTTTTACGACCTCTACGTTTTCTAATTGATGGCTGTTGTTGAGTGACAGAGACTCCAACCCTGGAGTTTGAATAAAGAGTCTAGTCAATGCTGGCAAATCAAGATCGAGTTTTAGCTTTGCGGGTAAACTGTGATCTTTTTCAGTATTGATTATGCCCAAATCACGTAACTTATGATGTTGTAGTGACAGGGTAAAATCGCCTTTAATCGGCGTACCGAGAATGGACAAGTCTTCAAGGCTAGGTAACTGCTTTTCAAACGTCGCAGGCGTGATATCGGTTTTTGTAAGATTATCACCATCGAGAGTTAAATAGGTAAGATCAGGCAGCGTACCGAGAGTGAGAGATTCAAGCCCCTCTTTTGATAGCTGCGACCACACCTCAAGGTGCTGCAATTTTTGGTTGGCGCTGACATCCAGTTGGGAAAGAAAGTTGCTGCTAAGATCTAGGTAGTTTAATTGCGGGAAATACTCAATTTCATCAGCACTTTCAATATCCATGCTCGAGCATTCAAGGCGAGTAACTTGATCTAATTCTTCAATGCCTAAATCTAAGACACATTTTTCAAAATTGTCATCAGAAAAACGAATATCAGAGACTTTCTCTGGTGGAGTACAGCCGGCGAGGCCTGCTAACATCGAGAATCCAATGGCGATTTTACCTAGTTTATATTTCAACATAACGATTTTGCTAACTCACTACTTATGATGTGTGCGATCCATATCTCGTCAGCATACTATGTTGTTTGCATACATTTCACTCTGTTAGTGATCAAATTTAGTTATCGCGAGCACATAAAAATCAGCAAAAGCAATATTCGTTAATCGTTAAGTTAAGAATCGCTTAGTTAGGAATACGCTGCGTTTTGAGTGCTTGCACAATACAGTAGCGAGCTATGATTTTGTGAAATGGTTTGATGATGACCATATAGGCACGGCCCATACGGGTCTTCAGATTCACCAGAGAAGAGATGGCGTATTGCCCCGGCGCGACTTCAAGCACCGAAAGCCAAATATCCATATTCTTTTCGCTCGCAAAGGTTACCACTTCGTTTTGCGTGACAGTTTCGATGGTCAGAAAACCAGCTTTGTTGCCTTGTTTGATTTCTTCAATCGGCAATGCGATTTCTGTCCCTGCGGTTGAAAATCCCAGCCATTTCACGATCGAATTACGTATTTTCATCGCATACACCACCGTTTTTGGTAAATAGCCAAAGATGGCGTGATACACCTTGGTCGCATTGAGATCGGATGATTGGCAAGTATCAAAAGCAAAGCTATCGCGATAGTAATGCCCGGTTTCCTTGCCCGCAACGGTAGAAAAGGTTGGAAACTCAATCTGAGTGACGGCTGGTTGCTTGGGCATAGGATTTCCTTATGAGTTATTCACGTTCTGTTTGTGTATTGTCGGAGCAATGACAGGGTGAAAGATATGCATTCCTTGGCATACTTGGTAAGACTCAGTTTTCTATAGTAGACAACGAATGTCAAATACGTGCTACAAAATCAGGTTGCTTCTGATTCTGATGTAAAAGTAACCCTCTTCCACGGTTTGGTAAAAGGGTCTACTATTTCAATCATTAACAGTTTGATAGAAACGGCTATGTACGCTCAAAATATTCCACTCACTAAAGGCGCAGAAAACGACGCGTTGAAACAGATCATTGCCGCTTACGATGGCGAAATTTATGGCATTGCTTTTTTTGAATACTTTGCCGCAAATTATGCCGATCCATCGCGACTCATATTGTGGCAAACCTTGATTGAAGTGGAGACATTAACTGCGCAACAACTGCAAGTTGGCTTAACAGAGTTAGAGGCTAATTTTGTGATTAACAGTAGCGAAATGCAGCAAAAAGGAGTTAATGATGCGAAAAAATGGATTGATCTTGTTTGGCCAAAATTGACCGAAACGCTGCTGCCTTGGATTGCGCCCTATGAAGAGAAATACCGAGATTGGGCGCACGTTGCGGCAAGTCATCACTCACTATTCGCGTTGATTGCTGATCATGAAACTGCTATTTATCAATGTTGGCAGCACGAGCAAAGTGGTCAATCGGGTATTCCGATTTTACAGGCATTTTTGCAGCAGTACCGCGCAAGTTAGCCTCTTTACTCCTTCGAAGTTGCCCGCTTTATTGGTTACGGTAGGTTTATGATCATGACACATTCTTCATCAGCGCAGCGCAATAAATTGATTCGTTACCCTTCTATCGAAGCGGATGTCTTGTTTGCTAAAGAAGCAGATCTGATTGCACAGGTACAAGCTGGTATCCTCGATCAAGTGCTGTTACTTTGGCAGGCGAAAAGCCCAACCTTAGTCTTGCCCGCAGGTAAGAAGTGGCCAATCAGTGTCGAATTAACTGAGGCACTGGCTGAATCTGGCTGGCAACTTACCGCGCGGAAAACCGGTGGCGCGCCTGTGCCGCAATTGCCAGGTATCATTAATCTGTCGCATATCTACCAATGGCCACAAGATACACCATACGACATCAAATCAGCGTACTTAAAACTGTGTGATGTACTCACCGATTTCTTTGCCCAGTTAGGCGTGTCGGTTGACGTGCATGATACTCAGGGATCTTATTGCGACGGGCAGTACAACCTTAATATTGCCGGAAAAAAAGTGGTTGGTACCGCGCAGCGTGTATTACTAAAGAAGGGCGGCGGGCAAGTGATTCTTTCGCAGGCATGTATCATTATTGATGCTGATGTCGATCAGATCGTTGAGCCAGTGATTGTGTGTAATCATATTTGCCAGCATGATGCGCAGATCAAAGCGTCCGTACATACACCACTCTATGACCATATCGCAGATCGCCCATCAGTCGTTCAGCTTTTCCAGCGGTTAACGAACGCCTTTTTGTCTAATCGTTGATTAGGCTGCAAATAAAGAGCGCCAGCTTAGGCTGACGCTCTTTATTTAGAGACTGTTTGCACGGGTGGATGGAGTTAGCTGGCTTTTTCGGCCGTTGATAGCGGCGTTATTTCATCATTGTCTGCGTTTGATGTTGTCTCTGAGAATAAATCGGCGACTGCACTGCGTTCCAACTCACCTTTTAAATTGCCCTCTTCATCGACCACGGGTAGAGAGTAATCACTGGAGATGGTCTCAGTCAGAACCGTTTCTATCACCGCATCAGGCAAAATCGATGGTACCGGTTCATAAGTCACATCACTCAACTCATCAATGCTTGGCTCTTTGGCAGCGTCAATCAATCCTTCTTTGGTGATTAAGCCTTGGTAGCCATCATCCGTGACGTGGTAACCGTAATCTTGTTTTGATTTCTTCATTTGGCTCAGCGCTTCTTCAATGGTTGAAGCGGTAATGCGTAAAGCGGGTGGTTGCATTACGGTTTCTACGGTCAGTGCGCGTGCTCGATTAACGTCTTTAACAAAAGCCTCAACGTAGTCGTCTGCTGGGTTAAGCAAGATGTCATCAGGCGTACCTTGCTGAACCAATACACCATCTTTTAAGATTGCAATGCGATCGCCAATACGCAGTGCTTCATCCAAATCATGGGTAATGAAGATAATGGTTTTGTGCAATGTCTCTTGTAATTCAATTAGTTGATCTTGCATTTCACTACGGATCAATGGGTCAAGCGCTGAAAACGCTTCATCCATCAACAGGATTTCCGCGTCAGTTGATAGGGCGCGTGCTAAACCAACACGTTGCTGCTGACCACCAGATAACTGGGCAGGGTACTGCTTTTCGTAGCCTTTTAGGCCTACAGTTTCAAGCCATTCGGTAGCACGAGTGATGCGTTGTGCTTTTTCGATACCTTGAATTTCTAGACCATACGCGACGTTATCCAGTACGGTACGGTGCGGTAATAGGCCAAAGCGTTGGAATACCATCGACATTTTGTGACGACGAAATTGCTCTAATTCGGTTTTGGAGAGCTTCATGACATCGACACCTTCCACCAAAATTTGTCCCTCAGTCGGGTCAATTAAGCGGTTGAAGTGGCGAATAAGGGTCGATTTTCCTGAGCCAGATAAGCCCATGATCACGAATATTTCCCCTTGCTTGATACTCAGGTTGATATCTTTCAAACCCACAGTGTGGCCGGTGTTCTTAAGAATGTCGTCTTTGCTGTCACCCTGTTTAACTTGCTCCATTACTGAGCGTGGGTTGCGGCCAAATACCTTATATAAGCCACTAATTTCAATTAATGCATCAGTCATGTTTTAAATCCCCTAAGTGAGCTTGAGTTCGTTTGGCGTATGCTTGAGAAGCACGGTCAAACAAGATGGCTAGGGCAACAATGGCAAAGCCGTTGAGAAGACCAAGGGTGAAATATTGGTTGGTAATCGATTTAAGAACTGGCTGGCCTAGGCCTTTAACACCAATCATTGAGGCGATCACAACCATAGAAAGCGCCATCATGATGGTTTGGTTGATTCCAGCCATAATAGTAGGCATTGCCAAAGGTAACTGAACGCCAAGCAGGCGCTGCTTGCTGCTCGCGCCAAAAGCCGTTGCAGCTTCAAGCACTTCTTTATCAACTAAACGGATACCTAAATTGGTTAGGCGGATCACGGGTGGGATAGCGTAGATAACAACCGCAATTAACCCTGGAATTTTACCGATACCCAGCAGCATGACGACAGGGATCAGGTAGACGAAGGCTGGCATGGTTTGCATCACATCCAGCATTGGTGTGACGATCGACTGCACGCGGTTTGAACGCGCCATCGCAATACCAATTGGAATGCCAAGTACGATAGCCAGCATGGTACAAACCGTAATGATACTCAGCGTGCGCATGGTGTCGTCCCACATGCCGAAATAACCAATCAGCATCAGGGATACGGCGCAACCGACGACCAATTTCCATGAGCGGCTCGCGGCATAAACCAACGCGCAGCAACCCGCGAGAACCAGAAACCATGGGGCGGAGAGAAGCAGCTTTTCAAACCAAACTAAAAAAGAAAGCAATGGATCGAAAATAGACTCGATGAGGTCGCCATATTCGCGTGAAAAATCGCGATAGGCGCCATCTAAGGTTTTACGAATGGCTCGAAGATCGGCGCGTTCCATTGCTGGAAACTCGCTGAGCCAGCTAGTGTCAGACATGTTAATTTCCTTATCAATACTGAAGCGGCTCCTGCCGCTTCAGAACTACAGATGGGTTACTACAGAAGTGCTGTTAGTCTGTGGTACTAGAGGTGATTAGATTGCGTCAGCGACTTTGTCAGCGACTGATTTTGGTAGCCACTGCTGCCAAATTTCAGGAGAGGTCTCTAAGAAGTGGAACATGGTATCTTCGCCACTGGCTTGGTTGTCTTCCATCCAAGCTAATAATTGGCTCATTTGCGCGTTCGTGAAGCCACGCTTGCTTAGATATTCTTGTACTTCTGGCGCGCGAGATGCAAATGATTCAGTGACGATAGTGTGCACTGGTGATGGTGGGTACATTGTCGTTTTAGGATTTTCACAACCATCACGTGAGATACAGTTTAGGTATTCGTCGGTATCAACACCGCTACCAAAATCGACTTTAACCATATCGTATTTGCCAAGAATCGCGGTGGGTGCCCAGTAGTAACCAAACCATGCTTCTTCACGCTCATAAGCTTTTGCTAGCGAACCTGAAAGACCAGCGCTTGAGCCTGGATCAACGACGGTGAAACCGGCTTGGTCAAGATCCATTGAGTTAAATAAGTTACCCGCACTGATCTGACAGTTCCAACCAGCCGGACAGCTATAGAATGCGCTGGTATCAGGATCTTCTGGGTGCTCAAACAATTTCGCGTGTTTTTTAACCCCCTCAATTGTGGCGATTTCAGGGTATTGCTTTACTAGGTAAGCAGGCACCCAGAAGCCTTCTTCACCACCTTCAACCAATGCTTTACCTGCATAGCGTAGTCGCTTGTCAGCAACACCGCGGTCAAGCGCTTCTTTTAAGCTATTGCTCCACATTTCAGGGGCTATATCAGGTTGGCCTTTCTCAATCATAGAGGTGCCGGTTGGCATCGTATCACCGGGGATCAACTCGGCATTACAACCGTAGCCTTCGTTTAAAATGAACTGGTCAAGGTTGGCAAGAAAACTGGCTGAACTCCAGTTCATTTCGGCAATTGTGACATTGCCACACTCTTCTGCAGAGGCTTGAGTAGCGGTTAAACCCGCTAAAATAAGAGTGGCTAATTTTAGTTTCATTTCGATTTCCATTCTAATGAGTACTCTATAAGGTCATCGAAACATTGGTTAGAGTTCAAACTATTGTTGAAGAGCTAAATTGCCAAACTATCGTGTGCGGATCGGCTGAATGCCCCGAAATGCAAGCGATAAGAGCAAGTTTTATAGTGGTTTGTCGGTGATAATATTGGTGGTAATTTGCAAGGTTGATTTTGTATCTAAATATTTACGTTTAGATATCTAACTATTTTTAACGACTAATCGGCAGACCATACATTGCGGATATCAGGCCACCCCCAGTTGGTCAGTGCGACATCTTTGAGTACACCATGAAAGCGCAACGTTTGGCTGTGATGAAAAAGTGGTAACAGCCAATATTGATTGATCAGAGCTGAGGCTATCGGCTCAAGTGCATCGAGATACTGGTTTAATGGCGTGGTTTGTCGCAGAATTTGGAGTGACTGAATTAGCCAAGTCTGCGCTTCATCGCTAATACTGCCATGCAAAATGGCGTTGTGATAGAGACTGTTAAACGCAGAAGCGTGACGATTATCATCAAGGTTGATATTCGTTATGACCATGGTCTCTTGTAAGCGTTGCTCGGCGCAGAGCTTATTGAGCTCTTGGAAGGAGTAAGTGTTTACTATCACGTCAATGCCGAGATGGAGGAGTTGCTCTGCAACGGCGTTGGCACAGTTAACCAAGGCATTGTAATCATAAACTGCAATTGAGATCTGTTTTGGTAATGGGCAAACAGAGGCGTCTGGTCTAATTACCTTGTGCCACATAGGCAGCAGATTATACGCGTGTTCACTACCAAAATTTTTGCCACGCTGTTTCAAATGTTGATAGACCGACTCAGGCGTCACGAGGTTGGAAAAGTACCGACGCTGTTGCTCACTTAAAGCTTGATGACTGCGTTGGTTTAACAACACAAACATGCAGCCATCTTCGATGCGTGTTTGTTGAATAGCTTGCGAGTCGGCCTCTTGTGTCTCGGAGGTTAAGTAGTAGTGGCAGGCTTGATCACGTTGCTTTTCGGGATGATTAGTTTCAATTTGTTTTTGCTTTAACTCGCGTTCGTCCAGTTGCCAAATCGTCACCATATCGGTCAGGGCGCGACAAGCATAGTAGCGATCGAATGCTTGCAGACATAGCTTCGTATTTGAATGTTCAACGACTTCAAACACCCCACTGCCAGTGACGGCACCTTGAAACTCTGCTTGCAATTGGTGGAGGGGTTGAATGGAGTATTTTATTCCAGAGAGTAATCCGCCAAAACCAAAGTCTGGCTCTGAAAGGTGAAAGGTCACTTTGTTGTCCATTGCTGCACGTACATCGAGCAAATGGTTTAACTCTTGCTGATAGTTTGCGTGCAGTTTGAGTTGTTTAAACAGCTCTGCGATGTGATTGGCATCAATAACATGACCATTGTGAAAGGTTAATCCGGGGCGAAGGTAAAAAGCCCATTCGGTTCCTTGCTCGTTGTGCTGCCAGTGATGAGATAGCTGCCCTTCAAGCATGCCGTAGCTATTGCTGGTGACCAAGCAGCAATAAACCTGACGAATAAGATAACGCTCGCTTGAACGGTGCAATGAATGGGGCAGTAGTTTTTCAAATGGACGTTTATAAGTGAGCTGAATGTGTAACCGCCCTTCGCGAATTGATGCTCCGGAGGTATTTTGCAGCAGTTGACCAAAGGTACGTTCATTATTATCGAGAATGGCGAGGGCTTTTTCGTATTTACCTTGTTCGATGCGTTTGGTGGCGAGTTGTGCTTTGAGTTCGTCCAGTTCTAATTTCAAGATCAAGGTTGAGCGTTGGTTGCGGCCCACTTTAGGCTGCCAACTGAGCCAATGCTGCTTTTGCATTTCACCGAGCAAGTTTCTGGCATGGCGAGCGCTGGTAAATAAGGTATCTGATACGTCCGATAATGCGGTTTTTATTTCATTGCCCACACCAAGCTGAGTTAGGCGAGCATAGTATCGAAGCAAGTTTAGATCAGACATATAACGAGGCTCTTTTGACCAAATGAAGCAATGAATGGAATGATGATTTCCGCAATTGGGTCATTATACGCACAATTTAGTTGAATTTAGCCGGAATAGGTCAAATTGAGGAACAAGAAAATTAAAATTGGGTAGTTTTTACTTTCCTAATACGGAGGGAAAATAAAGCGGTGATAGAGTAGAAAGAGCAGTAGTGAACAGACATCCGCTCCTGTACCCCCAAGAACGCCTGCTTACTGCTGCTTTTTGTGCTCTTTTCAGACTATTTATTTACCGAGTTATTCGTTAATCGAATTGCGTTTATTTGATTTACGGCGACGAACAATAAGGCCGATTAGAGCAATAAAGACTAAAGCCGCGGCAAACCACACACCAATCTGGTGATCTGAGTAAAAGTTCAAAATGAAGTGAAGATGAGCAAAGACAAAATTACTCAGCAGGCTAAAGATCAGCACCCATATAGTGGTCGCCAACGCATTTCCCCAGATAAATTCACGGCGAGGCATTTTGGCAATACCGCAAGCCAATGGCATAAATTGTTTCATCCCCTCAATAAAACGGCTTACAACCAAACAAATCGGCCCATACTTTTGAATTGCCGACTGCATCTTTTGCATTTTTTGCCCCGAGATATAGCCTTTTTTATCTAGCCACCCTTCAAAATAATAACCTATTAAATAGCCACAACTGTTACCGATAAAACAAGCTAACCAAGAAGTCAGCATGACAGCGGGCAAATTCATCACGCCACGTGACGCCATTATCGATGCTGCGATCATCAGCGATTGACCAGGCATCGGAATACCAACACCTTCTAGGAAAATACTAATAATTAAGGCCAAATAGCCGTACTGTTCTAGTACCGGTGACATGACATTGAGTAATTCGTTGATGTGTTCCACTCAAAACTCCCACGGACAAAAGTGTCTAAATACGCCTGTTGAAACGATCAATCAATCAGCAACCTAGATTTGGCTAAAAACCTGACGTTGGCTTGATATATGTGCGGTAAAAACCAGCAAATTGCTCGATGTGACCGGTGCGTCGCGTGAGTTAACTCTAGCGCGATTCGGTAAAGTGTTGTCGGTCAGTTTAGCTTGTTAATACCTTATCAATGACGGTTCGATATGGGTAGTTTCGCTCGACAATTATTATTGAAACAAAATTTACCTAACTGTATTTACATGACTATGCTTACAGGCATCGACTATTGACGAAAGTATCCGTAGATACATTACGTGGTCTGGATGGAAAGCATCGTAGTCAGCATCATTTTTCATATTTACGGTAGCACTGAATTTGCAGCCCTCGCGTTGGTGAGCGTTGTATAAGTAAAGGGTGAGGTTTTATGAGCAATAAAATGGGGCTAATGGGGCTGACGACCATAGTGACAGTTAACATGATGGGGTCCGGGATCATTCTTCTGCCCTCGAGCCTTGCGCAAACGGGAGGGATTGCGCTACTCGCATGGGGGATCACTGCCGTTGGGGCACTTTGTATTGCCTATTCTTTTGCTAAATGCGGTATGTATTGTCTTGAAGATGGCGGGATGTCTGCGTATGCGCAGCGGGCGCATGCAAAATCCAGTTTTTTCATCGCGTCCTATACCTATTACGTCTGCCTGGTGATCAGTGCCGTGGCCATTGCCGTGACGTCGGTGGGCTACTTAGAATCATTTATTCCTTGGCTTAAACAAAGCTCAATTCACACCTTTGTGGGTGTTGTCGTGGTTTTAGTGGTGACACTTTTGGCCAACATGCGTGGTGCCAAAATCACTGGCCGTATCTCGGCAATTACGGTGTGGGGAGTCATCATTCCTGTGCTTGGTGTTTCGGTTATTGGTTGGTTTTGGTTTGATAGCAAGATTTTCGCTGAGGCATGGAACCCTAATAATGTTTCAATTTCGACTGCGATGTCTTCGGGGATTGCTCTGACGCTATGGGCCTTTCTTGGTATCGAGTCTGCGGGTGCCAACTCTGGCGCAGTAGAGAACCCTAAACGTAATGTGCCACTGGCCTGTATGCTTGCCACCGTTTTTTCCGCCGTGACCTACATTGCTTCCACAACAGTGATACAGGGTATCGTACCGAATGCTGAGTTGGCCAAATCAGACGCGCCATTTGGTTTGGTTTTTGCCGAGATGTTTGATCCAACCATCGGCCAAATCATTACTGCAATGGCCGTGGTCGCCTGTATTGGCTCATTGCTCGGTTGGCAATTTACCAATGCACAAGTCTCTAAAGCTGCTGCTGAACTCAAACTTTTCCCCAAAATATTCAGTGATGTAAACCGCTTTGATGCCCCAGTGAAAGGTATGTTGATCATGCTAGCGCTGGAGATTGTTCTGGCTGTCATGACCATTTCGCCTACGTTGATTAAGCAGTTTAATGTACTGGTGGACCTCGCAGTATTCATCAATATGGTGCCATACATCCTTTCTTTGACGGCATTAGGTGTGATATTGCGCCAAGCGAATGTGGGTGAATCAGAATATAAAGTTTCCATCTTTGTTGGTTCAGTTGCGGTGCTTTATAGCATCTACGGCGCATACGCGACCGGACAAGAGTCGATATTCTACGGCACGCTCATCACCTTGGTTGGCTACTTTTTCTATGGCTTTATTGCCAGTCGAGATGCCAAACCTGTTTCAGGGACATAGGGATAAATTCACAACGATAGGTTATTACCAATCCAATAATGAACGAATTAAAGAGAAGGTATGATAGCTATGAGGAAGTACGGTAAGAAAAAACACGCGTTGATTTTTAACGATACCGTTAAGGCGGGCGTGATTGAAAATGCGCTTAATCGATTGATTGATGAATTTGCCAATGAAAGTGTTGAGGTGACGATTGCCACGTCATTTGATGACTGTTACTCGATTTTCAATGCCAATACACCGGTAGATTGCTTTATGTTGACCTCGCAAATGACGGGGCGACAAGCCGATGAAAACGAAAAATTCTTTAAATTGATTGATAAGCTCAATCGTCGCCAGCAAGGCGTGCCGGTCTTTCTTTTAGCCGAAAGAAAAAAAATCACCTTATCAGTAAGCCGTGATCTGATGTCTCGGGTTGATGAGTTCGTGTGGATTATTGAAGATACACCCGACTTCATCGTTGGTCGCGCAGTTGCAGCAATGGAGCGTTATCGTGATCAACTGTTGCCACCATTGATGGCGGCGATGATCAAATACGATGACGTGCATGAATATTCATGGGCGGCGCCGGGGCACCAAGGTGGGGTTGGTTTCACTAAAACCCCGGCAGGGCAGCGTTTCTATCAACATTATGGAGAAGCCCTTTTCCGTTCTGATATGGGTATCGAACGTGGCTCGCTCGGCTCGCTACTTGATCACACCGGCTATTTTGGTGATAGCGAGGCCTTTGCTGCTAAGGTCTTTGGCGCAGACAAATCCTACTCATTGGTGACAGGGACCTCAGGGGCAAACCGCACCATCATGCAAGTGTGTATGAAGGAAAATAGCCTCGCGATTTGCGATCGCAACTGCCACAAATCGATCGAGCAAGGTTTGATGCTGACTGGAGCCCGCCCAGTTTATATGCTGCCAACCCGCAACCGTTACGGCATCATTGGCCCTATTTATCCAGATCAGATGGAGCAAGCGGCGCTGAAACAACGTGCCGCCGAAGGGCCATTAACTAAAGATTTTGCCAATCAAGATCCGGTCTATGCGGTGATCACTAACTGTACTTATGATGGGTTGTGTTACAACGCTAAGCGTGCGCAGGAAATCCTTGGTAAAAGCAGCAACCGCATTCACTTTGATGAAGCTTGGTATGGCTATGCGCGTTTTAATCCTATTTATACCGACCACTTTGCGATGCGAGGTGAGCCTACCGAGAGCGAAGATGAGCCAACCGTATTTGCCACTCACTCGACGCACAAGTTACTCAATGCTTTATCGCAAGCTTCGTATATTCATGTTCGTCATGGCAAAGATGCGATTGATTTCCAGCGTTTTAATCAATCTTACATGATGCATGCGACCACCTCACCGTTATATGCAATTAGTGCCTCGAACGATATTGCCGTATCACAAATGTCGGGCAACCGTGGTTACTCACTCACCCAAGAGGTGATTCATGAAGCGGTTGACTATCGTCAAGCGATGGGGCGTTTGTATCGTGAGTTTGAACAAGATGGCGATTGGTTCTTTAAACCGTGGAATGCGGAAACCTTTACTGATCCTAATACCGGTGAAAAAGTCCCATTTGAAGAGGCTGATCCGCAGTTACTTGCCTCGACGCAAGATTTTTGGGTAATGAAACCGGGCGACGAATGGCATGGCTTTAAAGATATGCCTGAAGGTTGGTGCATGCTTGATCCGATTAAGGTCAGTATTCTTGCTCCGGGTATGGGTGATGACGGGACCTTACTCGATACTGGTGTGCCAGCGGCGTTGGTGACTCAATTCCTCACCCGTTATGGCATTGTGCCAACACGTACTACCGATTTCCAAGTGATGTTCCTCTTCTCTATGGGGATCACCAAGGGTAAGTGGGCGACATTGGTTAATACTTTGCTGCATTTCAAGCAGCATCACGACCAAAACACCCCATTGAAAAATGTATTGCCAGAGTTAGTGGAAAATTACCCTGATATGTATGGCGAAATGGGAATGAAAGACTTGAGTGTTAAAATGTTTAATTACCTTAAACAGCACACCCCGTCAGACAAACTCAACGCAGCATATTCGACATTACCAGAAGCGGTAATGACCCCACGCGCGGCGTTCGAATCTATTGTTGAAAACAATGTGGAGATGGTGCCATCGACCCAACTACAGGGTCGCGTATCAGCCAACGCCGTTATTCCATACCCACCGGGCATTCCTATGCTGATGTCAGGTGAAAGCTTTGGCGATAGTAACAGTCCGCAAATTACCTATCTACGCAGCTTGGAAGTTTGGGATAAAGAGTTCCCCGGTTTTGAACATGAAACCGAAGGCACTGAGGTTGAAGATGGCATTTATCATGTGATGTGTGTGAAAAAGTAACCCTGACAGGGATAAGAGCTTTCAAAGCCAGAAATGCCCGCTAAGTTCGACTTAACGGGCATTTTTATTGTGCATAAATACTAAGGCAAATGTCGTATTTTAGTGCAGATTATAGTGTTTCAATCGCATCCAACAGTTGGCGATTAAATTCTTCAGAGGTCACCTGTGCTGTTTCCATGTCGAAGTTGTCGTAGAAGCTTGGCAAAGAGATGCTCGCCTTTACATCTGCGGCAAAGTAAGGCGCAGAGCCTGATGCAGCGGCTAGTACGCTACCTGCGCCACCAGGGCCTGGAGACGTTGCCAGCATGATAACGGGTTTACCTTGGAATACTTTCATGTCGATACGAGTTGTCCAGTCGAAAACATTTTTGTATGCCGCGGTGTAAGAGCCGTTGTGCTCAGCAAACGAAATAACAATCAGGTCAGCATCGCTGATCGCTTGGAAAAATTGCTTGGCTTGCTCTGGTTGACCTAGTTCTTTTTCACGCTCATCGCTAAAGATTGGCATTTCAAGCTGGTGGATATCTAACATGGTCACTTCAGCATTTGGTACTTGCTTTGCTGCGTAGTGAGCTAATTGCTGGTTGATTGAGTTTTTGTTGTTGCTAGCGCCAAATGCTAAAACTTTCATAGTTTCTTCCTCGATTCTTTAATTAATGCTTTTGCTTAATTCGTTTGATGGAGAGAGTTTAGTTTGATTCCATATTTTGATTAATAGGGTAAATGTGTAATTATTATTTCCATATGACTTGTAATGAGGTGAAAGATGAGCCTTTCAGATACGAACTTACTCGATGGTATGGTGATTTTTACCACGGTGGTTGAGCAGGGGATTTTTACCAATGCCGCCAATACGACCGGCCACTCGACTTCGTTTATCAGCAAAGAGATTAACAAGCTTGAAGAACGATTAGGCGTGCGTTTGCTGCATCGGACAACGCGCACATTAAGCTTAACACCGGAAGGGCAGCACTATTTTCAGCACAGTAAGCAACTGATAGAAAGTGCGCAAGAGCTTGAATTGGCGATCAGTGGCCAGCAACAAGAGCCCACAGGAGTCTTGAAGATCAGTTGCCCCGTTAATTTTGGTGCTGCTCAACTTAGTCCTGTATTGGCCAAATACATGCAGCTTTACCCTAAGGTAAAAGTAGAAGTGTTTGCTAGCGATCATAAAGTGGATTTGATTGGCGAAGGCTACGATGTGGTGCTGCGTTCATCGTCTAGCGCTGCTGACTCTAGTTTGATTAGTCGTCTTGTCCAACGCTCTTGCACTCGCACTGTTGCTTCTCCTAGCTATATAGGAAGGCATGGCATGCCCAAACATCCGAGTGATCTTAGCAAACATAAAATGATCTGTTACAGCAATCATAAACAGCCTTATGTGTGGAACTACATTGATCATGATGGTTCTTTATTACGCATCGAGGTGAGTGGAGTGATGACGACCAACAGCCCAGAAATGTCGCTTAGTTTAAGTACCTTAGGGCAAGGTATCTGTCGTTTGCCTGAAGCGCTGGTGCTAGACAGCATTGAGCGAGGTGAATTGGTTGAGTTATTTACCGATTTTCCGGTGCATAAAATTGAGATGTGTTTGGTCTACCCAAGCCGTAAACATATGTCGACCAAGGTACGTCGCTTTATTGATTTGGTGGTAGAAGAGTTAAAATGATTATTATTATCTTTAACTGTGTAAAAATATCGGCTGCATAGCTTTTTGAAGTTCGGTTTTGTTATCTTTAGTTGGATTTATCGAAATGTTATTTTCCAATGTTGATGTTATAAAAATTCGATACGTAAATTCTTTGTGATTATAAGGTCATGGTTTTAACAAAATCGGACTTTTTATTTGTTTTTTTCGTAACATTTAGCAAGTTGTTATATTTCAATTTTACTTTTAAATAATGTCGATAAATAAAATTAATTTCTAAAAATATCATTCCTGACACACATTGTTTACTCCAATTTACATCTGTTATATATGGTGGTGATATCGATGTCAGTTAATCCAATATTTTGTTTTAAGGAAATTTTATTTTTTTCCAAAGTCATTAGTTCTAAATACCCTTCTCGTAGAACTAGGATTATGTACGAATGTAAGTTTGTCTGTCGAAGTTTATTTTACTATAAATCGTTTTTGATGATGTTTGAAAATATTGATAAGAGTATTCTTGTTAAATTCTCAAGCAATGGTTTTTTGATAGATAAGCCATATAAACCGTATATAACTAATGGTTACTCATCTTTAGAACGTGCTGTGTTTTTAGTTGAACACTACAATTTTATTGACAATCACTTTCATAAAAAATTAAGTGATAGTATTTATTTTTCCGATGGATTTGATCTTGCCTCATTCGAAATTGAAGATGTAGTGTATGGCATAAAGTTGGCACCGAGTTATTATGGAAAAGAGGGAGAGTTGGTGTTGACACTATTTAATGATGAGGACTCTAGATTTTACTCGCTTACATTCTCATTGAGAGAGATATCGAGTCAAAGGGAATTAGTGATAGGTGGATTGCAAGGGCCTAAGAGCAATCAAGTAAATAATGATAAAGTAAAAAAACTCACAAAATCCCTTCATGGGTTACGACCAAAGGATCTGATGATCAAATTAGTTACGATTCTCGGGACTTATTGGGGGGTGACAAGAATTTTGGCAATAAAAAATGACCGACATTCTTATCAGTCTATACGATATAGCAAAGGAAGAGTAAAAACCGATCTAAATCAACATTGGTTGGAATTAGGAGGCAAGGATTTCGATGATTACTTTTACTCTTTACCGATTGTTTATGAACAAAGAGATATTAGCCTAATTTCACGACCTAAGCGAGCCATGTATCGTCGTAGGTATGAGTGGTTGAATATGGTAGAGCAAGAAATTAAAACCCGCTTTTTTTGATAGTTGTCTTATTGGAATGGTTTTTTCTATCTTAGATACTATTTTTATTTCCATTTAGTTACCTGAATTCCAGTTCAAATATTGAAATCATATGTTCCATTTTTGGTTTTTCATGGTTGTGTGAGCTTAATGTCATGGGAAAGTCATAGGGCGTTTTTTTTCGGACTATTTGTAAAACTAATCGGACTTTTTATAGATGACGGGGAGTGATTAAAAAAAACTACCTATAAGATAGAAAATTATTTCTTTGTGTTTTTATTGTTGTGGTTAATGGTATAGATATCACGGATTGAGGTTGGTTTTATATGTAGGGATTTTGGTGATGAGTGTGTTAGGTGTTTTATGGTTATGCGTAAGGTTTTTTATGCTTCTCAAGTTTCGTCAGTAGAAGATTTTTTGAAAACGGATATCTCAATAGATACCCATATATATTGTTCATTCAAAATAACGTGTATAGATTCATGTGTTTTGAAAAAGTTAGAGCTAAGGTGCGTAAAAAGCATTAGTTTTCTTGACGGTTTTACATTATACCCAAGTAGGAAAGGTAATGCATGTCTAGAAGTGAAGTGAATGGAATTGCTATAGTTTTATTGCTTTTTAACTATTATCTTATTTCATTTTTTTGTATCGCTGAATGTGCGTTTTTTTATACAAGAAGCTTAGTTTTTAGTTTGTTTTTTTCTTTTGTGGTGATGTTCCTTTTGCCGACACTGATAGTAATACCATTTGTTACGATGAGTTGTTATTTGTGTTTCGGTTTAAACTGGCCCTTTGCTTTGTTAGTAGGGGTTACTTTTATTCCATTAACTTTTAAAAGCTTTCGCAAATATATGATGAAATTTACCAGGTAGTTTTTCTATTTTGTCGTCTATTTTTGGTCAATGGTTTTGTTTTTATGAATAAAATTATTAGTTGTCTACTACTAATGCTGCAGTTGTGTTCGTTAGTAATTTCTCCAGTGGTTTATGCTTATCCATTGCTTTCCTATTCAGGTTCAGGCAGTTTGAGTGGTATGCACTTTTCTCCTAACTTAGAGGGCACAACAGAATCAACCTTCAAATATCCAATTTATCTTCATATTTACTCTGGAATTAAACCGAACCTAAAGTGGGTTGATAATGTTATTTACTGCGTTAAGCATTTATCCCCCGCTTTGGAAGTGAAAGTTATTGACTCAGTTGCACCTTGGCAGCTTGGTCAACACCGTGTCATCGTTGGACCAATTGAGTCTGGGCTTGTGGTTGGCTATAGCAAAGCATTAACGAAAGAAGGTATAGATAATTTCCCTATATATTTTAACGATGGTAGCATTTCGCTCATAAATAATCCAAAAGCTAGTCGTCAATTATCTACATTTATGTTACCAACATTGAAAATAGATAAAAATAAAGATGTATTAGATAAAAGTGATTTGAATGAAAATCAACCGAAGTCATTTTATTATTCAGATGAGTTATCGCTGGCCGCACAAACACTCATTGATATTGATAATGGCACATCTATTGAAGAAAAAATGCTGGATTATGCACGTTCCGAGGCAGAGCGTTATACCGAGACTCATGCACGAGATTGGTTGTCTCAATACGGGACTGCGAAAGTTAAAGTTGATTTTGATTCAGAATTTCATTTGAAATCAAGTGAATTAGATTTACTTATGCCAATTATGACTAACAAAAATGGAATAGCTTCTTCTACTTGGTTTGTACAGCCAGGTTTTGTTCTAAATGATGACGGTTACTACAATGGTAGAGACTTTGCTCATATTGGTGTTGGTTATCGCGCTAAAGGTGAAGATTCATTATATGGCCTAAATGCATTCTATGATTACGATATGACTCGTTTTCATCAAAGAGCCAGTATAGGCGTAGAATATGCTCGAGACTTCATTAAGCTATCGAGCAACTACTATTTTCCATTATCTGACTGGAAGGATAGTCCTGAAATATTTGATTCAATGGATAAAATAAAATTAGAAGAAAGACCTGCTCAAGGTATAGACTTTCATTTTACGGGGTATCTTGCGCAATACCCATCGTTGTCTCTATCTTCAACTTATAAACAATATTTTGGAGAAAATGTTGAAGTATCAAATGGCGATGATCCTGTCAGTAACCCCTATCAAATAGATACAGATGTTATCTACACGCCGATTCCATTGCTTTCATTTAATACGGGTTATACGCATGAAAAAGGAGGTATCAATGGCTTACATGTTGGCGCTAATGCGAGTTATCGCTTTGGTGTTCCACTGCAGCAACAATTAGATTCGTCTCAAGTTGCTCTAAGTAAATCATTAGATACTCAAATGTTTGATTTAGTTGAACGGGACCACAATATTCGTCTCGAATACCGCAAGAAGCAAGTGGCCTTTAATGTGTCGTTTAAATCGAAAAATTACGACATTCAAGAAGGGCAATTGATTGAACTAGGTCAATGGCTATCAATTGATGGAGATGAATCAAATATTGTTGACATCAAGTTTGAAGGCAATGCGAAAGACTTTATCCAAAGATCAACATTACTGGCTCATACACAGTTTATTGCCCCGTTGTATCGGACCTCAGCCGAGAATGACTATGGTTTATCGATAGTGGTAAAACTAATTAATGACCAAGTTATAAAAACCTCGGTGATTATCCATGTGGTGCCAGATACGGTAGAAGGAATTACGACAGAAATCGCGCATGCAGACGGTAGCGATCCATTGACTCCGGTTGTTGCTGATGGAAAACAAGCTTATGTAGTAACAGCGATACTTAAAAATAAAGAGGAACGGGCGTTAGCAGACGTAGCTGTTCATTTTGATACTTCATCATCAAAAGGTGAAAGAGCTTCAATCGTAGATGGGAAAACCGATGACCTAGGCAAAATTAGCGTTATGGTTACGGAGACCATCGCTGAAAAAGCAATATTAAAAATTTTAACTCCAAACAAAACTCTCTCTGTTCCATTAACGTTCACTGCTGATGCGGCGCACCCAACTATCAAGCTTAAGGGCGATGATAAGTCCGGCGTGATTGCCGACAACAACGGTCTTCACGACCTGACGTCGACCGTGCTCGATGTGAACGGCAACGCGATTGAAGGGATCCTAGTGACCTTTAGCTCCGTAACAAAAGGGGCCACGGTCTCTGCGGTGAATGAAGGAAAGACGGATGTCAACGGGATCGCGACAGCGGTGATCACTTCGACCAGTGCCGGTAGCAATAAGGTGACGGCAACGGTGGGGGATAAATCGGCTGACGTGTCGGTGCCGTTTGTGG
>NZ_AFWF01000257.1 GCF_000222605.1 Vibrio ichthyoenteri ATCC 700023 | reverse complement strand
GCAGCGTAGAAAACCGCTACGCTGGACTTGTGGCTGCTGTCGCTGGCGGCGCAGTTGCCAATCGAATGATGACACTCGATCGCCGGTTATCTCGTCTTTCTGTCGCCGCCAATTTAACCAGGGTTCAAACCAAAGAACTCTATGCCGATATTGAAGGGGCGAGCCGCGAATTTCGGATTGACCCATATGAAGCTCTCTCTGGTATTGAGGTCATCATGGAGAAAATTGGTGATCTCGATTTCGCACTAAATAACAAACGCAATATATCCATGGTTATCCAAGCAACCGGTGCGGATGGCGCATCTGTTGGTTCAGTATTTACTAACCTCAAAAAAATGGGGCTAGAAACTCAAGAAGAGATGCTTCAAGCCATCGATATTTTGAATATGCAAGGTAAGAGTGGAGCCTTCACCCTCCAACATTTAGCCCAGCATGGTAATGAGATTTTTGCAGCCTATGCCGCCACAGGTCGAACGGGCTTAGAAGCCGTTCGAGAGCTCGGCGCGGCTATGCAGGTCATTAATGGTGCAACAGGTTCGGAATCACAAGCGGTCACCTCATTTTCGGCTTTTATTCGTGACGTCACTTTGAGCGCCGAAAAGCGTAAGAAACTGAATCAACTAGGGGTTGATATTTTTGACCCAGAACAGCTTAAAAAAGGTGTTGAAATAATGCGTCCAATGCCGGACATCGCTTCTGATATTTTGACTAAAGGCGGAGAAGCAGCAAAGAACGCAGGTAAAACAATCAGTGATGTACTCGCCTGGATTGGTCTTGAATCTGAAGCGCTCAAAGTTGTGAATGCTTTGCGGTCAGGTTATTTAAAAGACGGAGAAGTAAAAAGCTTTGACCAATTTATGCAAGTAGACGGTGATGGCACAACGACCATGGCTGACGCACAAAAAGTCGCTGAAGATTCCCGTGCTGCTTTCCAGAGCTTAGCGACTGCACTTGATAACCTTGCTCGCAATGAACTTGCTGAGCCCATGCAAAAGTTGGCTGATGCGGTTAATTCTCTTGATAAAGAAGCCGTTGATAACTGGATGCAAACGGGTAAATACATCGCATACACGGTAGGGACTCTGCTAGTCGCCCGTAAAGCATTAGGCGTAGCGAAAGATCTAAAAGTGGTATTCGGCAAAAAAGGTGGCCAAGGTCAAACCGGAAATGACATGGGCTATGGTCTAGGCGTAATGCCAGTCTTTGTCACAAATATGGGCGCAAGTTTTTCAACGCAATCATCTCTGCCAGATAAGAGCGGTAAACATGACACTGGTCATGACAAAGGTTCTGCAGGTTCTAAGCTTGGCGGCATTGCTGAGAAAGCGGGCTTGCTATATGCCGGTTATGAGCTGACAGACCTCGCTCTTGATTCTTTGATTGGTGACACCTCATTTGATAAATGGGCGAAAAATACCACGCTGGGCGATCTATTCCCGAAATCAGAGCCAACCAATAAATACGAAGACGTTATCAATCCACAGTTTAGCTATTTAGCTGGCAACTATGGTCAGCAACCAATGCAAACGAATTACCCTGATTACGGCGGCAAACTGCGCGTCAGCGTAAACACTTATCACGATGGTCGCCCGCCTAAAGTGGGCATCGATATTAGTCAGTTGCCTGGTGCAACGATGGAGGACTAAATGAGCGAAGATATCGAACGCCTTGAAGCTTCTTTTCGCGGTGTGTCCTTTCCTCTTGAGAGCGTAAAAGGCAAGTCTGGTCGCAGAGCCATTGCTCACGAGTATCCTAAACGTGATGGCGGTTTTGCTGAAGATAACGGCGGCGTGCTGAATAACGAAACCATTCGTGCTGTGTTTGTTGGTCCAGCGGCAGAGCAAGAGTTTGAAAGCCTCGTGGCGGCATTAAATGTCGCTGGTCCTGGTGAACTTGTACACCCTTGGTTTGGCATTCTACAAGTGCAAGTGGGCGAAGTGGATTATGAGTTCAATAACGATGAATTCAATATCGCTCGTGTCAGCTTTCAGATTTACGCTGCAGGTAATGATTTCACTATCGAGCGCGTTGATAGCCAGAACGATACGTGTGAGAAATCAGACCAAGCCAAAGAAGCGAACCTCACTCACTTTGAAGAGCAAACGCAAGAGCTCACACCTGAGCAAGAATTAACGCTAGGTGAAAGCATTGATAACGCCCTTAATGACTTAGATAACTTTGTTGCTGATTTACCTGGATTACCCAAAGAGATTGGTCAATGGGTTGATCGCCTTGAACATGCCAAGTATTCAGTCTCTAGTTTGCTGGCTTATCCTGGTGAGTTGATGCGTGAAGTGACAAACCTTGTTCAAGATGTCGGTAACCTTGTAACAGAAATGCCGCAATCACTTGAGGTTTACGACCAAATGTCGAATCGCTGGAAAGGTATGTCAGAGGCATATAATCCAACATGGAATAGCGACCAGGCAAAGACGCAAGAGCTGACTTATCAAACACTGCAAACTGCAGCGGTGATTGCGAAGGTGGACGCTATCGTTGCCGCACCGGTAACAGGTGAAGATGGAGGTTTTAGTGATAGTGAACAAGCGAAAGATGCCTCAGAAACACTGAACAATCAGCTGAATGATTTAGCAGAGAACGCTATCGAGTCGGGTAACCGATTGAGCTGGCGTTCGCTGCGGGTACTTCGCACTGCAGCAGCAAAAGATTTGTCTGAGCGTATTCGTCAGCTGCCTAATGTTGTGGTTATCAGTCCTCGCAATCTTATTCCAGTTGCTTTGCTTGCTTATCAACAGACCGGAGATACAGAGCAGCGCAATCAAATCATTAAACGCAACAAGCTTTCACGTCCGTCATTTATCACAGTACATCATCAAGTTGAGGTGGTGAAACGTGGATAGAGTCGTCGCAAAAGTACGTAATAAAGCCATTGAGGGTTGGACTAGCGTTCGCATTCAACGCTCACTTAAGAACGTCGTTGGTGAGACTCGATTAAGTGTCACCAAAGAGTGGAACCAAGCACGAAAGCTCATCATGGATGAGGGCGAGCCGGTTGTTATCGAGATTGGTAATGACCGAGTGGCTACCGGCTACATTACGGAATTTGTCCCAAGTTATGACGGCAAAGAAGTGCGTTATGAGTTGGTGTGCCATGACAAGACTATCGATTTGGTTGAGTGCTCGCTTATCCATCCCTCTGGTGAGTGGAAGAACTCGACGCTTACACAGATTGCTGTAGATGTTTGTAAGCCCTTTGGTATCGATGTCGTGGTTGAAACGAGTATCGGTGAAGCTTTTAGTGTGGTTCGTGTGGAGCATGGTGAAACGGTCTTTAACTTTCTCGATCGTCTTGCTCGCCAGCGTGGTGTTCTGTTGACTTCAAATGCTTATGGCAATTTAGTCATCACGACTGCAAGCAAAAAACGCCTATCTGTAAAGCTGGAAACCGGCATAAACATTCGCGCTGCGCGTGGACGTTTCTCGATGCAAGGCTCTCATAGTGACATTACCGTCAAAGGTGATTCCGGTATCGGTGGCGAGTTTACGTTGGCGCAATCGGGTAACCAGTCGGTCACTGAAAAAACGAACGAGTGAAGCGCTATCGTCCATTAATCGTGTTGATGGAAGAGCCGTTTACGGTTGCCGGTGCAAGCCTTCGTGGTCAGTGGCATATCAAACACACCGAAGCACAAGCCAATACCAGTGAAATAACGGTATCGGGCTGGCGAATGGGTATCGATTTTAGCGGTGAACTCTGGCCCATGAATCGTCTTGTTCGAGTTGTTGACCCTATCCAGACCATCGATGATGACATGTTGATTAGCGGTTTTCTGTATTCAGAAGACGACAACGGTCGAGCCACGGTTTTAACTATGGCTTACCCAGAAGCATTAGAAGTTCCTATCGAGAAACCACAAAGCCAGGGAGATTTTCCATGGACGCCTTAAAGCGCTTAAGACGTGTTGTTGCCAACATGATAACCCGTGGTGTCGCACTGGCGATTAAAGATGAAGTCGCTAGACAGGTTATCCAGGTGCGCACAGTTTATGGTGATGTCCTTGATGATGTGCCACGCATGCAGCAATACGGGTTTTCATCCGTACCGCCGGAGAATTGTGATGTTCTTATTGCTGAGTTGAATGGCAATTCATCCCATCGTGTTGTGCTTTGCGCAGAAGATAAAGACGTGCGTTTAAAAGGCGGTAAACGCGGTGATTCGGCGCTGTATCACCTAGACGGTCATTACTTTCGTTTGACTGAAAACGGCGTACTGGAAGCCATTGGTGACGAACTAACGGTAACCGTAAAACGCATCAAGTTGGTTGCAACAGAGCAAGTCATCGTGGAGACACCCAAAGCCACCTTTTCCCAAGATGTCGAGATAGGCAAAAACCTATTAGTAAAAGGCAAAGTGGAAGGCGAGAAAGGCGGTAAGTTTGGTGATATCGATGTCGTAACACACGACCACGATTACACGGATAACGGTGCGACATTGCAAACGAAACGACCTAACGGAGTCTCAGAATGATTAAAGTGGTTTGGACTCAATACGGCACAGCTTACGACCTATCACAAGGCAAATTGGCTGAAGATGATGGCATGAGCAGTCTGGTTATTTTGATGCTGTTTACTGATGCGAGAGCCAAAAATTCTGATGTATTACCGACCCAATCGACTGATAAACGCGGTTGGCCAGGTAACACCTATTCAGAATTCGAATGGGGAAGCCGTTTGTGGTTAGTTTATCGAGAGAAAGTCACCAATGAGACTAAGAATCGCATCAAAGATTACGCTACCGAAGCTTTAAAGCCACTAGTTACTTATGGCTATGCTAAGACGTACAGCGTCACCACTGCCAGAACTGGTGGTCATCAAATCTCGATGTACATCAAAATTCAAAAGCCAGATGGCAGCACGATAAGTTATGAAGCAGCACTTCGCTGGGAACACACAATGAAAGAAGAGTTTTAACTATGGCCTACAAATCACAGTCACTCCGAGAAATCGTGCGTCAGGTTGAAAGCGATATTGCAACAGAACTCGACGTCAGCCAATTACCGCCTATTGGCGTAGAACGTGCCGTTGCGTTTGCTGTTGCTGCAGCTAAACGTGATACCCATGACCATATTGATTGGCTAAGTAAACAAATCGTGCCAATTAGCCAATCTGACGAACAAACAATTGTCGAGCGTGCTGCTTATGAAGGCGTACCACGTAAACTTGCTAAAAAGGCAAATGGTATTGCGATTGTTAATGGGCAGGTAAGCCAAATCGCTCAAAGCGATATCCTGCTGCAGCATGCTAATGGATTACGTTACATAGTCACTGAAGCAGAGCAATCGAATCAAGGTACAGTTCGCTTCACGATTCAGTGTAAAACGACAGGCCGTGCGGGCAACTTAGCTGGTGAAGCTCAAGAGCTTACTTTAGTTAACCCTATCGCTGGATTAGAAAGCAAAGCCACAATCGAAAGCCTTGATGGTGGTGCAGATTTAGAGCCGTTAAATGAGCTGCTAGGTCGTCTCTATTTCCGTAAGCAAAATCCACTAATGGGCGGCGCTGTTCACGATTACAAAGCGTGGGCTCTGGAGGTGTCAGAAGTCACCCGTGCGTGGGCGTATGACGCTTATCAAGGTGGAAGCACAATGGGTTTAACGTTCGTGTGCGACAATCTAACAGACATCATTCCAACCGACGCTAAACAGGATGAGGTAGATAAATACATTTACTGTCATCCAGACCCAGCGACAGGCATTGAAGTCGGACGACCAGGTGGTATTGAGCTAGTACCGTTTAAACTGCGTTTAAAGGTCGTTCAACTGCAGATTAAACTCACGCCAGATAATGAACAAACACGCAAATCGGTTGTTCAAAGTCTTAAGAACCTAGAGCGTAATTATTCTAATCCGGCTAGCACTATCACACTCTCTCAGGTGCGAACGGCTATTGGTATAAGCACTGGCGTACAGGATTACTCTTGTACATTAGATAAAAACATCACCAGCGAAGAGAAAGAGCTAATCACCTTTGGAGAACCACAATGGATCGTCTAAAGGCACAAAGTACAGATGCATGGCTTGAGGTATTAACACTGTTAATGCCTCGTGGGCTTGCCTGGAATACAGAAAAGAAAGCAGGTCAAACGAAGCTCTTAAACGCTTTCGCTAAAGCCCTAGCGGATACTGATTTGCAGTGCGATGCTATTCAGTTAGAAATGACGCCTTCACAAGCCAATATACTTCTACCTGAGTATGAACAGTATTTGGGTTTGCCTGAGTGTGAAGGGCAACTAGACTCTATTGAGTGGCGTCGTCATTCCGTTGAGACCAAAGACAAAATGCAAGGTGGTCTTGCTACTTGGCAAATTGAAAAGCTGGCTGAAGACCTTGGTTTTACCATCAAAGTGGAAGAGATATTTCCGCATCATTGCCTTCGTTCTTGTACCTATCCAATCTGGCCAGAGCGTTGGCGACACATTTTAAAGGTTACGGTTCTTGGCATGCCTGACGTTCGCATGACCTGCCTTGATAACGTAATGACGCCTTTAATCAGCAATGATGCACGTGTATTGGAGTGCACTCTGAACAAATACAAAATGGGTGGTAAGTTCTACGACTATAACTATGAGGAAACCATCTAATGCATCCACTGCAAAATGGATCTCAAACAACAGAAAAGCCACCAGCGAACAATCCTATTGGTGATGCGGGTTACTTTACAGAATCAGGTAATGATGCTCGTCCATCGTATCCAGGTGCAGATTATTTCAATGCACAAATTGATGAATTCAAAAGTTTGTTACTTGCAGCTGAGATAAAGTTTGATCCTCAAAAATTTAATCACTTGAGTCAAGCCGTAGTTGCAATCATCAACGCTAACAAATCAAGTCAATGGCAGCCTTGGAACAAAGATACAACCTATCATACTGGTGATATTTGCACTTGCATAATTGATGGAGAAGTTCGCCCAATGCAAATGTATGCAGGTCCAAATATGTCTTGTGTAGGGAAAAATCCAACAGATCCAACAAACCGTCACATCGAATGGCAAAGTATTAACTCACCTTTTTGGTGGATTGACTACAAAGCAGATATTACGGGAATGCCATTTTTGTGGCTTCACACGACAGCACCAGAGTGGGCAGTGATGGAAATCAACGTTGATTTACCTGTTGCTGTTTATTGGCGCTTGGCTCGTCGCTATCCGCATTTAGTCTCTGACGGCACTATCAATACAGGTGAGATTCGTGGCGAATTTTTACGTGTGCTTGACCAAGGGCGTGGAGCTGACCCAGGTCGTGTTATTAACTCTTGGCAGAAATCAACAGCCTTTATGGGGGACGGCGATGGTCAGAATATGGCAATACCAAACTTAAATGACTCGGCTCATTTGCGAGTTCTTGGGTTTGAGTTTGATGCTCCGGGAGATCCAAGAGAAGTCATTACGATTAAGTTTGGAACGCAGACAGGTGCGGTTAATACAGAGGGTATGGCAGGCCCAGGGCAAGGTAATATTAGCTCTGACTTTGCTCGAGGCCGTGTTCGAAACATTGCTCGCCCAATGGCGATTAGTATTTAGAGGTCGAGATGAAAGATAAAGTTAAAAAATACTGGCCGATAAACAAAACCACGCTAGAAGTGCTTTCAATGTGCAAGGCGGAATATCGCGGTGGCTTGTACCATATTCCAAAAGATGCTTTGGAATCAGAACCTTTACCACCGAAGCAAGGTTTTGCAGTAGTAGCAGTTCTTGATGAATCCGGAAAGGCTATTGATTCAGAGTATATCGAAGACCATCAAGGCACGATGATTTATGACGAATCGGATTGTACTAAGTCGGAAATGGTCTCTGAACTTGGGCCCATTAAAGAGGGCTTCACACCTGATAAGCCGTTAACCGAGTTTGATGAGCGTACCAATGGTGTTTGGGTCACTAATGAAACTAACAAGTATCTTCATGACTATGCGTCAACCGATGCAAAACGAGAAGCTTCGTATAGACAATTGACAGACAAACTAGAAATTGAATATGCACGCAAAGTACGTCAAGGAAAAACGGAAGAGGCTCTTATTCTGAGTGAGCGTATCAACGAATTAGAATCTCAAATCAAAGAAAATAATCCTCATCCAACTCCACCACAAGCTTAAACTTGAAACCGCTTAGTTTGAGACTAAATGCAAATCTCACATTAAGCGGTTTTGCATTTCATTTTTGGCGGCGGGCTACAATGTTGCGTCGGATAAGGTATTCGGCAATGGGGTAGGCATAAAGGCCAATCGAATAATGGGCAACACGATCAAACTGATTGCGTTCATGAGAGCCGATTAATTGATTGAACCAGTCAAATGGCACTTCTGCAAAGGTATATTTGGAGCCGATGGTGTGCAGCACTAGCCAGACAAACATCAGAATATAAGCGGTATTTGAAAAGGTATAATGGCGGGTAACCCACCAAATGAGTCCTAAGACGCCAATCGCGGGAATGATTTCTGCAAACCACACCGGCCGTGATACGGGTTCTATGGCGGAAAAGAGAAACACCAGAGTATAAAGTAGCGTAAGCAGTGTTAAGACCGGATTACGGCTTATAGTTATCATTTTTTCCTCCTCAAATTGGTCACCATCGAGCTTTGACGAATCCAATAATCGCGCTAGATTGCGTGACCGACGCGAGTTAACGCTTTAATTTGGTGATTCATCACGCTGATTAAAGCGATTTCCGACGTTTCCTATTTATGTAAGCATACATCCAAATAAAACAGTGTTCAATTGTTGTTTTGTGCGGTGTTTTCTTTATGAATAGGAGAGACATGTAGTCTTGGCAAGCGTAAAGACGAACAATGAAAGAGAAGATGAGGACTTGCTTCAAACTGTCGCAAAAAGTAAACCGATAGAGGTTGAATCAAACTTCACAGCAGAGGTAATCTACTACAATCTAGAACAAAGACGCCATTCTAATTAGGACGTTATGACTGAGCAATATGGCCTAGCGACACTCGGTGAAGTAGAAAACCCGCTTTTATGGCCAATATTAGAAATCTTGCGCAAAAAACCGATTGGCTGGAAAGTTCATATCTTGGCTGCACATCTCAGCGAAAAAGGGTTAATGCCAGCGCTAGATTCACGTCCAGATAAAGATTTGTTTAAAAGAAACTTTCTTATTATGAATGCCTTGTACCAGCTGCAAGATACCCTCTATCCTGAACGTTGGGTGCAAGTAGAGGCAATGGATATTGCATTGCTCCCTAATTGCCATCAAGGTAGGCAGTATGAAATTGACCTTCAAGATCCTCTGCGAGATTACTATACCCAATGGAGCAATTATGAAGCGGAAGAAGGTGAGATTAAGCGCCTTCTGAATGAATTTTGGACTCGATATCGTGAGTATGTGGGCAAGAACACCGACAGAACCGGCACGTTAGATCGAGTCAAAGCACTGCGTTTATTTGAGTTAGAGGAAGGGGCGAGTGATAGTGAAGTTCGGAAGAAATGGCGCAAACTTGCGTTAAAATGGCATCCCGATCGGCAAAGTGGCAACAGCGACCAATTCCGTCTTATTTGCGAAGCTTGGCATGTACTCAGAGCATGATGTTTGAATTGTGCGGGTAGCTCCGCTTTAAGACGAGAAAGTGTGTTGATATCGCCGTTAGATAAAATTAAAGCGCCAGTAGGCGCTTTAATTTTATTCGCTAAAGCGTTATTTCTCTGCTCTAAACTGCGCTTTACGTAAACGGTTTAAGGCTGCCATAACATCAAGCACACGAGGTTTTGCTAGATCGCCCTGTTTTGGCATCGTCTGGTGCCATTCACCGACAATCATCTGTGCGACTTCTTTGGCAGGATTGTTTGTCCAACCTGGCAATTGTGCCAATTGGAACCACAACCAACCGATCGCGTTCACTTCTGAGCTTGATTGAAGCTGCTCTAGGGCTGAAATGTCAGCGAATTCTTTACCAAAACGCAGTGACTCAGTACCTTTGCCTGATACGCGGAACTTGCCGTCAAGCAAGATGGCTTGCAAAGCGGCACCGTTAAGTGCACGAGGCGGGAACGTTTCAAGCGGGCTTTCACTTTCGTTACAGCGTTGTGTTGGATGCTGGGCAATCACTTGCTGCGCTTTTTCTGTGACGTCGACCGCTTGGTAGTCGTGCATTTGAATCACAGTATCTGCAACATCCAGATAGTCACCAGACCCACCCATAACGACGATGGTTGAAATATCGAGCTCAGAGCGCAATTGACCAATACGATCAACCAGTGGCGTGATAGGCTCAGCCCCTTTACTGACCAGAGCTTGCATTCGTTCGTCACGAATCATGAAGTTGGTTGCCGAAGTATCTTCATCAATCAACAAACCACGGGCACCAGATTCAATCGATTCTTGTAACCATGCCGCTTGAGACGTTGAGCCTGAAGCATCTTGGGTTGAGAAATTAGCGGTATCTTTCCCCATTGGTAGGTGGTTGATGTAGTTAGAAAGATTCAAGTTGTGCACACTGCGTCCATCTTCAGCTCGAATCTTCATCGCATCAAGGTTGGTCACGATGCGTTCACGACCATCACCTGGAATATGGTTGTAGATCGAGCGTTCAATCGCTGTCAGTAGCGTTGACTTACCATGGAAGCCACCACCAACAATTAGCGTAATACCTTTAGGAATGCCAAGGCCAACGATTGAGCCTTGGTTTGGAGTCTCTAATGTTACTTGCAAAGATTCTGGAGCGGTAAACTCGACTGCCTCTTTCATTGGCAAATCGCAGTTACCCGCTAGGCGCGGCAGAATAGAGCCATTACCAACAAAGGCAATAAGATTATGCTGCTCTAATTGAGCGCGCATGGCTTCTTGGTCTTCAACGATTTGGCAGTGGCGTTCCAGTGCTTCTATGTCGATTTCGCGGGCAATGGTCGCGCGGCGAACAAACTTAGGCAAATGGAAGGTCAAAATGTTGATGGTTTTTTTGCCCAGTACTGAGCGACCTTCTGCAGGTAAGTTGACGCGGAAACGCAACTCAATACCTTCTTCAGTGAAAACAACGGCAGTCGAGTCAAGTACCGTCTGGCCATGCAGTGCGATACTGACGTGTGATTCTTGCTTGGCAAAGTCTGCGAAAGTACGGGCAATAAAATCACGCGCGGCAATTTGATAAGCCGGTGATTTTTCTTTTAGCCAATCTAGGCCTGTTAATGACCAAGGGCGGAAAGCACGTAGACGTGATGCGGAAGCGAATGGGTCAGCTTGTACATGATCAACAAATAACGTGAAATCAGTCAGGTCGTACTGACCTTTGATTTGTTGATACGCGCGGTAGTTCTGTTTTTCGATTTTTTTTAGGGTCGCGATTAGCTGATCCATAAAGAACTCACATTAGGAATGTCGGTAAAGGCGAGGATTATAGAAACCGCTTGGCAGAGAGTAAAGCGCAAGCGGTCTATCTTAACCTTTTTATCGCCTTTGAGTGGCGTGTTTGGGGTATTTCAGCTTAGGCAAGTGGGTTTAACTTGCTTGAAAGTAGTTTTGACCCAATAAGTTTGTTTCAAATTCATCACAGGGCATGGGTTTACCGTAATAGAAACCTTGACCAAATTCGCAGCCTTCTTCGATGATGAACTCTTCATGTCGTTGGTTCTCAATTCCCTCGACGGTGACCGAGAGATTGAGTTTCTTGGCAACGGCAATGATAGAGCGCACGATCTCTTTATCTTCTTCACAATTATCGAATTGTTGAATGAAACTTTTATCAACCTTGATGGCGTCAAATGGAAATTTTTTCAAGTAATTGAACGATGAATAACCGGTTCCAAAATCGTCCAAAGACAAAGTAACTCCTAGCTGGTGTAGAGCGAGTAGTGAGTTTTTTGCCATGACTTCATCAGAAATTAAGCTGCTTTCTGTGACTTCCAGCTCAAGATATTCCGCAGGGAGTTGATAGGCAATCAACAGCTCTTCGATTTGTTGAGCAAAATGCGGGTTTTTCAATTGTACTGCGGAGATGTTTACCGCAATTTTGAAGTCGTTTACATGGGTTGCCCATTCGGCGGCTTTTTGAATCGCAGATCGTAAAACAAAAGTACCCACTTCGAAAATTAGGCCATTTTGTTCGGCCATATGGATTAATGTTTCGTTGGAAACGTCGCCAAGAATTGGATGACGCCAGCGTAACAACGCCTCAGCCCCAGTCCATTTGTGGTTAACGGGTGACACTTTGGGCTGAAAGTAGAGCAATAGGTCTTCACTACGAACGGCCTGCAAGAGATAGCTTTCCAACTGATTAATATTGGTTTGCAGCGTAGAAATATCGTGCGAATGGAAACTGTATTTATGGCCAGAATCTTTACACGAGTGCATCGCGCCGGCGGCGTATTTTAGTAAGAGATGACCAGAGGTGGCATCGTCTGTGGTACTAATGCCTATGTAGCTGTGGAGGTGATGGCTTTCGCCTTCAACCACAAACTCAGAATGACTTACGGTTAACAGTTGCTGGCATAAATCGTTGAGATGCTCAGTGAGCCGCTCTGATTGGACTAACATCACCAATTCGGTCGAGGTTGGTCTAGCGGTTCTAACATGAAATTGGCTCATTTGGCCTAATCGTTCACGAAATTTTACCAGAATATTTTCCCATACCCCGTAACCGTGCTTAGTTTGTAGCAATTTACCATTGGTGAAGCCGATATGGATGGCGGCAGCTTGATAATCAGGTTGTTCGAGGTGTGTTTTGATCATTTGATCGGCTTCAAATTCGAGTGAGTTGCGATTAAGAAAGCCGGTGCCTAAGTCATGGCGTTGGTGATACAAGATTTTCTGTTCCGCTGCCCGTCGTTTATCTATTTCCATATTTAACGAAAAATTCAGGTCGACGAGATCTTGAGTACGAGTTCTGACTCGCGATTTTAGCTCGTCATTGAGCAGTCTTAATTTTTCATTTTGATACAAAGTGACTAATTGGGCTTGAATAGAATCACGAAAGCTTTGCAGAAGATTCTGGTAAGTGGTATTTAACGATTTTGTTTGCGTGTCTAACACGCAAATAGTGCCAAAGGGTTTGCCATTGGGCCAGTTGATAGGAAATCCGCAATAAGCCACCATTCCCAGTTTTATGTCAGGGTTGTTATCCCAATTTGCATCATGAAGAGCGTTAGGTACCTCCAGCTTTTGTTGTTGCTGGATAACGTATTCACAATAAAGCCCTTGGCCAAGTTTTTCACTATCACCAATATGATACGGATGATCAGTGTTATCGTTGCGAGAGACAACTTCAATGGTCTCTGGATGAATTCGCATTATTAACGCAGCAGGAACTGAAACGATCTCAGCAAGTAAGTTGACAATATCTTGCCAACTTTGGGTCATCTCATCAGGGATGACTAAATTATTAGTATTGATTTTTGACATATTTGGGTAGTCCTTTTTGGCTAAAGCCAAAACTGCGCACTCCATGCTCATCTTTTAATAATAGACGGAAATTTCCTTTTGTAATCTGTAAGCTACTTTAACAAAAAAAGCCCCCAGTTTATGCTGGGGGCTGTGCGGTAATTGTAGGGTTCTCACATTTGAGACGCTAATGGCGTATAGTGAGTTGATGACGTGATTATATTAAGCTGTCAGCTTGGCAATGGTAGGTTGCAACAATCTCTTCAAGATTGACTTTCTCATCATAATTGACACCGGGAAGCTCAAAACCGTTGAGTTGCAAGAACTCTTGCTTCAAACCCGCGTAATCGCCAAGTTGTTGGAAGTTGCTTTCATTCATTGCTGCAACTAACTGGTGCACTTGTGCTTGCGTTTGTGGCTCTAATTCAAGGTCATCAATACGGATCAAACGTTCGCCATCAACGGGTACTTTATCGGTACCGTAAAGCTTAGTGGTGAACAGTCGTTGCATCTGCTCAATACACCCTTCATGAGTGCCATTTTGCTTCATCACTTTATACAACGCGATCAAATAAGGCGTTAATCCTGGAATGAACACGCTTGCTTTGGTGACTAAGGCTTTACAAACGCTCGCGTAGGCTCCACCACTGAAATTGGCGAGTTTAAGGTTAAGTGAATGGCTGGTTTGGTGTAGGTCGACTTTAGCTCGGCCAAGCGTGCCATCAAGATAAATAGGGTGAGTCAGATCTGAACCAATGTAAGAGAATGCGACTGTTTTACAGCCTTCCGCGATCGATTCTGCGTTAATCAGGCAGTCAACCCACGCTTCCCAATCTTCACCGCCCATGACTTTTAGTGTGCCATCAATTTCTTGTTCAGTTGCAGGTTCTAATTCGGCCTCTAACCATTGGTCATGCTCAAGAGAAACCGATGCGCCCGCTACAGACTGGCCAATCGGTTTAATGGCTGAACGCCACATTTCGCCTGTTTGATAGTTAGGGCGCAGGCCACTGGCAACACTATAAATAATTAAATCAACTTCACCTTCAAAGTAGGTTTCAATCGCTTCGATGACGCTTTCTTTTGTTTGTGGTGAAAAGGCATCACCATCAATATTAATCGCAATTCTGCCGTTTTTTTGCGCGTGTTCACGAAAGTAAAGGTTATTATAAAATCCTGCGCTGCCAGCGCCCTTTTCAGAAGGGCCTCGTTCAAAAGAAACACCGATTGTATCCGCTTGAGCTCCCCCGAACGTCAGTGCGATACGTGCAGCAAGGCCAAAACCAGAAGATGCACTAATAATTAGTACGCGTTTTGGCCCTTTGGTTATTGGCTCCGCTTGTCTGACATATTCGATTTGATTCAAGATGGCCTTTTCGCAGCCAAGAGGGTGTGCACTGCGAGCGATGACGCCTGATATTTCTGGTTTAATTATCATTTAGTTCTCCAAAAGCAACAGCTTAAGTACTCAATTTAGCGTAAAGCGTAGTGCTGTTTCTTGAGCTACGGCAATTAGAGATGGTTTATTAACTGATCAGAAACAAATTCTGCGATCCAAGGTTGTGCTTCAGGTTTTGGGTGTAAGCCATCATTCATCATCCATTGCGGGTGATCACGTAATATTGGTTCAAGGAAGAAAGGGATTAATGTGATGTTGTTTTGCTTGGCAACATTGGGGTATAAGTCAGAAAAAGCTTGTGTATAGCGCTTACCATAATTGGGCAATACGTGAATTTGCATCAAAATAGGGGTTGCATTGGCCGCTTTAATTGCGTCGATGATAGTGGTGAGGTTGGCGGAAATTAACGCTGGTGGGAAGCCCCGTAAACCGTCATTAGCGCCTAGTTCGATCATAACGTATTGTGGATTGTGTTCAGCCAATAATTGCGGCAAGCGTGCCAGCCCGTTTCCAGTGGTATCGCCTGAAATACTGCTGTTTATAATCGTCAATGATTTACCTTTATTGTCCATCACATTTGGTAATAAACTAGGCCAAGCTTTTTCAATCGGCATCTGATAGCCTGCACTGAGGCTATCACCCAGAATCAGTAAAGTCGTCGCACTTACCGGAAGGGTCGTTATTAACGCGAGAATTAAGGAAAGAAGTCGTAGCATGCAAACATCCGTGATCAAAGCCATCTCTTTAGGAAAGACAGTTTCCACCAATCAAGAGCATTTAACAATCCTTGATGATATTAACCTTGAAATAAAAGCGGGAGAAAGCATCGCGATTGTCGGGACTTCGGGCGCGGGTAAATCGACGTTAATGACATTACTGGCTGGCTTAGATACGCCAACCAGTGGTGAAGTTGAATTACTGGGTAAAGCATTGTCTTCTTTAGATGATGAGGCTAGGGCTGCGATACGTAGCCAGTCAATTGGGTTTGTATTTCAAAGCTTTCTCTTGATTCCGAGTTTATCGGCAATCGAAAATGTTACCTTACCGTGCTTACTAAAAGGAGAGGAGCAAGACACAGCAAGAGCGATCGCTTTGCTTGACTCTGTCGGGCTTTCACATCGAATTCATCATTCTCCAGCGCAACTTTCCGGCGGTGAGCAGCAGCGCGTTGCTTTGGCTCGTGCATTTATGACTGAGCCGAAAATTTTGTTTGCCGATGAGCCAACCGGAAACCTTGACCAGCATACCGCCGAAACCGTGGTTGAATTGCTGTTTGAACTTAACCAGAGGCATGGCACTACCTTGGTCCTTGTTACTCATGATATGCAGTTGGCGGCGCGCTGTGACCGCACCGTCACCATTCAGGCAGGTCAATTGGAGGCACAATAATGGCGAAGTTAAGTCAAAGTCATCTTAACCTGCAGTTATTTAAGTGGAGCACCAAAGAGATCCGTCAAGGTCAATTATGGCCAGTATCGATTGCATTAACTCTTATTATTTCGGCGATCTTTGCTCTGACAGCGTTGGCTGAACGGATGGAGCAAGTGGTGGTCAAGCAAGGAAAAGAGGCGTTGACCGCAGACACCGTTTATACGTCGTCAAACCCAATTCCCGACAAGCTGCTGGCGATGGCACAAAAGCAAAAGTTGGCCACAGCAACGATGACCCGCTTTGCCACAATGGCGTTCAGCGACAATGAGATGAAACTCGTGACGGTGAAAGCGGTCGATTCGACTTTTCCGTTACGCGGTGAGTTTAGGCTCGAAAATGATCAGCTGAAAAGCCAAAACGTACGCCCAAATGAACTCTGGCTTGATGAGCGGCTCTTTAGTCAGCTACAGGTTAACATCGGCGATAGTATTACGCTTGGCGATGCAGATCTGGTGATCAGCGGGCGAATTATTGAAGAACCGGGACTGAGTTTTAACCCTTTTCAGCAAATGCCTTCTGCCTATATCCATCAGGATGACTTAGCCAAAACAGGCGCCCTGCAGCTTGGGAGTCGGGTACGCTACAACTATTATTTCAACGGAAATGATGAGCAAATATCGGCTTTGCAACAGAGTGTCGAGCTAACGCCAAGCGATAGTTGGCGAGATCAAAATAGTGCAAGCCGCACAAATGAAGTGTTTCAACGCACACAACAATATCTCTCTTTGACCGTTGCCATTGTGGTTATCATGGCTGCTACCACTCTAGTCTTAACTTGCCAGCACTATGTCTCAACTCGTTTAAAAACCATCGCTATGTTAAAAAGCTTGGGAGCAAGTAAGCGTTGGATCGTTCACTGGCTCTTGATTCAAGTCTTCATTTTGCTAACGGTCGCGTCGATTTTAGGTTGTCTGTTTGGTGTTGGGTTGGAATATTTATTGCGTGTACCTTTGGCTGATTTGTTGCCTAACCCATTGCCAGGTTATGGGGCCGCACCTGTGTTTATCGCGATTTCAACCAGTGTGCTTATTGCTATTCCTGCGTTAGGCATGCCATTAATCAAGCTCATTAATGTCAATGCTGTGAATGTAATGCAACCACAGCAACAACCAAGTGGAAAGCGAAGATACGCGCTGCTGCTCGTGCCGGTGTTACCGATGTTGGTGGCTTATAGAGATAATTTGTTGGTATGGCTGGTTTTGGCGGGAATGGTGCTGCTATTTGCTATCTTAGCGTTGGTCTGTGTGTTAATAACTCGAACGATGACTAAATTCCCCCTTAATGCTGAATTTAGACTTGCGCTGAGCCGCATCAATCGCTCGTCACTGAGTAGCGGGATTCAATTTGGCGCGCTTGCTCTATCACTCATGCTGTTGGCGGTCATGTGGTTAGTGAGAACCGATTTATTATCGGATTGGCAAAGAACGCTCCCCGATGATGCACCGAATGCTTTTGCGTTGAATATTGCGCCATATGAAAAAGACACTTACCTGGCAGAGTTGGATCAACAGAATATTGAACGCTCGGATGCTTACCCCATCATTCGCGGGCGATTAGCGAGTATCAACCAAACTGATGCGATGGAATATGCTCAAGGTGGCGAGGGTAGTGATGCGCTACGTCGTGAAATCAACTTTACTTTTGCCGAAGCGATTCCTTCCCATAATGATGTACTTGCCGGTGACTGGCGACCGACAGGCGGAGTATCGGTTGAATCTGATGTGGCGACAGATTTAGGACTTGAGCTTGGTGATATGCTTGGTTTTGTGATTAACAGCCAAACGGTGGTCGCGCGAGTCGATTCTATTCGCCATGTTGAATGGCGTGACATGAAGCCGAATTTTTATTTCATTTTTACTCCCGATGTCATTAGCCAGATTCCAGCCACGTACTTAGTGAGCTTTCGAGTGGACCAGCAGCATGACCAATTACTGAACAAGCTCTCGCGCCAACACCCGACTGTGAGTTTAATGGATATTCGTGTTATGGGCGCCAAAATCCAAGAGTTAGTCGGGCAGATAGTTTGGGCGGTGACCTTATTAGCGGCATTAAGCGTTATTGCGGGGGCATTGCTGATTTTTACCTTGCTTCGATTGAGTTTAGGGCAGAGGCAAAATGAGATTCAGCTCTATCGCACTTTAGGGGCAAGTAAAAAACGGGTGATTAGAACCATATGGGCAGAATACGGCGTGATGGCACTGGTTGCGGGCTTAATTGCTATCCTGGGGGCGGAAATCATCGTTGCTGCGATCATGAAGTTCGGTTTTGATCTTGAAAATCAACTGCATTATTCACTATGGATCTTACTTCCTATGTTAGCCTTTGGTACGCTAGCCGTGCTTGTTAACAGTCTAATAAAACGGCTATTAATCCCTATAAATAAAGACTTTAGTTAACATTGAGTACGCTAAACAAAGTAGTTACCCACAGAACTTGTGGATAAAGTTAGGGATAACTCTTTGGGGGGCGAAAGGCACTTGTCGTGCTAAGCCAATGAAACCCGTGTTTAGCGGATTTTTATTATTCACACAGATGGATTTTCGTGAATTTACAAAAAATGCGTCAAGCTTTTTTTCGTTTTTTTTAGCTGAAAATCATTGAAAATTACCTTGCTAAAAATGTGATTTTCATAACGGCATAAAGCCAGTAAAATACCATCAGAAAGAATGAATTACTGATCTAAATGACATTAACGATTGATCAAAATAAACCGACAACAGTTGCGGTTATCGGTGGTGGTATTGCAGGTGCAACCACAGCCTTACACCTTGCAGAGCAAGGTATTAACGTCGATCTGATCGACAAGAACCCGAGCTTAGTGAGCGGGCCACCGATTTGCCATCTTCATGCTGGTGGAAATTTATACAGAGAAATTTCACTCAAACAATGTATCGAGTTGTTAAGGCAGTCGATAGATTCTGTGCGACTATATCCGCACACGTTAAATAAAAGACCAACTTTGATCGTGGTTCCACATAGTGATGGTGGAGACCCGTGTGCTTTGTTGCCTCGTTTGGAGCAAATTCGCTCGGCATATCAATCCCTCGTTCAACAAGATGGTGCCAATCAAGTATTGGGCGAGCCTAATGATTATTTTAGATTGTACTACCGTGACGATTTAGAATTGCTCAAGCAGCGCGTTCAACCTGAACAACCAAACGAACATGATGATTGGTTAATTCCTTTTGCCCAACAAGTTGATTTAGATAACATCAAATATCCTGTGGTTTCCGTTAACGAATTTGGTTGGAGCGTTTTTCGTATCGCCGCCTCTGCCATGTTGGCTTTAGAACGGTTACCTAACTGCCAAGTCAAGCTCTCTACCCAACTCACCGACATGACTTTGTCTGGTGCTCAATGGCGATTGACCACCACCAATAGTAATGGTCAACAACAGGAACGTACTCTCTACGACTATGTAATCAACGCTTGTGGCTTTGAAACAGGTATTGTGGATGACCTAGTGAATGCTCCCCGTAAGCGAATGGTGGAGTTTAAAGCGGCCTATGTGACGAAATGGAGCACTAATCAACAATGGTGGCCAGAAGTAATTTTTCACGGGCCTAGAGGCACCCCAGATGGCATGGCGCAGCTGACACCATACCATAGCTCTATATTCCAACTGCATGGCATGACCAAAGACATCACCTTGTTTGATGACGGTCTTGTAGGCTCTGATGGTCACTCTTCACAACCTCAGTTACCGCAAAGATTGGCCAAAAAGATAAGTAATGGTTGGTGTGAATCGGTGCGTATCGATCGCAGTAACAAAGCGATTGAACATATGAGCCGTTTTGTTCCTAACTATGCCAACGCTGAAGAGTTTGGCTTACCTTTGTATGGCGCACAGCAAATTCCGGGTGATGATGAGACGTTGCGAGCCGCTGATGTTTCTTTTGCTGGTCATCATTACGCTCGCATTGAAGTGGTCAAAGGTTCATCGGCGCTCGAGGCGGCAAATAAAATAGTTGAACAATGGCAGCTTGTTGGTTGCCACCAGGACGTGGTGGACAACAAGGCCGGTTCGGACTCAGCGTCAGGTATGACAATAGAAGCGCGCCATCCTGTGAGTTGCTCACTGACGGAAGAGCAGGTAGTGTTTAAGGCAGAGCAACTTGCTCGCGCTCGCGGATATCCGGTAGAGCTGGCACAGGTGTATGGGTATTAACTTAAACCTGAAATGACGATGTAATAAAAATGGCCTGTGAAATCAGGCCGTTTTTGTTATTACCGTTCAGTCGATTGAATTTGCCGTGAGTTAATAGCCAAAATAGTGAGCCCATTGAACCCAGTCTGATTGCAATTCTTGTAAGTGTCCTTTAACAAAACGCACTTTTTGCCCCGGTTTTGCTTGAGCGAGGCGCGGTAGATCAACACGCGACACGCAACCGATTTTGGGGTAGCCACCAACGGTTTGTCGATCGTTAAGTAATATGATTGGTTCACCATCGGGAGGGATTTGAATTGCACCCAATGCAATACCTTCACTCAACACGGCAATGTCAGGTGTATCGACGCTGCCACCACTCAAACGATATCCCATACGATTGATGTTAGCGCTGACTTCAAACTCGTGTTGGTAGAACTGTTCCATTGCTTGGCGGGTAAATGAGTCGCGTTGATAGCCTTCGATCACGCGCAAAGTGATGGGTAAGTCGTAATCAGGAATAAAACGAAAACTGAGCTGGCGCATTTGGAAGGCTTTGTTAGGTTGATCATCGCGGCGGGGAGGGTATCCGATGCAGTCGTTTTCTTGAAGTGCCTTTCCGCCCTTTAATCCACCGAGTTGGTCACGCTCAACGCTGGCGCAGCTTCCCAGTTGAGGTGAGAGTGAAAAACCGCCTTTGACGGCTAAATAGCAGCGTAAACCATTTTTTGGCAGAGCAAAGCTAAGAGATTGTCCTTTTCGGGCAAAAAATGTACTCCAATTAGTCAGCGGTGCCCCGTCTAAGCAGGCTTTAAGATCGGCACCGCAAATGGCAAATTCTCCATCTTGTTGGAGTGTAAACTCCGCTTGGCCAAGGGTGATTTCGATACAAGGTAGATTAACTTTGTTACCCAACAAAAAATTAGCCCAACTATAGGCGTATTCATCAAGAGGTCCTCCTTGGCTAATTCCGATCTGCGCATAACCAAATCGACCGAGATCTTGAATTAAACTAAGCGCTCCGGGTTTGACCACGACTAATCCTTTATCACTCATAACCAGTCCTTTGAAATAGATCCGCCTAGCGCAAGAAAGTCGTGCCGATTTATGGCGATGAACTGCACGCGATCTCCGATTGAAAATGGCGTCATAGGGGACTGCGCTGGGTCGTATAATGCGATTGGACAATTACCGATAACATTCCACCCTGCGGGAGAATCGCAGGGATAAACGGCGGTTTTACTCTCAGCAATCGCCACGCTTCCTTTTGGTACATTGAGTCTTGGAGTTACGTGCCTTTCTCGTTGAATTTCAGTGACAACGTCACCCAGAAAAGCAAAGCCGGGAGCAAAACCTGTCGCTTGAACTGTGTAAATTGTTGAGGTGTGCAAAGCGATCACTTGTTCGAGTTGAACTCCCGATTGCTCGTAACGAGCCAAGTCGGGGCCGACGTCCTGATGGTAGTACACTGGCAATTCGATCACTGGTCGTTTTTTCCCCTCCATTGGGGCAGTCTTCACCTGCGCGACGATAGTCAGTAATTGTTTTTGCAGTGTGGCCAAGTTGACTCGATGCGGTAGGTAGTCAACCAAGATTGTATTGTAAGAGGGAGTCACATTCATGACGCAGTGGTGTAATTGCTGATAGATACGCTCAGTGACCGCACCAATAGTGGTGGAGAGTTGTTTGCTGTCTGATTGGTTAAATTGCAGTAATAAAGCGCATTCAGACACGGGGCTAAAAGAGAGTTTATCGGTCATCGTTCTAGTCCCAAGGCATGATTAAGTTGCGTAAGAATCTCAACGGCATGAGGATTATCACCGTGTACACAGATGGTATCGGCTTCGAGCGTGAGCGTGTCACCATCTAACGTTCGAATTTTTCCAAATTGAGTTAACTGTTTGACTTGGTTAATCACCGACTCGCTGTCTTGTAGCACCGCGCCGATTTGATTGCGTGGAGCGAGTGAGCCATCACTTAAATAGGCTCGATCAGCAAAAGCTTCAAAGAGCAGCGGTACTTCGTATCGGTCCGCGATATCGAGAAATGGTTGAGTGTTAGAGACGGCCAGCATCATTAGTGGCACGTTAAAGCACGATACTGCATCCACCACCGCTTCGAAGATTTGATGATCTTGAAGCATATCATTGTAGAGTGCGCCGTGAGGCTTGATATAACAAAGTTCGGTATTGAAGCTCTCACATAAAGCTTTTAGTGCACCTACTTGGTAGATAACACTGTAAGTGAGCTCGTCTGCTTGCATGGCGAGTGAGCGTCGACCAAAACCAACCATATCAGGATAGCTGGGGTGTGCGCCTATTTTGATATTATGCTGCACTGCAAGTTGAACCGTTTCTGCCATTGTTTTGGGATCTGATGCGTGAAAGCCGCAAGCAATGTTCGCCATATCGATGAGTGGCATAACGTCTTCGTCACAGCCCATCTTCCACTGACCATAGCTTTCACCCATATCGCAGTTAAGCGTGATCTGCTGCTTACTCATTGTGTTGTCCCTTTTATTTCCATCAAGCACGAAATAACCATAACCTAAAATATAAACAGAGGTCTGTGATATAAGTAGGGGACAAATAAATTTGCGGTTCGACGCACGCTATCGGAAATGTATCGCTATATTTAAATCCCTGGAAATTACTGATTATAACTTTGAGATTGACTGTGAAAACAGCGTATAATTGGGGAACAACGGATAAGAAGGCAAATCGAATGAACGTATTAGTGACAGGTGGTATGGGTTATATTGGCAGCCATACATGCATTCAAATGCTGTCAGCAGGTATGACGCCCATTATTGTCGATAACCTACATAACAGTAATCAATCGGTATTAAAACGTATTAAAAAAGTCACCGGTACTGAGGTTAAATTCATCCAAGGGGACGTACGCGATAAAACGTTTTTGGTTGAGGTTCTTAATCGGCATGACATTCAATCTGTGATTCATTTCGCGGGTTTAAAAGCGGTTGGTGAGTCGGTACAAAAACCACTTGAATATTATGATAACAACGTTAACGGCACGCTTGTACTTGTTGATGCGATGCGTGAAGCAGGTGTCTCAAGTTTAATCTTCAGCTCATCCGCCACTGTATATGGCGATCCGGCTTCTGTGCCGATTACCGAAGATTTCCCGACCAGTGCGACCAATCCATATGGCCGAAGTAAGTTGATTGTTGAAGAGTGCTTGACGGATTTTCAACATGCTAATCCTGATTGGAGTATTACGTTATTGCGTTACTTTAATCCTGTTGGTTCACATCCATCTGGTGAACTGGGCGAAGACCCGCAAGGCATTCCAAACAACTTGATGCCTTATATTGCTCAAGTTGCCGTAGGGCGTCGTGATCATCTCTCGATTTTTGGTAACGATTATCCAACGGTTGACGGTACGGGTGTGCGCGATTACATCCATGTAATGGATCTAGCGGATGGTCACGTTGCCGCACTTAACGGAGTAGGATCTAAAGCCGGTTTACACATTTATAATTTGGGTGCAGGCAAAGGTTACAGCGTGCTTGAGATGGTTAAAGCATTTGAAACTGCCAGTGGCAATACGGTGGCTTATCAATTTGCCCCACGCCGCGCAGGTGATATTGCTGAATGTTGGGCTGATTCGAGCAAAGCTGAGCGCGACCTTGGTTGGAAAGCGACCCGTTCGGTTGATGAAATGACTCAAGATACTTGGCGTTGGCAGTCAAATAACCCACAGGGTTACACTGACGAATAAGCATGACGGCTTATTGATTTGAGTCATTATGTTTTCAGTACGATGAACTCAACATTGAAAGAGATATAAAAAAACCGAGCGATCAAGCTCGGTTTTTATTTTTTAGTAAACTCACTGTAATTAAGCAAGCAGCTCTTGTGCAGTGTTCACAACGTTTTCAACCGTGAAGCCGAACATTTCAAACAGCTGCTCAGCTGGTGCAGACTCACCAAATGTCGTCATACCGATAATACGACCATCAAAGCCTACGTACTTGTACCAGAAATCAGCAATACCGGCTTCAATCGCGATACGAGCCGTCACATCTGATGGCAATACTGATTCACGGTAAGCCGCATCTTGCTTATCAAACGCGTCGGTTGCTGGCATTGATACGATACGTACTGCTTTACCTTGAGCGCTTAGCTCTTCAGCCGCTTTTACCGCTAGCTCAACTTCAGAACCTGTCGTGATAAGGATTAGCTCAGGCGTGCCTACGCAATCTTTTAGGATGTAGCCGCCGCGAGCGATGTTCGCCACTTGCTCTGCATCACGAGGTTGTTGTGCTAGGTTTTGACGTGAGAAGATAAGCGCTGATGGGCCATCTTTACGTTCAATTGCCAATTTCCATGCTACCGCTGATTCAACTTGGTCACATGGACGCCATGTGCTCATGTTTGGTGTTAGGCGTAGAGAAGCAATTTGCTCAACCGGCTGGTGAGTTGGGCCATCTTCGCCCAGACCGATAGAGTCATGGGTGTACACTTGGATGTTCTGAATCTTCATCAGAGCTGCCATACGCATTGCGTTACGCGCGTATTCCATGAACATTAGGAAGGTTGCGCCGTAAGGAACAAAACCACCGTGCAGAGCGATACCGTTCATGATCGCCGTCATACCGAATTCACGCACACCGTAGTGGATGTAGTTACCAGAGAAGTCTTCTGCGGTTAACGACTTAGAACCCGACCACATGGTCAAGTTTGAAGGTGCTAGGTCAGCAGAGCCGCCCATAAATTCAGGTAGTATTGCACCAAACGCTTCTAGTGCGTTTTGTGATGCTTTACGTGATGCGATGTTGGCAGGGTTTGCTTGCAAATCAGCAATAATTTGGCTGGTTTTTGCTTCCCACTCAGCTGGTAGTTCACCGTTTACACGACGCTTAAATTCAGCAGCTTCTGCTGGGTAAGCCGCTGCGTAAGCTGCGAATTTCGCATCCCAAGCTGCTTCTTTGTCTGCGCCAGCTGCTTTTGCATCCCACTCAGAGTATACGTCTGCTGGGATTTCAAATGCAGGGTGGTTCCAACCAAGGAACTCACGCGCCGCGGCGATTTCTTCAGCACCAAGTGGCGCGCCGTGACAGTCATGAGAGCCTGATTTGTTTGGTGAACCAAAACCGATGATGGTTTTAGTACAGATTAGCGTCGGGCGAGGGTCTGCTTTTGCCGCTTCAATTGCAGCATTGATTGCGTCAGCATCGTGGCCATCAACCGCAGGAATAACATGCCAACCGTAGGCTTCAAAACGCTTAGGCGTATCGTCAGAGAACCAACCTTCTACGTGGCCGTCAATTGAGATGCCGTTGTCATCCCAAAATGCGATCAATTTACCTAGGCCTAGCGTACCCGCTAGCGAACATGCTTCGTGCGAGATGCCTTCCATCAAACAGCCATCACCCATAAACACATAAGTGTGGTGATCAACGATGTCATGGCCTTCTTTATTGAACTGAGCAGCCAAAGACTTTTCAGCCATCGCCATACCAACTGCGTTGGTGATGCCTTGACCTAGAGGACCAGTGGTGGTCTCAATACCCGGTGCGTAACCGTATTCAGGGTGACCTGGTGTTTTAGAGTGCAATTGACGGAAGTTCTTAAGGTCGTCAATAGACAGCTCGTAACCACTTAGGTGTAGTAGAGAGTAAATCAGCATTGAACCGTGGCCGTTGGAAAGAATAAAACGGTCACGATCAGCCCACTCAGGGTTGGTTGGGTTGTGGTTTAGGTGAGAGCGCCAAAGAACTTCAGCGATATCAGCCATACCCATTGGTGCGCCAGGGTGGCCTGAATTTGCTTGTTGAACGGCGTCCATACTTAGAGCACGGATTGCATTTGCTAAATGTTTACGATCCATAGTGGTTACTTCTCGATAAATTTGGAATTAAAGAGAACTTATTAAATAAGCTCAAATAGAAATTATTATGAAAGCGGATAATAAAAGCGAGTAGCTGGGCTACTCGCTTTCAGTAAGCAATTAAAGCTTAGCGGCAATCATTTCTTCAAGTTTGCCTTGGTCAACAGCGAAGTTGCGGATGCCTTCTGCTAGTTTCTCAACTGCCATTGGGTCTTGGTTATGATCCCATAGGAATTCAGCATGAGTCATCGCAGCAGGGCGCTCTTTAGTGCCGTTAGAGTCGATAAGCTTCTCTACTACTTCACCTTCTGCTGCTTCTAGGTCTGCAAGCAGTTGAGGTGCGATTGTTAGACGGTCACAGCCTGCAAGTTCAAGGATCTCACCGATGTTGCGGAAGCTTGCGCCCATAACAACAGTCTCGTAGCCGTGATCTTTGTAGTAGTTGTAGATGTCTGAAACAGAGATTACGCCCGGATCTTCTGAAGCTTCAAAATCACGGCCTTCTTTCGCTTTATACCAGTCCATAATACGACCGACGAAAGGAGAAATCAGGAATACGCCAGCTTCAGCACAAGCACGAGCTTGAGCGAATGAGAATAGCAGCGTTAGGTTACAGTTGATGCCTTCTTTTTCTAGGATCTCAGCAGCACGGATGCCTTCCCATGTTGAAGCTAGCTTGATTAAGATACGGTCATTAGTGATGCCCGCATCGTTGTACATTTTTACCAGCTGACGTGCTTTCGTTACGCTGCCTTCCATATCGTAAGAAAGACGGGCATCTACTTCTGTCGAGATGCGACCTGGGATGGTCGTTAGGATTTCTTTACCGATGTTAACCGCAAGCATGTCGCAAGTGTCTTGTACTTGTTGAGTTTTATCGTTGCTCTGCGCTTTTGCGTATTCGATCGCTTGGTCAATCAGTGGTGCGTACTCTTCAATTTGAGCCGCTTTTAGAATTAGAGATGGGTTAGTTGTTGCGTCTTCTGGTTGGTATTTTTTGATTGCTTCAATTTCACCAGTATCCGCTACAACTGTGGTTAGTTTACGAAGTTGCTCTAATTTATTGCTCATAATCGATCATCCTATTTTCTGTCTACGTTGATAAGAAGATTGACGTAGACATTTGCAAGCGAGTTAACGAATAGTCCATGGCTAAATTTAGACCGTTTCTACTCATTAACAGAAAACTTTTATTCGTTAGTTAAATTGCGTTGAGCATTTGATCTAACGATGAGTAAATGATGGGTTTATATTTATCTTATTGGCGCGCAAAGTCAATCGAGTAGTGGTGAATTAGGTGAGCTAAATCAACATTATTTTCGACTCTCTTCGCATTGTAGTTGAGATAAACGTTTGCCCAGGAACTGAAAGGGCTAAGCGATCGTCACTGGGGATGAAATTAATGCTGAACATTTGTATTGATTGTGCGCATATGTTTGCTTTAAAGTGAGGTGTAGCATTTGCTAATGCATTGAGCATATGCGCATTTTAGATATACTGCTTTAGTAGTAAAATAGACTGAACATGGAAATCACAGTGACGACAACGCCAGAAAAACCTATTAACAGTACTGACTTATTAACCGAAATTTCAGTGGCTTATTACCAAGATGGTGCAACGCAAGAAGAGATATCGAAAAAGTTTGCCATCTCACGCGCTAAAGTGGGCCGCTTACTTAAACAGGCGCGCGATGAAGGTATTGTTGAAATTACGGTTAAGTATCATCCGGTGTTCAGCGCCAAAATTGAGCAACGGTTAATTGATCGCTTCGGCGTCAAGCGCGCATTGGTTGCGCTGGATCAGCCGAGTGAAGAGCTGCAGCGTCTGCAAGTGGCAGGACTGGTTTCTAAGTATATGGCGGGCACGTTACAGAACGGCACGGTAGTTACCGTTGGCCAAGGGCGCAATGTCTCTGCCGTGGCACATCACATTGGCGTCATCCCGCAAAAAGATGTCAAATTTGTTTGCGGTATTGGCGGCATTCACCCAAGGGGTGGGATGTTCAATGCCGATCATATTTGTCGTCAGTTTGCCAAAAGTTACGGCGGAAGCTCTGAGACGCTCTATGCCCCGGCTTATGCTGAGAATCGCGAGCAAAAACTGGCTTTTATGCAAAATGCCACCATCAAGCAAACCCTAGATTTAGCGCGTAAAGCGGATGTCGCGTTAATCGGCATTGGTGATATGAGTGAAAACAGTTATATGGTGGACTTGGGCTGGTTTACTCCAGATGAAGTCGTTCAGGCGCGCCTGAATCAAGGGGTGGTTGGTGATTTTGCTGGATACGACTTCTTTGATATTCATGGCGACTCGGCAAAAACCGTGATGAGCGACCGGGTGATAGGACTCGGCATTGACGAGTTTAAAGCCATTTCAGAAGTGATAGCTATCGCAGCAGAAAACAGTAAACCGCTCTCTTTACTTGGTGCGTTACGTACTGGAGCAATAGATGTGATTGCCACGAGTGTAAGCAACGCGTTGACAGTATTAAACCTGGACGAACAGATATCCGATAATAAATAGCGCTTGTGTAACAAGTCTGCGGTGAAAGCGAGGTCATGAGTGGCAAGCTTATTACGGTGAGTTGGCAAACGGGGATTGTTATTCGAATGGCGGCGCATCATTTGGCACCGGTGGGCTGGTTGAGGCCATGGTTTAAGGAATCAAATAGACGAAAAATCCCCGCAGGCGGGGATTTTTTATGTGCGCTGGTACTTTTTTCGACCGTATTCTTTACGAAGACTCGATCGGCAGCTGAGGATTGCTACCCCATTCGGTCCATGAGCCATCATAAACTTTAAGCTGTTTAATATCATAGCCAACCATTGAAGCCGCAAGTAATAAAATACAAGCAGTGACGCCTGAACCACAGCTAAACAGATATTCTTGTTTTCCTGTGGCTATTGTTTGCTGCACGATAGGTATCAGTTGTTCAATGCTTTTTAGCTTGTGGCCATCGATTAACTCGGCAAAAGGCAAACAAACTGCGTTAGGAATATGGCCACTGCGCACACCCGCACGAGGTTCGGGGATCTGGCCGAGAAAGCGCGCTTGCCCACGCGCATCAATCGTTAAGCTATTATCACTACTAATTTTCTGTTCAACATAGGCGGCATCGACAAAATAATTTGGGTTTAGTTTACCAGTGAAGTTGCCTGTTGATGTTTGACGGTATTGAGTGACGGTCGGCAAGCCGTATTGTTTCCACTCGGTAAGGCCACCATCTAAAACAAACACCTGCTGGTGGCCCATCGCTTTTAGCATCCACCAGGCTCGCGGCGAAGCGAATGTTCCGCTGTTGTCATAGACCACGATAATAGAATCATTGTTCAGACCGATTTGTTGTGCGAGCTGATTGAATCGTGTTTCACATGGCATCATGTGAGGCAGTGATGAGTCAGGATCGCAAAACTGCGTGTCGTAATCGAAGCGAATCGAATGCGGGATCAGATTGTCTTTGTCTTTTGCACATTCTGATGGAATTTGAAATTCAATACTGGCATCTAAAATCACCAAGTTTGGATTTTCGAACTGCTGATAAAGCCATTGAGCCGTTACGACTGGAGATGAAATAGATAATGTCACGTTGCCTCCTATTGGCAAGAGATAAAGTGGTAGCTTTGGCGGCCGAATGATTTCGTTACGCGCTCGATCTTAGCCGTTTCCTGAGGGGAACATTGAACATTGGTTGGGGCGGGGATCACCACCGGCTCTTCAGCGCCAATGTCGAGCGTTAGGAAGCGTCGTTGTCCATCTAATGATTGGGTGAGTGTCGATTCGAGCACTTGAGCTGTGAGCACTTGGGTCGTGCTGTTTTTGTGCAACAGCAATAACCCAAGTAAAAGCACTAAGCTCGCGAGTAGGGCCATAACATAGTATTTTGGGTTGTCCATAACCTAACGATCCTTATGTTATCCCTTCGGCTGACTGCACACTGGGCAATGGGGCATTTTCATCAAATTCATATCTCGCCATGACATTGTCATCGCGTCCAGAATCAAAATCTTGCCTTGTTTTGGCTTGCCGTAGTTGGCAATCACTTTAATCGCTTCCATCGCCTGCATTGCGCCAATGATGCCGACCACTGGCGCCATGACGCCCGCTTCAACACAACTAAGCGCACCACCACCAAATAAACTGCTCAAGCATTGATAACATGGCTCTTGATCATCTTGGTAGGTGAAGACACTGATCTGGCCTTCCATACGAATCGCGGCTCCAGAAACCAAAGGCGTTTTATGTTGATAGCATAAACGGTTCAGTTGGTTGCGTGTTTCGACATTATCACAAGCATCCAATACCAACGAGTGGGTCGCGATTAAATTTGACAGTTCGTCATCACTCAAGCGCTTATCAATGGTCACGATATTAATGTGTGGATTGAGTAAACTTAAAGACTGCGCCGCAGAGTCAACTTTCTTGCTGCCGATATCTGCATCATGGTGCAGTACTTGACGCTGCAAGTTAGATAACTCAACCACATCATCATCGATAAGCGTCAGTTTACCTATGCCTGCGGTGGCCAGGTACTGGCTAGCAGCACAACCTAAGCCGCCCGCGCCTAAAATCAAAATAGATGCCTGCTTAAGGGCTTCTTGGCCATCGAAATCAAATTGGTTTAACACAATTTGTCGATTGTAACGAAGCATCTCTTGATCGGATAAGATCTCCACATCAACCTCTAGTATAACGTTGAATTAAACAGTTGAATCTGTACAGTTTCACCTGCTTCTACACGGCCTCGCTCGCGCTCCAATACAACAAAGCAATTGGCTAGACTCATAGAGCGGAAAGCACCTGAGCTTTGGTTGCCCGTGGTCTCAACAACAAATTGACCATCTTCAAGTGAATAGATGCCACGTTGGTAATCCGTTCGACCTGGGGCTTTCTTGAAGCCTGTTTTGGTGATAGCAGGAATGGATTGCGGTGCTTGCCATTCACTATGTCCCGCCAGTTTCGCCAGCATAGGTTGAACTAATACATACATAGTGAGAACTGCAGAGACAGGGTTGCCAGGTAAACCACAGAACCACGCTGATGAAAGCGCGCCAAACGCAAAGGGTTTACCCGGTTTGATCGCCAGCTTCCAAAACCCGATTTCGCCAAGTTCTTCCAGAATGTCCTTGGTGTAGTCAGCTTCGCCTACGCTTACGCCGCCAGAAGTCACCACGACATCGGCAACTGATTGCGCTTTTTCAAACGTCTCTTTTAATGTTTGTGGGCAATCAGGAATAATACCGAGATCGATGGCTTCACAACCGAAATTTTCGATAAGTGGTTTAATACCATAGCGGTTACTGTCGTAGATTTGCCCGGCTTCAAGAGGTTCACCAAGGGGCTTGAGTTCATCGCCCGTAGAGAAAAAGGCCACTTTCGGTTTGCGGATAACAGTAATGTGGCTAACCCCAAGTGAAGCAATCATTGGGATATCACGTGGCGACAAACGCGCGCCTTTGGCTAAAACCACATCTCCTTGCTTAATATCATCGCCGGTAGGGCGGATGTTATTTTGTGGTTTGAGGTTCGATTCGTTAAATACGATACCAGCATCGGTGACTTGCGTATTTTCTTGCATGATAACGGCGTCACAGCCTGCTGGGATTTGTGCGCCCGTCATAATGCGAATGCAAGTATTCAGTGGCCACTCACCATTAAAAGGCTGACCCGCGAACGATTTGCCTACCATAGGCAGCGTGTTCGATTGTTCTAAATCGGCGATGCGCACCGCGTAACCATCCATTGCAGAGTTGTCGAATGGCGGTACAAAAATTGGAGAAAGAATGTCTTCTGCAAGTACAAAACCCAGCGCCTCAGCAAGCGGCAATTCAAGGGTAGTTTGAAGTGGTTCAATGCGCGACAGCATTTTATCCATCGCGTCTTCAATTGGCATTAAGCCAGGAGCATCACAGCAACCCATGGAGTCATTCCTAATCTAGTTATATTTTTGCCTAACTCTACCACAAATTCCTCGTGACACTAAGCGTACCGTGGCGTGCAATCGTATTAAGAATAGATACCATAGTTAAAATATGGGTGTAATTATTAAAAAATCCGAGTATCCTTGTCACCCATCCGCAAGGAGTAATATGAGGAAGTGGAATGTCAGGTCTTAGCGAGTCCGCATTGTTAGTAAAAGATGCACTTGAAAGCCGTGGATTAGAGACACCGATGGTGCCTAGCCAATTTAGTCGTGAAGAGAAAAAGGAAAAGATTCAACATCATATGAGAGAGATTCTTTCTCTGCTTGATCTTGACCTGACTGACGACAGTTTAGAAGAAACACCGCATCGCATTGCTAAAATGTATGTGGACGAGATTTTTTCTGGTCTTGACTACCAAAACTTTCCCAAAATTACCGTGATTGAAAATAAGATGAATGTCAGCGAAATGGTTCGCGTAAAAGACATCACCTTAACCAGCACTTGTGAACATCACTTGGTGACAATTGATGGTAAAGCTGCGGTGGCGTATATCCCGCGTGGAAAGATTATTGGTCTGTCAAAGATTAACCGTATTGTACGATTTTTTGCTCAGCGCCCACAGGTTCAAGAGCGATTAACGCAGCAAATTTTGGTGGCATTACAGACTTTGCTAGAATCTGATGATGTCGCGGTGACAATTGACGCAACACACTATTGTGTTAAGTCACGTGGGGTTATGGATGCCACTAGCCAAACAACCACAACAGCGCTGGGTGGTATTTTTAAATCGATTCCAGCAACACGAGCAGAGTTTTTACACGGCTTGCGTTAAGTGACTGATAGCAAAGAGTTGTATTGCTCTTTTGTTTATCAACAGATTGATAAAACCGCCGTTTAAAGGCGGTTTTTGTTTTTACATTTGCTGGCGCATGTTGCTTTAACCAACATATTTGCCACTGTTTGATTAAAATTTTAATAAAATTCGTGTTTAAATGACGCGATATAGATCCATTAAGGGATACACATAGTGACCACATCATTCAAAACGCTCGCATTACAACCTGAGCTATTAAGCACTCTTGATTCTTTGGGTTATACCGAGATGACACCAATTCAAGCGCAAAGTTTACCTATCGTCCTAGAAGGTAAAGATGTGATTGGCCAAGGTAAAACGGGTTCTGGTAAGACAGCGACTTTTGCATTGGGTTTGTTGTCAAACTTAAAGGTAAAGCGTTTTCGTGTTCAATCATTGGTGCTGTGTCCTACGCGCGAATTGGCAGATCAAGTGGCAAAAGAAATTCGTACCTTGGCGCGTGGCATCCATAACATTAAAGTTCTGACGCTATGTGGCGGTATGCCAATGGGGCCACAAATTGGTTCTTTAGAGCACGGTGCCCACATTTTGGTTGGTACTCCGGGTCGTATTCTTGACCACTTGAGCCGTGACCGTATTGATCTTTCAGAGCTAAATACCTTGGTGCTTGATGAAGCTGACCGCATGCTAGACATGGGCTTCCAAGATGCACTCGATGCGATCATTGACCAAACGCCAACTGAGCGTCAAACATTACTCTTTAGTGCGACTTTCCCGAAAGAAATTGAAGCGGTTGCGTCTCGCATTATGAAAGCGCCACAATTAGTGAAAGTAGAATCAACGCACCAGACCTCAACCATTGAGCAGCACTTCTACAAAATCAACTCAACAGAAGATCGTGATGAAGCATTAGAAACATTGCTGATGGCGCATCGCCCAGAATCGTCGGTTGTATTCTGCAACACTAAAAAAGAAGTGATGGCAGTGGCTGATGAGTTGCACAACCGTGGATTTAGCGTGATTGAACTGCATGGTGATCTAGAGCAGCGTGAACGTGACCAAGCGTTAACCATGTTTGCGAACAAGAGTATCTCAATTCTTGTTGCTACTGATGTCGCAGCTCGCGGTTTGGATGTCGATAACCTAGATGCCGTATTTAACTTTGAATTGTCACGTGATCCTGAAGTACACGTGCACCGTATTGGCCGTACAGGTCGTGCGGGCTCAAAAGGTCAAGCGTTTAGCTTCTTTAGCGATAAGGATGGCTACCGTACCGCTTTGATTGAAGAGTACATGGATATTGAGATCGCACCATCTGCTTTACCTCATCGTCCAGCCGGCGAACCGTTTGATGCAGCGATGACGACCATTCAAATTCTGGGTGGTAAGAAATTGAAAGTTCGTGCTGGCGACATTCTTGGTTCATTGACCAAAGAAGCAGGCATTGACGGCAAGCTAATCGGTAAGATCAACATTCTTGCGATGGTTTCGTATGTCGCAGTTGATAAGTCAGTGGCGAATCGTGCATTGAAGCAACTGCAAAACGGTAAGATCAAAGGTAAGGCGTTTAAAGCGCGTATCATGAAATAACCTTCTACCGGTTAACAAATAGCAACGGCCTCTCAATTGAGAGGCCGTTTTATTATCTGCTGGGGGAGAGTAACGATTTAATGACAACAATTGCAATTGCGTTTGTATTTACTCATTTTACCTATACCGGGATTGAAGGTATTGGTTGGATCTAGCTGATGATAGAATTCTTGCAGTTGTTTTTCCGCTTCGTAGAGGTGACCCACGTTGTGCTCTGCTGGGTATTTCGCGCCTTTTTCAGTCAATAACTTCAGCATTAATGCTTTCATCTGCTTAACGTCGGTACCTTTTTTGAAAATGTAATCTTGATGGAATACGTGACACATGAAGTGACCATAATAGAGGCCAACAACCAAGTCCTTCGCGATGGCTGGTGGTAATTGTTCTACCCAATCAATATCGTTACGGCGTAGGGCAATATCCAGCGCTAAGATCTCTTCCACTTGTTTGGCGTGGACTGTTTCATAACGAATCGCAGCGCCTGCGGCAGCAAATCGGTGCAGTAAAGCTTTTTTGCCTTCTTCTGCAGTACATTCAAAGTAATCACACTCTTCTTGTAGAGACCATACGTTGGCAAGATATTGTTTCGCCTCGTCAATGCCTTCATCGCTCATTTTTAATATCAAATAATGCTTATATTGATCGCGGAATTGCAGCATTCTTGTTGGTAAATGCTGTGGAAATAATTTGCTTAACCAATACAGAGCAAGGTCCGGTAGGTGATTAGAAATGAAAGGTACGCGCTTGAGTAACGATTCTACTTTGGCTTTTAAGGCAAAAAAGCGCGGTAAATTGTCAGTCCCTAAGTGGTGAATTGATAAGAACACATCTTTGCCATATTGCTCGGCTAAGTTGAAAATATCGCGATGCATGTATTCGCCCATTTCAGGCAAGTGCTTAAATTGGCTTAGCATATCGCGACGTAGTGTGGTGAGTTTACTTGCGTCATTACAGCCAATGTAAAACAGTTGCTCCTTTTTCGGCACAGGATAAGTATCAACGCGTACCGCAAAGACGGCCAACTTACCGGCGCAGCCACTTGCTTCAAATAATCGACGTGAATCTGCATTAAAGCGAGAAGGGGTATCTGCATCTACGTCGCGAACGCGCTGTTCATACTCTCTATCGGACGCCATCGCATCGCTATTATCAATTGAAGTAACGTTAAAATGTCCCTGTTCGACATTGGCTAGAATTTGCTCTGGCGTTTCGCCAAGATCTCGAATGCCAAGGTGATTCACCAGCTCCAGTTTTCCCGCTTTTGTTACGCGTGCGTACAGTGATAATTCGGTATAAGCCGGTCCTCTTTTTACTAATGCACCTCCGGAGTTATTGGCAATACCACCCACAACGGTTGCACCGATCGAAGAGGAACCGATCACCGAATGAGGGGCTCTGTTTATCGATTTGAGACGCTTATCGAGTTGATGCAAGCTAACACCGGGTAGGCTGATGATTTGCTGCCCATCATTGATTAGATGCAAAGCTTTGATGCGGGTAATGTTGATGATCACCACTTCACGATCATAATCATCACCGCTTGGGGCTGAGCCTTCCGTCAGGCCTGTTTTGGCCGCTTGAATGATGATAATGCAATTAGCATCAACAGCGGCTTGCAATAGCTGCCATTGTTCAACAAGCGAATGAGGAAAGAGGACGGCAAGCGCTTGACCTTGTCCGGAACGAAAATCAGAACGGTAATATTCCGTTTTATTGGATTCAACCAGCACATTTTCAGTACCGACAATGCTAATGAACTTATCAATTAACGCTTGTTTATTCATAGACTTCCCTGTCACTCGGCGATATACAATTTTGAATTAGTGGCGATTTCACAGTGTAATAACAATTGCAGTGACAGGCTAGGGGGGATACAGGGTTAAGGGAAAGCAAAGCAGGCTGACGAGAGAGTGATTTTAATTATTGTCATATTTTTCAATCCCTTAAGATTTAAGTGGCGGGCGTTTATGTCTAAAACTGCGGTACACTATTTCCAAAATTGCTATTAAGCGAATCCCACAACGCAATATGTTGCTCAATTGAGTGTGACCAAACTCACTGAATAATAAAGGGAGCACGATTGGCTCCCTTACAAACTATGTTACTGACCAATGCAGTTTGTTAGCATCGCTTGCCAGTGTTTTTGCTGAGCTTTACGCTCAGCTTTAATCTGGCGGTAGCGGATGACTAGTAAAGAGTGTTCGTATTTGGCGACGAGACCACTGCGTTTTTGTTCAATAAGCTGTCGTTTTAGTTCGTAATAGTCTTTGATTTTTCCCATGAGTAGCTCAAATTCATCATTTAATGCTTGTTTAAGGTGCTGCATGTTTGGATGACCTTCTATCTTATCCAGCGCCTTTTTGAGCGCTTGTTTGGCCATCGCTTGCTCAATCTTGATTTTAGGCGTGGTACGTAATTTGTCAGCTAGACCTAACCATTGTGAGCTCTTGATAAACCATTTTGTCGGATCGTATTGCCACCAGTGAATACCGTTACGGTAATCATTTTCAAAGATGTGGTGGAAATTATGATAACCCTCACCAAAGGTGAAGATGGCCAAAATACCATTATCACGCGCAGTATTTTTATCCGTGTAAGGTTGAGAGCCCCAAACATGGGCCAAAGAATTGATAAAAAAGGTAGTGTGATGGCTAAGAACTAGACGTAATACACCAACAATCAATAACATACCTATGATGTCCTGGTATATCAGCCCAAGGAGCAATGGGATACCAATGTTGGTCAGTAGTGCGAGCAACAAATAGTGTTTATGTTGCCATTGTACCACCCAATCTTTTTGCAAATCACGGCAGTTAGCGTAATCATGGTAGGTTTCTTTATTGTAATGTCTTAGCATCCAACCGATGTGTGAAAACCATAAGCCGCGCTTTGCTGAGTAGGGATCAACGTCATTTTTATCGACATGTTTGTGATGTACTCGGTGATCAGAACTCCAATGCAGAGCACTGTTTTGCAGCGCAAAAGCTCCCCCAATTGCAAAAATCACCCTTAGTACAGGGTGTGCTTGGTAGGTTTTGTGTGACCACAAACGATGATAACCAGCGGTAATCGATAAATTACAAAAAGAAAACGCAACCAGTAGCCATACCCAGTGTCCAGTTTGATAACCGTGCACCATGCCATACCAAGGTACAGCAATAACGGCAGCAAGGAATGTGCTGAGGAAAAGCAACACATTAAGCCAGATTAAAGGTGGTTTGACGGAGTGACGCATTAAAATATCCTTTTAGCGAACAGTTGTGCGCTAGATTATCAGCGTACACGTGTAAGTCAAATCAGTGTTGTTTCAAATTGTGATGGTAAATTGTTTTAGAATGTTTTGCTTTTCGTCTGTTAATGAATAGTATGGATAAGGAATGGAATCCTTACAGGAAGTTATAAGGAACTAGCAATGGAAATAAAAGTAGCTGAATATAAAGACTACGAACGTATTGCGCACTTGCACGCGCAAAGTTGGCAGACCTATTATCAAGGAATATTGGGAGCTAACTATCTCGATCATGACGTTGTCGATGACCGTTTGGTTATCTGGCAAACACGCCTTATCAATCCACCGTTTAACCAACATGTTTTGATTGCCGAGGACGATGGGCAGCTGTGTGGCTTTGTCTGTGCTTTTGGTAATCATGATTATGATAAAGGGACCATTGTTGATGCGCTGCATATTGACAGCCGTTTTCGAGGTCAAGGTTTAGGTGCGAGACTATTAGCTGAAACGGCAAAATGGATTGAACAACATTTCGCTGATACGGGTGTTTATTTGGAAGTGATGGCTAAAAACGGCCAGGCGATCGATTTCTATGAACACTTGGGTGGAGAGAACTCTCTTGAGAGGTTATGGGATGCGCCTTGTGGCAATCAAGTGCCAGAGTTGGTGTATACATGGTCATCCCCCAAACAGTTATTGAACATTCTATCAAATAGTTTGATCTCAACCGCAGAAACAGATTGAAACAAATTCAAACCTGAGTCTTGATGTTGTTCGGACATTAAACCATGTACCGTTGGGTAAGTTACTGTAATTATAGCCACTTATCTAACGGTATAGACCATGAAAAAAACCATTTTGGCCTCGGTTCTCCTAAGCTCACTTGTGTTAGTGGGCTGCGGCGAGTCTGATAAAGCCTCAAAACAACCACCGTCCGCTTTAGTCTCTGCTGAGCCTGTCCTTAGTACTTCACACCAACAAAGTAAGTCTTATATCGGCCGTGTCCAAGCGGTAGAAGATACCAATATCACCGCCCAAGTTTCAGGTTATCTTAAAGAACGCCATTTTGATGAAGGTCAAATGGTCGCAGCAGGTCAGCTACTTTATTCGATTGAGCCATCTTCGTTTGAAGCACAATTGGCTGCAGCCAAAGCGAGTGTCGCTCAAGCTAATGCCAATCTCAAGAAAGCTCAGTTAGATTTTAATCGCGGTAAAAACCTTTTGCCGAAAGGCAGCATTTCTCAATCTGAATTTGATAATTTAACCGCACAATTACTTGGTGCTGAAGCCTTAGTTGAATCGTCAAAAGCGCAACTAAAACTGGCTGAAGTCACTCTTTCATATACCCAAATCAAAGCGCCTTTTGCTGGGCGAATCAGTTCTAGCAAAGTCAGTACTGGCGATCTTGTCTCTCCTCAATCCGGCATATTAACGACATTAGTCAGTCTTGACCCGGTGCATACCATGTTTAGTGTTAGTGAGCGCGAGCGCTTAGAAATGGGAATGGATAGTGTCAAAGGTGATGGCAGTGAAAATGCCGATGCAGTTGAAGTGCAGGTTATTCTAGAAAATGGCCAGCCGTTTGATCATCTAGGTTCACTTGATTTTCTTGGCAACCGCATCGACCTTGCAACAGGCACATTGGCAATGCGCGCGATGGTGCCAAACCCAGACTACCGCTTACTGCCGGGCCAGCATATCCGTGTCGAATTGCGTGAGAAAGCACCGACGGACGTTTTGGTTGTGCCACGTCGCGCCGTACAAACTGACTTAGAAGGTCATTTTGTAATGCTGGTTGCTGAAGGCAATGTAGCAGAGCGTCGTAATGTTGAGCTTGGCCGTCAACTTGATCAAGGCATTGTGATAACCAGCGGCTTAAATGGTGAAGAAGTGGTGATCACACAAGGTCTTCAGCGTATTCGCAACGGCGTTCCTGTGCGTATTGAATCACCAACTGAGCAGTAATCGGGGGCTAGATGTTAAGTCGTTTCTTTATCCAGCGTCCTAAGTTTGCGCTGGTAATCTCAATCATACTCACGTTGGCAGGGGCGATCGCTCTGGCGATCTTGCCAATTGCTGAGTATCCGAAAATTAGTCCACCTTCAGTGAGTGTTTCGGCCTTTTACACCGGGGCGAGTGCTGAAGTTGTTGAACAAGCGATAGCCGACCCGTTGGAATCTGCTGTAAACGGCGTAGAAGACATGATTTATATGTCTTCCAAAAGTGCTAACGATGGTTCTTATAGCCTTAACGTAACGTTTGATGTCGGTACTGATCCCGATATGGCGCAGGTTAACGTACAAAACCGTGTAGCGCAGATTGAATCTAAGCTGCCGCAAGAAGTTCGCATGGCCGGCATTACGGTGAAAAAGCGTTCACCTGATCTGTTAATGGTGCTGAACTTTTACGAGCCGGACGGCAAGTACGATGACCAATTCTTGATTAACTACATCAACCTGAATGTAAAAGATCAGTTGGCGCGTGTAACAGGGATCAGTGAAGTTAACGTGATTGGTGGTGGCGAATACGCTATGCGCGTATGGCTTGACCCAGAGAAAATGGCGAACTTAAAGATCACCACAACCGATGTGAACACTGCACTTAAAGAGCAAAACGTGCAGGTTGCCGCTGGTCGTGTTGGTGCTGCGCCCTATAATGACGCGCAGGAAGTCCAATTTAACCTGGTAACCAAAGGTCGCTTAGAATCTGTCGACGAGTTTGAACATGTTGTGCTCCGTGCTAACAATGATGGTTCAACCGTTTATCTGAAAGATGTCGCTCGTGTTGAGTTGGGTAAAAAATTCTACGACGGTAGCGGTAAATTCCGCGGTCAAGATGCGTCAATTGTTGCGCTTTCTCTGCAATCTGATGCCAATGCGTTGGAAAGTGGTCAAGCGGTTATGGCTCTACTGGAGAAACTCAGTACCAACTTCCCTGAAGGCATGGCGTATGAGACCAGCTATGACACTACCGTGTTCGTCGCTGAATCGATCAAAGGTGTGGTTAAAACCTTAATCGAAGCGATTTTGCTGGTAATCGCCGTGACCTATCTATTCTTAGGCAGTGCGCGTGCTACCTTGATCCCCGTTGTCGCGATTCCTGTGTCGCTAGTGGGTACGTTTGCAGTGATGCAAATGACCGGTTTTACGATTAATACGGTGACTCTATTTGGCTTGATTCTAGCGATTGGTATCGTGGTAGATGATGCAATTTTGGTAATCGAAAACGTCGATACCACCATGGCAAAGGACCCTACGATTTCACCTCGTAAAGCCACATTGTTGGCGATGAAAGAGGTAACCGGCCCGATCATCACTTCAACATTGGTACTTTTAGCCGTGTTCTTGCCTGTGGCAATGTTGCCGGGGATTACCGGCATCATGTACCGACAGTTTGCGCTGACAATCTGTATCTCGGTGGTGATTTCATCCATTAACGCGTTGACGTTATCTCCGGCGATCTGTTCTTTGGTGCTAAAGCAGGGCGGTGGTAACACAGCTCGTTGGTTCCAAGCCTTTAATAATGGTCTTGAAACGGTTACGACGCATTATGGTCAAGTCGCGGGATTCCTCGTGAAGAAAACCATTCTCTTAGTGGGTTTCTTTGTTGTGGCCGTCGCGGCGGTGGGCTTTTTTGCCAAAACAACGTCAACGGCTTTTGTGCCGCAAGAAGATAAAGGTATCTTACTGGTTAACGTACAGCTTCCCGATTCAGCTTCGCTTTCTCGAACCGAAGAAGTGACCGAAGAGCTGATTGGCATGGTTGAGCAAGAACCAGGTGTCGATGGTGTTACGGTTGCAAATGGTTTTGCATTTATGACCGGCGCTGCGGCTTCTAACGGCGCGTCTTTGTTTATCAAACTGCATGACTGGGAAATGCGCAATGGTTTGGATGGCGATCATTCATCGAATGCGATCGCGCAACGTATTAACGGTCGTGCGGCGATGCAACTCCCTCAAGCTGTGGTATTTGCTATGGGACCACCCGCCGTTCCGGGGATGGGCGCAGCGTCTGGATTTGAGTTTGTATTGGAAGACTCACTGGGACGAAGCCGTACCGATTTATCAATTTTGATGAACCAGTTGATTGAAGAAGCGAAAAAGCAACCAGAAATTGGCTTTGCCTTTTCGACCTTCCGCGCCAATGTTCCACACTACTATGTGGATATTGACCGTGAAAAATCACAGCAGTTAGGTGTGCCTCTATCAAGCATCTTTCAAACGCTACAGGGTAACTTAGGTTCGTTGTACGTTAATGACTTTACGATGTTTGGTAAGAACTTCCGTGTGACCATGCAAGCCGATGCGGAACACCGCAGTGGTATGGAAGATCTTGAGCGTTTCCATGTGCGTTCTTCATCAGGACAAATGGTACCTTTAAGCACGCTAGTGAGTTATGAGCAGATCTTTGAGCCTGATGTTGCATGGCGCTATAACATGTACCGTAGTGCCGTGATTCAAGGCCAACCTGCACCGGGTTATTCAAGTGGCGATGCGATTGCTGCGATGGAGCGAGTTGCCGCTGAGATGCTACCGCAAGGTTATCAATATGAATGGACGGGTATGGCATACCAAGAAGTGCTAGCAGGTAATCAAGCGATCTTTGCTTTTGCACTCGCTTTGATTTTCATCTATCTCTTCATGGTTGCCCAATATGAGAGTTGGAGTATTCCTTTGGCGATCATCTTAGTGGTACCTGTGGCGACATTTGGCTCGTTCCTCGCGCTTAATCTCACGGGTACGCCGCTTAACTTGTACGCTCAAATTGGTTTGGTTCTCTTGATAGCACTCGCGGCCAAGAATGCCATCTTGATTGTCGAGTTTGCTAAGATGGAACGTGAAGACAACGAAGCGTCGATTGATGATGCGGCAGTGAAGGGCGGTACGCTGCGTTTCCGTGCGGTTAACATGACATCATGGTCGTTTATCTTGGGCATTTTCCCGCTGATCTTTGCCTCTGGCGCGGGACACATCAGCCAAAACTCACTTGGCGTATCTTTGATTGGCGGCCTGCTGTGTGTGCTGCTTGCGGGTACGTTACTTATTCCGGGCTTCTATGCGATGGTGCAGCGCCAACGTGAAAAAGTTCATGGTGGTAGCACCAAGTTGGTTGAGCTTGATGATGAGTAAGCTCGGCTTGCTTGATGGTTAATTCACGAAGCCCCGCATTGAGCGGGGCTTTTTTATGCCATCGATTTGGTGATTACGTTTGGTTCTTCTTGCACCAAGTTATTGATCCATTTTTTAGATCGTATACGTTGGGTAGATAAGAAAATCTTGGCTATTTCTTCTAGCATGACGATCGCAATGACCCACTCCAATGACCAACCTAGAATGATGCCGGTAAAGTAGGCGAGTGGAATACCGATCGCCCATTGACCAAACAGATCAATAAAAATGGAATAGTTAATATCACCGCCGCTTTTTAATACCCCACCAATCGCCACCATATTGAAGACGCGAAAGCCCATACCAAACAACATAATGATAAAGGTATTGGTCGCCATGACAGGATCGGATATAGGTGTCAGCGAGATCGCATTTAATAGGAGCGGCTTTGCTGCAAAGCAGAGTAATGCGATTGAGAATGCTGCCAGTGTGCTGATGAATACATACCACCATGCGGTCTCTTCAACTCTTTGATACTGCTGCGCACCAATTTCATTCGCTAAAATCACGGAGGCGGCAACGGCAAAACCTAAAAAGGCGGAAAATAGCACGCTCTCAATAGGGGCCAACAAAGAAAAAATCGCCAATTCTGTTACACCAAGCTGACCGATCAATACGTTGTAGAATAGAATGCCACCCGCCCATGCGCTGTCATGGATGATCATAGGTAGGCCTATTTTAAAATAACGGCCACGATGAACGGGAGTATTGGCTTGTTTGATATTTGATTTACTGGCGATAAGGCAAGGAAAGCGCTTGATGACGATCGCACTCAACAAAATCGTTTGGAAAAGACGCGAGACAGCCGTACCAATGGCCGCGCCAACCACACCAAGCTCGGGTAACCCAAACAAACCAAAAATGAGTAACGAATTTAGCAGTAAGTTAAGCAAGATAGCGTAAATACTAATTTGAGTTGGCAGTTTCGCTTGGCCGATTGCTCTGAGTGCACTTTCGAGGGGAACACAGACTGCAGTACAAATCAAAGTGCTAGCGGTGATCCACAGGTAGTCGCTCGCCAAAGCAATATAGTCGCTGTTATCGGAAACGATAGAAACAACTCGTACTAAGTCAAATGCATACCAAAGTGAAAAGGGCGCCGTGACCAAAATGGCGACGAATACCGATTGGAATAGCGTGATTCTAACGCCATCCATATTCTTAGCGCCAAAATATTGTGAAGCTAGCACACTGACCGCTCCGCTTACGCCGCAGACGACAATTAAATTAAAGAAAAAAATCCGGTTTCCGACTCCGACTGCCGCGGTTGCCGCTTCACCCAGTTGGCTGACCATGAGAATGTCAGTGACGCCCAATAATGCAAATAACATTGATTGTAGTGAAACGGGTAGGCCGATTTTGATCAGATTTTGATAGAAGGTTCTATCAGGAGTTGTGGCTAGCATCGCATTCACCTTGGTTGGAATCGGTATTTAGTTTATCTGCATTCGGTAATTACGTATTTTCTCTAAGTATCTATTTGTTATGTGAAACTATCAAAATGAACAATATGCAAGAGTGTGCCTCTATTTCTGATAAAACAGAGCATGAGTTTATCGATTATCACCATGTACTTGAACTTGAGCGTTACGGATTCATCCAATGCGGCATTGCGCACTGTTGGGAATTATTTACGATCAGTCGTAAAAATATGCATAAACATATGCTGCTTTACACTGTAAAAGGACAGGGTTGGCTTGAGAGTAATGGACAAAAGTATGAGCTTGAGCCGGGTTCTTTGATGGTGGTACCTGCGGGTATTTCCAATACTTTTGGTATTGGACAGGAGGAATGGCGTATTGCTTGGGTATTCCTTGAACCACAGAAAAATTGGCAAGGTTTGGTTAATAAGCAGTTAGAGTACTACCTAAGTTCAGTGACAGAAGCGATTTACGCTGCGATTTTGTTGTTACTCAGAGCGAGAATGCCCCCGATAGCGATTAGTGGTGAAATTGTTGAAGCAACGACAGCACAATTGGCCATTTTAGTGAAAGCTTCTGTAGAACATCAACTTAGTGGTAAGCAACTACGCTTGAGACGGGTATTTGATGAAGCACAACGGCAATTGCATAAAGAGTGGGATGTTGAACAACTTGCAGCGCTCTATCCTTGTTCACCCCCTCATTTTCATCGTTTGTGTAATCAATATTTTGCTCATAGCCCGATGACCTATTTAACCAAAAAACGCATGGAATATGCATCTAGGTTGTTATTATCAACGGATTGGGCTGTTCAACATATTGGTGAACTGGTTGGTTATCCAATTTTGGCCAATTTTAGTGCAAGATTTAAAGTGTGGAGCGCTCAAACCCCGAGCCAATATCGCAGAAATAACGGTGAACCGATAATGTAGGCTTGTGTGGGATAGCACAAGAACTGCGATTGCCGTAAAATGGTCGGCCTAAATTAAACACGACAATTAGATGTGATCATATGGAATTGAATAACTTTTTAGAACAGTTGAAATCTAACCCATCAACCATTGAATTTGAGCAAACCATGACGGTGATTGACTCAAACTATCAATTTTCCCCAACATCGTTTAGTAATGGCACTGCGCGTAATCCTGCCGGTGAAAATAATGGTTCATGCAAAATCTTTTCGTTTGCCAAAAAACATCAGTTATCTGAGGATTTGACGCTAGCGCTATTCGGTGGTTATTACCGTCAAGACGTATTGGGTAATCCTGATGGAGAAGATCATCAAAATATCCGAAACTTCATCGCCCATGGCTGGTCTGGGATCAAATTTGAAGGCTCTGCGCTGAGCTAATTGAGTATCAACTTGTTAAAAAGGAGCCAAGAGGCTCCTTTTTTGTTTCTGTCATATAGCGCTGTGGCTAAACGGCCAGAGGCATTTCATTTGATGGATCTTGACGTTTATTCACGCGAACCAGACCTATCATGGCCAGAATAGACATCACTAACATCAATATGCCTAACGGCAGTTGATTAGGCGCAGGGATTAAAGAGGCGCAAAGTGTTGCAAGACCAGCCCCCAGATTTTGCATACCACCGAGTACCGCGCCGCCAGTCCCTGCATGGTAAGGCAGTGGTGACAGAGCGCCAGTTGTTGCCGCTGGAAATAAGATGCCAGAGCCTAAAAAGTAAATAGTGGCGCCGCCAACGAGCGTCAAAGCGGTGGTATAACCGAATAATCCTGGTATCAGTACAATCACTGAACCTAAAGTAATGGCGACTAGGCCAAAGTTGAGTGCCGCTCGTTCTGAACGACGTGACGCAATCAGACTCGATAATCCGGCACCAACCAGATAGCCCGGGATCGGCAGTACAAACAGTAAACTAACCGTCGTTGCTGGCAGTTGCAATACACCGCCCAGCAGCACACCAGCCGCGGCTTCAAAAATCGCAACGCCTGAAAAGGTCGCGACGAGACAGATTAGATAGCCTTGGAAGCGCTTGTTCGATAACACGAACTTATAGCTATTCGACACTTTTTCGTAGCGACGCTTTTCTTGCGGTAAAGTTTCGGTAAAGCTGGTGGCCATGGTAATGACAACCGCAATACCAAATAGCGCTAAGAAGAGATAGCTAGAACGCCAACCGAACATTTCTGTTAGTACACCGCCAAGAACTGGCGCCATTAAAGGCGAAAAAATCACACACATGCTGATCAAGCTATTAACTCGATGCAGTTCGGCGCCTGAATAACAGTCACGGGTTAAAGTGCGAGACATCGCGCCGCCACAGCCAATCCCCAAGCCTTGAATAAAGCTACCCGCAAGGAAAAGTTCGAAATTCGGCGCAAAGAGCGCGGCGATAGTGCCAACGATGTAAATCGCTAAACCACCGAGGATAATGGGTTTACGACCAATGCGATCAGAGAGTGGTCCGTAGACAAATTGAGATAATCCATACGGGATCAAATAACAAGCCATAACAGCCTGAAGGCTGGTTGGAGTAACCAAAAATTCATTCGCCATCTGACCAATAGATGGAACGTACATTGTTTGCGTCATTTGACCCACAGCGGTCAAAATTGCCACAAGAAACGTGAATTTGAAGATTGGTGAAGTAGCAGACATCCGCAAGTGACCTTAAAAAAGTACAACAACCTTTAACGGAGCGATAGCTCAGCTAATTTAAAAATGTATAAGGGAATTAACAGCGGCGGAATATTAGTGTTTGTCTGTCCGGTTATCAACGGAAATGTATGATTTTCAGCAAGATAAAAATCTATGATTTGCGTTAGAAAAACTAATGCGAAATGAACTATGCTACTGGGTGTTTAGATAAGCATTGGCGACATAAGCATTGTGACGATTTTGGTGTGTTTGTCAGGTCGCGCTTTTCGATGGAAAAACACCAGCATTCCGTTTTTCCAGCACTGATATCACAGTGGGTGGGCTGGGTGCATGAAGGGCATTGATGCGTGTAGGTTGCGCCCGATAGACGCGCCATGATGGCTTGCTGATCGGTTTCGTCATAGTGGCGCCAATGTGTGATTTCATTGATGGTGCGATAGCAACCACTACAGATTCCGGCATTGTTTTTACAAGCAGCGATACAAGGGCTTTTCACGGGTGGCTCCAAGGGGTGAGTTACAGAGAAAGGGACTCATTTAATTTGATCATAAACATTAGCTAGCAAGCTGAGACTCTGTTGCTAACTTGTTTAATCAGCTTTCGTTATGCTGCCTAGTTCAAGCACCGGGGCAACATCAATATCTTCTGCGTTCATCATTGTTGACAATCTTTGAACGGATGAAAGCAACAAGGTTTGTTCCCACTCTTCGAGCTGTTGGTATTTGTTGATGAAGCTTTGTTGTAAAGGCATCGGAGCTTGTTCTAAACGCTCTTTACCTTGATCGGTCAATACAGCGTGCACTTTACGCTTATCGGTTTCACTGCGTTTACGCTCAATAAGGCCATTACGTTGTAAGCGATCAAGGATGATGGTTGCTGTGGCTTGGCTCATGTTGGTGTGGTTGGAAAGCTGTTTGATTGTGACCTCTCCGAGATCACGGATAGAGCGCATTAGAATCAATTGCGGTGCGGTCAGACCTGACTCTTTGCTCAATTTTTTTGAGTGTAAATCAATGGCGCGGATAATTTGTCTTAATGACACCAGTACTTCTTCGTGCTTTTCCAAGATGAACCCTTAAAACCTAATTTTTTCGCAGATGAACATAACTCAAAAGAACAACAAATAGAAGTTAAAGTGAAAACATCGGCTTAATCAACAAACCTTAGAGGACAAATTGATTTGAGGTCGAATAATTTACTTGCTGTCCAAACGTACTCGTTATTATTCGTCATTATAGGCGGTATTTTAACGAATAATCGCTAATTTACTACCGAATGCTGGCGTATCTCACTAATGTGCGTACACTGTTGAGAGATTAATCAAGATTTATCGTGTCGATAATCATTTTAACTCTAAGTGATTGCGGGCGAGGATCTGTCAAATAAACACTTAGAGAGAAACTATGACAAAAGGAATCGATAAGTACAGCATAGATAGTACTGACTACACAGTGGGTCAGGATAACGTACAGAAGTGGGGATTTGATGTACACAATCCCGTCTTTGGGGTAAGTGCGGGTTTTATTGCCCTCTTTTTGATTGCCGCTCTTGTGCTCGATGCTGACTCCGCAAAGGCCGCTCTTGATGGCGTTAAATGGCAAATTATTGGCAGCTTTGATTGGTTGTTTATCTGGTCTGGGAACATTTTTGTGGTCTTCTGCTTAGCATTGATCGTTAGCCCGTTTGGTCGAATTCGTCTGGGTGGTGTTGATGCCAGCGCTGACTATTCTTACCTTTCTTGGCTTTCGATGTTATTTGCTGCAGGTATGGGTATTGGTTTGATGTTTTGGAGCGTCGCTGAGCCCGTAGCGTACTATACCGGTTGGTATGAAACGCCATTAGGCGTCGAAGCCAATACTGCTGAGGCTGCCCGTTTAGCGATGGGGGCTACCATGTATCATTGGGGTCTGCACCCTTGGGCGATTTATGGCGTAGTCGCGCTGTCTTTAGCTTTTTTTGCTTACAACAAAGGGCTACCACTTTCGATACGTTCAATTTTTTATCCTATTTTAGGCGATAGGGCTTGGGGCTGGGCTGGGCATGTTGTAGACATTCTTGCCGTATTGGCTACCTTATTCGGTCTCGCTACCTCTCTGGGCCTCGGAGCCCAACAAGCTGCGAGTGGTATTCATCATGTCTTTGGTATACCTGCTGGTTTGGGTCTGCAAATTGTGGTGATCACCGTGGTGACACTACTTGCGGTGGTGTCGGTGATCCGCGGTATTGATGGCGGCGTGAAGGTGATTAGTAATATCAATATGATCGTCGCGTTCTTGCTACTGATTTTGGTTGCATTAATTGGCTGGGCAGTGGCGCTCGGCAACATTCCAACCACCTTTATGGCTTATGTGGAAAACATTATTCCTTTAAGCAATCCACATGGTCGTCAAGATGAAGCATGGTTCCAAGGTTGGACGGTATTCTATTGGGCTTGGTGGATTTCATGGTCACCATTTGTGGGAATGTTTATTGCCCGTGTATCAAGAGGCCGAACGGTACGCGAGTTTATTACTGCTGTGCTACTTGTTCCTACCGCAGTGACCATGCTTTGGATGTCAGTATTTGGTGGTTTAGCGATTGATCAAGTCGCCAATCAAGTTGGTATTTTAGGCACAAAAGGCTTGAACGATATATCGCTCGCGATGTTTGAAATGTTTGATGCGTTGCCTTACAGCGGTATGCTGTCAATAATCGCCATCGTGCTTGTGTTGGTGTTCTTTATCACGTCATCGGATTCTGGTTCACTCGTGATCGATAGTATTACAGCTGGTGGCAAAGTCGACGCTCCCGTTCTACAACGTGTATTTTGGGCCTTTATGGAAGGCGCTATTGCGGTTGCCTTGTTATGGATTGGTGGCACTGAAGCCATACAAGCATTACAAGCGGGCGCAATTTCAACCGCGCTGCCGTTTACCTTTGTTTTGTTGATGATGTGTGTCAGCTTAGTAATGGGGATGCGAACCGAGAAATACTGATTTCGATCGCTGAATGGATTTTTATCATCAAAGGGACGCATTGCGTCCCTTTTTTACGTTTCTTTGCGGGTTATATTGGTGAGAATAAGCGGGTGTTTATTCCCATAATTGGCCTATTTGTGTGGTTTTGGTGTAGTGGTAGGCGAGTTGAGCTTGCAGCAGTTCTGCTGTGGCGACCGCATCGGTGAGTGCATGATGCGGTGAATAGGGCGGCAGGTTATAACGCGTTCGGGTTTTACCCAACCGAACGGATTGCGGTGTCACGCCCCGCAGTTTATTCCATAAGCCACCGTGTTTACGCTGTTGTACGCTGGCTTCTATCGCCATGGTATCGATGAGCGGAAATTCGATACCCTCGTGGATTCGATCGCGCAGGGCACGGTCGAAAAATTCTCGTTCGATACGTTTGTAATGCACCACGACCACTTTGGCCGCCATTTGGTCTAATACGTCTGCAAAGACCGCACTCAAGTCTGGCGCATCAACTAAATCACTGTGTGTGATGCCATGAATAACAATCGAGTCTTCTTCCAGTTGCTTGCGTGGTTTGATAGTCCAATGTCTGGCTTGATTTAAGTAAATTCGATTCAGATCGAATGGTACGGTACCGATGGTAATAATATCATCGGTTTCTGGATTTAAGCCTGTGGTCTCAAAATCCATCGCGAGAAATTTGATTTGCTCTAAAGGCGTATTGGCTGGCGGCAATGCTTGTTGGTAGAAGCTCTTGAGCACTTCATTGTGGCAGCGATCAACTTTATGGGCGTACTTTTGTTGCCAATTGATCATCGGTACCTGAGTGAGTCGTTTTAGCATAAGAGCCTCATTTTAATGCGCTGTTGCCTTGATAGCGAAATTTTAAGAAATTTTGTGCATTGCTCAGTACCTGAAAAGCATCTTTTAAGTTTCGGCGTTCGAACTCAGATAGGTTTTCTGGTTCAATGTTGTTATCGGGCTCTATGTTGCTCTCAACATCAAAAGCTTGATGGCGAATACGCACCATAGAAATGAATTCAAGAGCGTCTCGAAGAGCGTGGGCTTTGCCTTTTGGTAGGATGGCGGCGTCATGAATGTCATCTAAACGTTCAAAGGAGTTTTGTGAACGCGATCCAACGGCAAGTGCGTGAACTCGAACCAAGTCGGCAAGTGGCGCGGTACCACGTCGTTTTAAGTTAATCGAGTTTTTGTGTTGGCCATCTTTCTCAACCACGAAATCTTTAAAAAATCCCAGAGGTGGGGTTCGGTTGAGGGCGTTACGCGCCAAGCAAGCAAGGAAACGATTATTTTTTCTTGCTCTTCGAACGATAAAACCATTGAGATGTTCGGCCCATTTTAGCCGGCCATAGACACCATCGAGATCAAAAAAGATAGAGGCATTAAGTAGCGCCTTTGGATTCGGGTTATCAATCCAATCAGCAAAACACTCTTCCCATTCATTGCGCGTCATTCGCCATTCTGGATTTGTTGCCATAATATCACCGGTGCAATAGCTGTAGCCGCATTTCGCAAGGCCATCGCATACCAGTTTTGCCATGTGAGCAAAATACTCACCGTGCAGTTTTTCGTCATAGCTATTGTCAAGAATGATGGCATTGTCTTGGTCTGTCACTAGCAGTTGTTCATCACGCCCCATGGAACCTAACGCGAGAAAACAATAGGGTATTGGCGCAAGTCCGAGCTGCTCTTCGGCCAATTCAACGATGCGTTGTTTAAAACTTCGACCAATCACTGACATCGCACTGCCAACCATATGAGAGTTGGCATCTTCATTGACTAAGCGAACGAAACTGTCTTTGACTTGCTCAGAGAGAGCGGCAAGATCATCTATGCTCTGCTGTTGGAAAATGCTGCTGACTAACAGTAGGGAGTTTTGCGATTCGTAACGAACGATATCGGTGGTTTCAATAATACCGATCGGCTGGCGATCTTTAAGCACTGGCAGATGATGCACGTTATAGCGAAGCATGGTCAGCATTGCTTCATATACATAGGCATTATGATCAAGTGAGATGACTTCAGTCGTCATCACTGACGCTACCGCGTCGTGCGGATCTAAACCTTGAGCCAAAACGCGAGTGCACAGATCGCGGTCTGTAATAATTCCGACTAGTCCCGAACCATCATCGTCATTTTGCGCAATGTCAGGGTCAATAATCAGCAGTGAAGATACATTTTCATCGGCCATTTTAATTGCTGCATTTTGAATGGTCTCACTGGTATGAACAAAAGGCGCGGCAGAGGTTAACAGGGTGCGTACTTTCGACGTACTGAGGTCATTGTCATTCTGCGAGGAAGAGACTGCTTGTCTCAAGCGCGTGTTGTGTTCCACCTCGACAAAATCAGCAAAGCTTTCGTGATTGTCGTAAAGCTGTTGGAATACCGATTCCGGGATACAGTAGATGAGTGAATCTTTGACCGCTTTAGCCGGAAATCGAACTTTGTTGTTAGTGAGTAATCCCATTTGGCCAAATAGGGCGCCTTCATCGAGTCGATTATATAATTCCCCTTTACGGCGATAAATTTCGACCACACCGCTGCGGACCATATAAAGATCATGAATATGGTCACCAAAGTGAATGATTGGCGTGTCTTCACGATAGTAGGCGATCTCAACGTTACGACAAATGTGGCTCAATACATCGTCTTCGAGCTCATCAAACGGTGGATGTTGTGATAAGAAATGTTTAATTTCTAAAAGTTCTGCTTCCATTGAGCAACCCATAGCATTCATTACGTGGTAACTAAATGGTACATGATTCTTACAGGACCTGCCTAGAAAGCAGCAATATATGGCTGCTAGCTTGTGCTAGCGTGATCCTATGGGGGAAAGGTTATGAGGAGAATGGCAAGCCGCCATTAAGCAAGGCTTAGCGAATGACTAAGCCTTGTTTTATCGGTTGTATTAGGTCGTTGCAATGATAGTAAATGCGACGACGAAGCAACTAGCCTAATGCAGGTAAGAAGCCCATGGTGATTAAGATTTGCGCTGAAACGATCATTACGCCAATTCCGCTACAAATCACCAAGCCCAGATTGCCACCTCTTACTTGGTAAGGCGCGTCATGAACGGTGCGGCGTACTTTATGGATCATCACAATGGGTAGGAAGATAGCCAATATTGCAAGCGCAATCGCCGCGTATCCCAGAGCCATGATAAAACCTTGTGGGTAAAACAGCGCAAAGCACATCGGCGGCGTAAAGGTGATGAAGCCAGTCAGCACGCGCGAACTCTTTTCTTTATTGATGCTATCACCAAGAAATTCGAATAACCCCAGACTCACCCCTAAAAATGACGTTAGCAAGGCAAGGTCTGCAAACAGGCCAATCGCATGGCTGATGTTATTTTGCTGCACAGTGGCCGCAAGCGTTGAAATTAGAGCTGATAACCCTTGATTATCAATGAGTTCGTCCTGGCTAACAACACCAAGTGTCACCAACTGCCAGAAGATATAGATGACGAGGGGGATCGCAGAGCCAATCACAATTGCTTTTCTAAGTGCAGGGGTATCTCCATCGAGATAGCGCACAATGGCGGGAATACTGCCATGAAACCCGAATGAGGTAAAAATGACTGGAATCGCCGCAATGATCAAACCTTGTTGAATAGGCATACTCAGTAGGTAGGTTTGCGTCACATTGGGTGCAAGAAACAACAATACGGTCGCCATGGAAATAAGTTTGAGGGTAAACAGCACGCGATTGACTTTATCGACGGTTGCCGTACCTATCACCACAATTGAAGCGACCAGTAACGTAAAGATAACGGTACCACTTGCAGCCGATAGTTCTAGATCGAACCATTGATCCAAGCGCTGATTAAATTGCGAGCCACCGCCTGCGATATAGGCTGCACACAATGAATAGAATAAAAATAGCATCGCGAAGCTGGCAAGATATTTCCCTTTGGTACCTAAAATTTGCTTGGCTAAAGTGTGTAGCGTTGCATCACTGCTCGCGTGTTGATGCAATTCAACCATAATAAGGGCGGTATAAGCCATCAAAGCCCACAATCCAGCCATGATGGTAAGAGATGTTGAAAAACCAATGCCTGCCGAGGCGAGTGGCAGGGCTAGCATCCCTGCGCCAATAGTAGTACCGGCGATAATCAAAGTACTACCTAAAACCTTTGATTTACTCATGTGTATATTATTCTTTACGTTGATGGTTTGATTTGTATTCGAAAATCTGAAGAATACGGTGAAGTTAGAGCTTTAGACTCCATTTTTACTTATATTGTGGTTAATGGCGCTAAACGTCAAGTGTTGTGTACATATAAAGTGCCGATTGTGTAAGATATTATTTACGGTGTGAGCGCTAATTCTAAGCTAAACGTTTGCTTGTGCGCATCAGCAAGGTTTTGGAACAAAGCGCTTTTGCCTTCGGTCGCTGTGTCATATAAAGTCGGTAGAAAGGAACGGCTGAATAATCCGCTTAGTTAGCCAATAACAAAGAAGGAGGTCGACATGAGTGACCAAACAATTAACGAAGAAAGCCTCGAGCTGCTTGACGCGATTGAAATAGGTATCGACCTGTCTCATTACGAGCAAGATTACGAAACATCGAAAGACGATTAGTGTTCTTAACCAAATCGATACAGAAGCGACAACAACGATCGTCGTCATTCATCTAGAGAAGCCAGTGCAAATGCGCTGGCTTTGTGCTTTTATAAACTTATGTTTTTAGTCATTAGTTAATACGAATGAACTTTCTTGCACATCTTCATATTGCCCATCACTGCGGTTCGAATTTACTCGGTAACCTTTTAGGGGACTTTGTAAAGGGTGATCCGAACCGTGACTACGAACCTGAGATTGCAGCTGGGATTCGCTTACATCGCTTTGTTGATAGCTATACTGACAGCGCCACTATTCTATTACGGGCAAAACAACATTTTCCTCAAGGACATCGACGCTTTGCTGGGATTGCGTTGGATGTGTTTTGGGATCATTGCCTGGCAACGCATTGGGAGAATTACCATCCATTACCACTGGATTTGTTTTGCCAGCAGTCAGAAAGCATAGTCAAACAGACCGATGTCGGCATGTTGCCAGAGCGTTTTATCCTCGTCAGCGAAAACATGTGGCGTGGTCGCTGGTTGGAGTCATATCAAAGTCTCGATAATATCGAAATTGCTTTAAGTCGTATGTCAGCTCGTAGAGATTCAATGGCGCCGCTAAAAGAATGTTATCCCTATTTACAGCGTCATTATGGTGATTTACAGCAGCTATTTGCCGAGTTCTACCCTGAGTTGCTCCGCGCTAGCCAAGATTTCTCGGTCGAACGCTAGGCATAGTAGGGTGCTTGAGTATAGAATCGCAGCCGTTAATTGATTGAGTAGTTGAAAATATGTCACAACCATTTGCGAATTTGGGCCTCGAGCCAACTCTTGTTGATACCGTAAACCAGTTAGGTTTCAACACTCCTACTGAAGTTCAACTTCATGCCATTCCACCAGTACTTGAAGGTCATGACGTTTTGGCTGGTGCACAAACCGGCACCGGTAAAACAGCAGCATTTGGTTTGCCAATCATCCAGCGATTGAGTAATCAAACCTATTCGCGAGACCCACAACGTAATGATGTATCTGCATTGGTTTTGGTTCCGACTCGAGAACTCGCTCAACAGGTGTTCGATAATCTTACCGCTTATGCAGTCAATACATCACTGAAGATTGTGACAGCGTATGGTGGGACAAGTATGAATGTGCAAACAAAAAATTTATATCAAGGTTGTGACATTCTTATCGCGACGCCAGGTCGTTTGCTTGATCATATGCATTGTAAAAACATATCGCTGCAGCGTACCCAAACTTTAGTTCTCGATGAAGCCGACCGCATGCTTGATATGGGATTTTGGCCTGATTTGAAGCGTATTTTGGGTAAAATGAACTCAGATCGTCAAACATTGTTCTTCTCCGCAACGTTTGATAAAAAAATCAAAGATCTTGCTTACAAAATGCTCAACAATCCGATTGAAGTGCAGGTGGCGTCACAAAACAGTACCGCCGACACTGTCGAACAAATGGTTCACCCTGTTGATAAAAAGCGTAAATCTGAGTTATTGGCGTATCTGATAGGTTCACGCAACTGGCAACAAGTTTTAGTTTTCACCAAAACCAAACAGGGTAGTGATTCGTTGGCAAAAGAGCTGAAGCTAGACGGGATCAAAGCCGCTTCTATTAATGGTGATAAAAGCCAAGGCGCTCGCCAAAAAGCACTCGATGACTTTAAAGCCGGGAAAGTTCGCGCATTGATCGCAACGGACGTGGCAGCACGAGGCTTAGATATTAATCAGCTAGAGCAAGTGATTAACTTTGATATGCCATTTAAGGCTGAAGACTATATTCATCGCATTGGACGTACAGGACGCGCAGGCAAAAAAGGCCTTGCGGTATCGTTAATGAGTCGCGATGAAGAATACTTGCTGGAGGCGATTGAACGACTGCTAGATAAAAAGTTACCTCAGGAGTGGCTTGAAGGCTATGAGCCAAGCTTAATTGAAGATCTTGAGCCTGAGCATCCTTCTCGTCGTAATAGTCGTTCCTCAGAGAAGCGTCGAATGAAGGCAAAAATGAACATTCACTCAGGAAGAGGTAAGCGTCGATAGAATTTATCTAACTCGCTCGCTTCCTTTAGAGCGCCAACGCTCGTTTACCGGCCCCAGGATTGTGGGCCGGTTGTGTTTTGAGTCTTAAAATCTGTGATTGAATCTAGATTGTATCGCACCGCAATGTTCTACGTCGCTTATTCACACGGAACTTCCTCAAAGATAATGTCTCAGCAATCTCCCCCTATTTGCATATAATTCTGTTGTTATCGACGGATTTACAGTGGTGATGGCTATGCTACTTTCCAATACCATGTTGATTTAAAAATACCGTGGAGTTTCGACATCTCGCGCCGATGAACTATTCACGGTTGCCTACTTCAAACAGCCAAGGCTTGTGCCATGCTTAAATGCAATTGAAATCAATGATATAAAATTGGTTATACCAGCATTGAGCAAGAAGTTGCCTAGCCGGGCAATTTCTTGCCTATTGTCATTATTGTTTGTATTTAGTTTTTATGAACTCTATTCCATAAATTTACCGAATTATATTCATTAGTGTAATTTGTCGACTGATGAAATTGTTGGGAAAAATGTAACGAAAAGTACGTTGTCGTTAATATGGTTC
>NZ_AFWF01000258.1 GCF_000222605.1 Vibrio ichthyoenteri ATCC 700023 | reverse complement strand
TTAAGCCTTAGCAGAAATGCTGGGGCTTTTTTACATGTGTACTTTATGGTTTTTGCCAATTGGCAGAGCAGCGGATTCCCCTAATACAAAATAGTGCGTGTTGAGAGTTCGAATCTCTCCACCCCTGCCATATACTAAGCCTCAGCAGAAATGCTGGGGCTTTTTTACATCTGGATTTTGGAGTTTGTCGCCACTTGGCAGT
>NZ_AFWF01000259.1 GCF_000222605.1 Vibrio ichthyoenteri ATCC 700023 | reverse complement strand
TGGGGCGTGCGACGTGAGGTCGTATGAAGCGATGTTCACCGCTTAACGTGTGAACCATCTGTATCACCAGATGAACCTAGGAGCCTGAATAAAGTAGCGGCTCTGACAATGTAACGAAGATTGGCATTTGCCAATCGGGATCTAAATCGTGAGAGGACGATCCTCCTGATAACCACAATCGGGTGAGTGCTAGGTAGTCAGTATGATGAACATAAGTGAATCCGCGTAAGGTGCGTTATGTGATGAAACAGCGGAAGTGGTTAATACGCTGTAGCCAAAAGGCACGAGAGTCGGAAAGAGATTGCCCCATGCTCTTTCGTGATCATTGAACTCTTCGCACCATAGCGGGCATCTAACCTGACATTGCGCGACATACGGAACACGGTAAGCCTGTATCACTCCCTCTGGGAAAGCCTATGTGGCCGATAGTGATGCAGGTATAGGAGGTTGGAAAAAGCGAAGGCTGCATTGTAACGATGCAGATACAGACTTGTGTCTGGTCACGAAAGTGAGCCCACTTCCGACTGGTCTCCCGTTGCGAGAGAGTTTGAAGAACTTTATTCAAGGAGAAATGCAAATGATGATTTCAAAAGAGATTAGTGCCTCTCCTGACAGTGCTCAATGGCAGTCAATAGACTGGAAATCCGTTGAATCGCATGTATTAAAGCTTCAGATGCGTATCGCAAAGGCAACTCGAGAAGGTAAACACGGCAAAGCGAAAGCCTTGCAGTGGCTACTGACTCATTCTCGCTCAGCAAAACTTCTTGCTGTTAAACGAGTATCTCAAAACAAAGGCAGTAAAACACCAGGAATAGACGGTGTCATCTGGAATACAGATACACGCCGCATGAAAGCAGTTAATCAATTGAGTAGAAAGGCATACAAAGCCCAACCGCTCAAGCGTATCTATATCCCCAAAAAGAATGGCAAACTTAGGCCATTGGGCATTCCGTGCATAATAGACAGAGCGCAACAAGCTCTTTACCTATTAGCATTAGAGCCTGTGTCAGAAAGCCTTGCCGACCCTAATAGCTACGGTTTTAGACCAAGACGAAGCACTGCTGACGCAATCGGCCAGTGTTTTATCTGTTTGAGTCAGAAACGGTCAGCGCAATGGGTTCTTGAAGGGGACATCAAAGCTTGTTTCGACAAAATTGGGCATCAATGGCTTATGGACAATGTTGCTGTTGATAAACGTATGTTGAAGCAATGGCTAAAGTCTGGCTTTGTAGACAAGGGGCTATTTTACGACACCGATGAAGGCACGCCTCAAGGCGGGATTATATCCCCAACCTTGATGTTAATGACACTATCTGGTCTCGAACAGCACATTAAGTCTACTGCACTCAAAAAGGGGGCAAGAGCTAACTTCATTGGATACGCCGACGATTTCGTCGTCACTTGCGCTTCAAAGGAAGTGTTGGAGAACGATATCAAACCGTTGATTGCTGATTTCTTAGCGGAAAGAGGCTTAACATTATCCGAAGAGAAAACGCACATTACTCATATCAACGATGGCTTTGACTTTCTTGGGTTCAACCATAGGAAGTACAAAGGGAAATTACTCATTAAGCCGAGTAAATCCAATACGTTGATGTTCTTAAGTAATCTGCGTGAACTCGTCAAAAAGCACGTAACCCTCCCAGTAAACGATCTTATCAAACTGATAAATCCGAAACTCAGGGGGTGGTCGAACTATTATCGACACTGCGTGGCTAAACAGGTATTCGGATATGTCGGTCACAAGCTATTCCATACGTTATGGCACTGGGCTAAAAGGCGTCACCCAACAAAAACCAAAACTTGGATCGCCCTAAAATACTTCATCAACCGAAAAGGCCAGTGGCAGTTTCACGGTTGGCAGAAGATCATGGATATGGATTGCCAGTTCAATCTCTTCCAAATAGCCAAAGTGCCAATAGAAAGGCATGTGAAAATCCGAAGTGCAGCGACTCCATTTGACCCTCAATACCAAGAATACTTGGCTAAAAGGAAGTCCAAAAGGCTAGCTCGTAACTCTTGGAACGAACCTGCTCCGACTGCTTTATAAGTTGCTGGGTATCAAACGATGCCTTTGTGGAGGCTTGAGCCTAGTGCAGTGAAAGTTGCACGCTGGGTTCTTAGGGAGACGGCACTTGGTAACAGGTGTCGTCCACCCGACAAAAA
>NZ_AFWF01000260.1 GCF_000222605.1 Vibrio ichthyoenteri ATCC 700023 | reverse complement strand
TTCTTATTCATGGAATTATAAGGGGTTCTAGATGCTGGATGGTTGAAATGCGACCAGCATACGTGAACCCCTAGTGAGAGAAAAGGTTATTTTGTTGATTTAAAGTTATTTTTTAATTCACTAAACCACATAGTGATCGACCAATAACAGAACAAATAACACCATAAGGTGATAGATGGAAAACTTAAATGTTTCCATCGCCGTCTTTTCTGTTGGGTTGTATTTTAACTTCCAAGCATAACCAATAAAGCCCCCACTCAGGACGATAGATCCTATCCAATACAGTGGACCACTCATACCAACCAAAGCCGGCATCAAACAAACCAATGCCAATAACACGGTATAAAGCAATATCGACGTTTTGGTGTATTCAATGCCGTGAGTAACTGGCAGCATCGGAATATCCGCTTTGGCATAATCATCACGACGGTGGATTGCGAGCGCCCAAAAATGGGGAGGGGTCCAAACAAAAATAATCATCACCAACAGCCACGCATGACTGTGTAATTCCCCAGTCACGGCGCTCCAACCCAATAATGGCGGCATAGCACCAGCGATGCCTGCAATCACAATGTTCTGTGGGGTAGCACGTTTTAAATACATGGTATAAACCACTGCATAACCCAATAGGCTGGCAAATGTCAGCCAAGCCGTTAACGGGTTAACCGCAAAATACAGAGCGATAAAACCAATCACCCCCAACGCGGTGGCAAATCCGGCAACACGCATAGGGGAAAGATCCCCTTGTGGTAGTGGACGTCGGTGCGTTCTTGCCATAATGGCATCAATTCGGCGGTCGATAAGATGATTGAACGCAGCTGCAGATGAAGCCATCAATCCAATCCCGACCATTCCCATAATGCTCTGCTGTAGAGGAAGTGCGCCGGGAACCGCTAAGCACATCCCCACTAATGCCGTGAGTAACATTAGCATCACAACTTTAGGCTTCGTCAAGGACATATAGCTACGCCATACGGACCGATCCTGACTGAACGAATAACTGATGGATTTACTCATACTAGGCCTCCTTGCCAAACCGAGGGCGCGCCGATAATAGCTTTTGATCAGAGTGCCACAGCAAATGATTGATATAGAGTACGTTAAGCAACAGCAATGCAGCGCCTAAATTATGGGCAACAGCGACCGCAATAGGGAGACTGAAAACAACATTACTTATCCCCAGCACGACCTGAAGACTCAACAACAGCGCTAAACTTCCCGCTTGTTGCTGATATCGGTAATGTGGCTGTTTAAACAACTGCCAGATCAAAGCGAGTAGCGCCGCTGTTACTATCATCGCGCCAAAGCGGTGTACAATATGGATCGTCATCCTTGCCCCATAATCTAGCGTACCAAATTCATAGCTGTCTTGAGGCTTCTGAATCAATTGAAAAGCGGTATCAAAGTCCAAATAATCACGCCATTGTCCTTGGCATATTGGCAATTCGGTACACATCAAAGCGGCGTAATTAGAGGATGTCCATCCCCCCAGAGCGATTTGCAACACCAATAAGACAAGGCCGGAAATTGCGGTAAGTTTTAGGCTGGTATGAATCCCCTGTTGCGGCAATAACCGTTGTTTTTCACTGACGCGCCAGTAGAGAAGGGCCAGCAAGCAAAAAAGTGTAAAACCACCCAGCAAATGCCCCATCACCACCAAAGGCATTAATTTCATCGTTACCGTCCACATACCCAGTAAAGCTTGAAAGACCACAACAAGTGTCACCAAAATAGGCAATAACCGCCCCACTCTGTTTTGCACCAGAGCCACCACCGAAATGGCAAAAACCAATAAGCCTAAACTGCCAGCGAAATAGCGGTGAATCATCTCTAGCCACGCTTTGTCAGCTTCTACCGTCTCTGTCGGGAACAGGCTATTGGCCTGAGCCAATTCGATCTCGCTACTTGGCACACTCAGTTGACCGTAACACCCCGGCCAATCTGGACAGCCTAGCCCCGCATCAGCCAAGCGTGTATAAGCCCCTAACAAGATCACAGCAAACGTCAGCACCAAGCTCAGTTGTAGCATGCGTTTTAACACCATAATGCCCCCTTAACCCACACGAGATAACTTGAGCAGCTTTCTCAAATCAGCTAACAATCCTTTACTTTGAGCCACAAGATTATCGGCTGAATCCACTTTAGGGTAACGCATGACCAATTGACCTCGGGGATCAACAATCACGTATTCAAAACTATCCACTACTTGCTCAAATGCACTATTGATGGGCACCACTGGGAAGTCAATTTGCGCGATTGCTTGCTGATCACTCCCGCTGCTAAGCAGTATCACAGGCTCAACACGTTGTTGATATTTTCCCAACGCAGTATGGCTTTGTTTTAGTAAATGGAGTTGTTCAAGGCAAAGTGCATCGCATTTTTCAGGCATGACATAACCCAATTGCCAACGCTCACCGAAATAAGGATTATCGACACCCAACGAGGCAAAACTGGTGTTCGGGTCAATCAATGTGCCTTTATTCGTCACACCTGATGTGTACCACTGTTGCTGCAAAATCAATTTCGCCAATAATGCTGGCAAAGCAAACACAAAAATAAGTGCCAATAGCATCATTCGACCGCGAGTAACTGAAGGTTTCATTTGCTCTCCTTAGCTCAATGTAGCTGTCAGTATTGAGACTTATCTCTTCCTTGCTGTCTTTATCGCAACAAACAGCCAAATGAGTGCCAATATTGCTAAAGCGATGGCCATTCCAAACCATTGCACTGCGTAGCCAATGTGTTTCCCCGCACTCATGGGGAGTGGATTCCATGGTTGTGGATAGCCCCAAGATCCTGTTTTCACCAGTGGCTGCACAACAAAGTTTTCTATGGGCAGTTGCCACCGCTCTCGTAACTCTTCTATGTTCAAATTTTGAATACGAGTCGGATGGATATCTTCCGCCATTAGCGCATCGCTTAATGGATTGTTCGACCTGAGATATAACCGACCTTCTCCAACATAGCGCTGAGTTAGCCATTCCACTTGTGGCAACGTGGAGCGGTTGGCGGGTGCTGGCACAAACCCTCGTTCTAACAATAGGTAACGTCCTAATTCGGTTTTCATCAGCTGTATCGCCAGATAACCCACTTGCCCTTCGAATATCTGATTATCCAATAACAAGTATTGTCCCGACACAGGCCAAGCGCTCACCATGACGCGTTGCCCTGTTATGTTTGTCGTCCCTGCTTGAGCAATCTCAGAAATTTGCCGTGCTGCTTGGTGCTGATTTTGTGCCAACTCTTCTTGTATCACTCGTTTCTGCTCTGCTCGATTTAATTGCCACAATCCCAAGTTGACCAATACCGAGATCGCAACCACAGTTAGGATAAGCGCAAGCCAAAATGGTGGCTGTTTCATTAACTGAACCAAGGACAATGTTATGGTTTTCATCTTCAAACTACTGCTTATCGTATTACTGCTTTTTATCATCGCCAACCTCGCTAAAGCACTGATTGAGATGGTCAAATCTCCCGATGAAGACGAGCCAAATAAATCTGATGAACCACCGATGAGTCACTATCTTGGCCAACGTCTTGTGCTATCAGCTCTTGCGGTGGTGCTGCTCATTGTCGCTTTACTTAGCGGATTTATTGATGCCAATGTCCGCCCATACTGATTACATTTTATGATGGTATGAGCGAAGGCCCTTTTTGAGGGCCAGTACGGTGTTCAGAGCACGTAAACAAAAATGAATAGACACAGCCAGACCACATCAACAAAGTGCCAATACCAGCTACCAGCCTGAAACGCAAAATGCTCTTTCGGCGTAAAATGGTCTTTGGCAACTCGAACCAGCAAAATGATCAAAAACAGCGTGCCCATACACACATGCAAACCATGGAACCCTGTCAATAGAAAGAAAGTATTGCCATAGATCCCCGCATCCAAAGTCAACCCTAACTCTTCATAGGCATGGATGTACTCTGCAGCTTGGAAATAAAGAAAGAAAAATGCCAACACAATAGTAATTTCAAGCCACACAATCAGTGCCATACGTTTATTGCGCTCTAAGCTGACATGCGCCATGTGTAGGGTGACCGAGGAGAGCAGCAAGATAATAGTGTTTTTCAGCGGGATTCCAATCCAAGACATTGCCATGGTCTCGGTACCATCAGGTGTGGTCGTCAGTGGCCAAATCGCCTCAAAAGCAGGCCACAACACTTCATGTGTCATAGCATTATTGCTTGCTCCACCCAACCACGGTACTGAGATTAATCGCGCATAGAGTAGCGCGCCAAAAAACGCACCAAAGAACATGATCTCTGAGAAAATGAACCAGCTCATCCCCTGTCGAAACGAGCGAGATATTTGCGGAGAATAGAAGCCACTCATTGATTCAGTAATCACGTTACTAAACCAGCCCGCCAGCACGTAAAGCAGAAATAGAAAACCAAAGCCTAGAATGATCTTTGAGAATACGCTCGCGCTGCCACCCTCGGCCATGGTTTGTACGGTCAACCCTGCACCTACTGCAATCAAAAATAACGCGATCGCAGCAACAATGGGCCAGCTACTTTGCGCAGGTACATAATAAGATTGAGGTTTCGAGCTCATGCTTTTCTCCTTGTGCTCCGCGCTTGGTTACTCTGCGCCCGGCGACTAATTTAGCGATTAATATTTCGTCATTTTAGCTAACGCTATTCGAGCGGTTTTGGGTTGGATGACGAGTTACGCACGATCTGCTTGGCCTTGGTATCTGCACTTTCAGTAATGTCGTATAGCGTATAGGACAGCGTTAAAGTGTGTATCGATTGCGGAATGTCGCGCTCAATATAAAAAATCAGTGGCATATCTACGCTGCTTTTCGCTTCCAATGGCTGTTTGTTAAAGCAAAAACATTCCACTTTGTTGAAATAACTCGCCCCTAAACCGGGAGAAACAGAAGGAACCGCTTGGCCCACCACCGTTTTGTCTGAACGATTAAACGCATAATAAGAGGTTTGAATTACCTCGCCGGGATGAACATCCATGGTTGTTACTTGCGGCTTAAACTCCCACGGCATCGTCGGGTTAGGATGAGCGATGAATTCAACACGTATCGTACGAGAAGTATCTGCGCTGAGAGCTGCGGGCTGCTGCACAGCTTCGCTATTGGTTTTACCGTTGATTCCCAGCGCGTCGCACATAATGTCGTACAGCGGAACCAGCGCGAAACCAAAGCCAAACATCGCCACTGTCGCAAGTAACAATTTTGAGGTCAGCGCTCGATTCGCCTTACGCTGCTGATGTTCGTTTCCGCGTTCATCTTGATCCATTGCCAATACCTCAATCTATTTTGGGTGGCGTAGAAAATGTATGGTGTGGAGCAGGACTTGGCACTGTCCACTCAAGCCCCTCCGCTCTTGGCCATGCTCTTGCCGGTGCTTTTTCACCACCACGAATACACTTAATCACCAACCATAAAAAGATCAATTGAGATAGACCGAACGCAAACCCACCAATAGAAACAATCTGATTCACATCGGCAAATTGAATCGCATAATCTGGAATTCGTCTTGGCATGCCAGCAAGACCTAAGAAATGCATTGGGAAAAACAGCACGTTTACCGAGATAATCGAACTCCAAAAGTGCCATAGACTCAGCCTTTGGTCATACATATGCCCAGTCCATTTCGGTAACCAGTAATACGCCGCGGCCATTATTGAGAATACCGCTCCTGAGACCAAGACGTAATGGAAGTGCGCCACGACAAAATAGGTATCGTGATACTGGAAATCGGCTGGCACTATCGCCAGCATCAGGCCGGAGAAACCACCTATGGTGAACAGCACGATAAAGGCAATAGCAAATAGCATTGGGGTTTCAAAGGTCATGGCACCGCGCCACATCGTCGCGACCCAGTTAAACACCTTCACCCCCGTTGGCACCGCGATCAGCATGGTGCAATACATAAAGAACAACTCAGCGAACACCGGCATGCCGGTGGTAAACATGTGATGGGCCCAGACCAAAAATGATAGCAATGCGATACTGCATGTGGCGTAAACCATAGAATGGTAACCAAACAGTTTTTTGCCGCTAAAAGCAGGTAAAATGGCTGAAATAATGCCAAATGAAGGCAAAATCATGATGTAAACTTCTGGATGCCCAAAGAACCAAAAGATGTGCTGAAACATAACCGGATCACCGCCACCAGCCGCATCGAAGAACGACGTACCGAAGTATTTATCCGTCAAGACCATGGTCACCGCACCAGCCAAAACGGGCATGACAGCAATGAGCAAAAATGCGGTAATCAGCCAAGTCCAAACAAACAAGGGCATTTTGAACCAAGTCATTCCCGGTGCTCTCATGTTAACAATCGTCACAATGACGTTAATCGCCCCCATGATTGAGCTAATTCCCATGATATGCACCGAAAACACAAACAAAGCGGTGCTATCAGGGCCGTAAGTAGTAGAAAGTGGTGCGTAGAATGTCCAACCGAAATCTGGCCCTCCCCCTGCGGTAAATAGCGAGCCAATCAGAATCGCGAACGCGAAAGGTAGAATCCAAAAACTGAGGTTATTCATGCGCGGTAGCGCCATATCCGGCGCGCCAATCATTAGTGGAATCATCCAGTTAGCTAACCCAGTAAAGGCTGGCATCACCGCACCAAACACCATCACCAAGCCATGCACTGTCGTCATTTGATTAAAAAACTGAGGATCAACCAACTGTAGACCCGGTTGAAATAACTCGGCGCGAATGATCATCGCCATTGCGCCGCCAGTGAAAAACATAATCAAACTAAACCACAAGTAGAGCGTGCCAATATCTTTGTGGTTAGTAGAATAAACCCAACGCGCAAATCCCTTTGGCGCATGATGTTCTTCATGATCCAACACTGCCGTTGAATTCGCACGGCTCAAATCAGCGTCTGCGGCCGGAGATGATTTAGTCGGGTGAGGAGTCTTAGTTTTCATTGTGCCTCCTTGCCTTGGCTTTGCGTCTTAAAGGCATTGATATCCGCGGCTTGAACCACATCGCCCGTATTGTTATCAAATCCATTGCGTTGATAAGTGATCACGGCAGCGATCTCTTGTTCCGTTAACTGGTTACTAAAAGACTGCATTGCTGTGCCAGCGACACCATCAACGATGGTGCTTATATGCTTATCCAAATCCCCCAGCGCGACTGGACTGCCTTTAATCGCGGGAAATGCCCCAGGAATCCCTTCACCATTTGCTTGGTGACAAACAGCGCAGCGTTCTACGTAGATGCTTTCGCCTTCAAGCATGAGCTCGTCGAGTGTCAGCACACTACCCAAAGCGGCAGCCGCTTGTTCTTTTGCTAACGTGAGCGCTACTTTTTGCTCAGCAAGCCAAGCATCGTATTCCTCTTCTTCCATCGCATGCACCACTATGGGCATAAAGCCATGCGCACGGCCACACAACTCAGCACATTGGCCTCGATAAACCCCTGGTTTATCAATGCGAGTCCAAGCTTCATTAATAAAACCGGGAATCGTGTCTTTCTTTACCGCGAAATCAGGCACCCACCATGAATGAATGACATCATCTGACGTCATCAAAAAACGTATCTTGCGGTTGATTGGCAGAACGAGTGGGTTATCCACTTCCAATAAATAGTGCGCACCTTTGGCCTCAAGGCCATCAATTTGCTTTTGGCTGGTTGCAAGCAGACTAAAGAACTCAACCTCTTCCCCAAAGTAGCTATAGTGCCACTTCCATTGGGAGCCAGTTATTTTAACGGTGAGATCCGATTGGGAAGTATCTTCCATCGCCACTAAGGTTTTAGTGGCGGGGATGGCCATGGCAATCAAGATGATGATGGGAATGACAGTCCAAATAATTTCAACTTTGGTACTTTCATGAAAATGCGCCGCCACCGCCCCTTTCGATTTGCGATGCTTGAATATGGAGTAAAACATTGCACCAAATACAATCACTGCTATCGCACAACAAATATAGAAAATCAGCATATGCAGCTCATAAACCTGCCCACTGATTTGCGTCACGCCTTGCGTCATATTGAGTGCTTGCTCTTCAGCGTACACCGAAGATATTGATGCTATCGTCCCTAAGGCTATTACTAGCCACAGCCATACTGGTATTCTCTTCAAAAGAGCTCTCCTCTGCCTCTGCCCGATCGAGCGCGAAAACGAAAGGTATAATCACTTTTACGTAGAACATCAGGAATCTGCTCAACGTCCATTTGCGCTTTAAACTTGCTTTCCATGCGTATTACCTAGCTTAACTCTCAAGCAGACCAACAAATTTTTTCGCTTGAGCTCACCTAAAACTGACGCAATTTGTTATATTTATGTTAATTAAGGCTAGTTATCGATTTTAAAATGTGCAAGAAAGTGCAGTGACAAAATAGTTTAGCGATTGCGCTCTCGCAAATGATAAGCAATATCACCTAAGATAAATCTAACGTCTCAAATAGGTAATCACGATGACAGAACAAATGACACAATGGCTGGCTCTCGACCCAGACCCTAAGACACGTGACGAATTGCAACGCTTGATCGCTGAAAATCAGCAACAAGAGCTAGAAGATAGATTTCGCAGTCGATTGGAATTTGGCACCGCTGGCTTACGTGGGAAAGTGGGATGTGGCCCCAATAGAATGAATAGATTGGTTATTCAGCAAACCGCATCTGGACTTGGCCACTATCTACAAAGCCAATTTAGCGACGCGAATCAAAGAGGCGTTGTGATTGGCTACGATGGTCGCTCGGATTCAAAGCAATTTGCGCATGACACCGCTGCAGTCTTGGCGCAACTGGGGATCAAGGTGTATTTAACTCACGCGGTAGCCGCGACACCTATCGTTGCTTTTGGGGTTAATCATCTCAATACCGTTGCCGCAGTAGTCGTTACTGCAAGCCATAACCCTCCGGAATATAACGGTTTTAAAGTTTACTGGCAAAATGGGGCGCAGATCATTCCCCCACATGATTCCGGTATCGCCGCTTGCATCGATGCAGTCGCGAATAGTCCAGTCACTCTGCTAACTCTGGAAGAGGCTGAGCAGCAAGGTAAACTGGAATGGCTTGGCGATGATTACTATCAGACATATCGTCAGACCATGAACAGCAATGTTTTACTCAATAATCACAGCCAACCAGATTCAATCGCTATTGCTTACACCGCGATGCATGGCGTTGGTGCTCGTATGGCCGAAACACTGCTCGCCGATGCGGGTTTTAGCAAAGTTTACAGTGTAAAAGATCAACGTGAGCCTGATGGATCTTTCCCTACCGTCAACTTCCCTAATCCAGAGGAAGCCGGCGCAATGGATATGGTGATTGATCTTGCCAAACAACATAATGCTCAACTCGCGTGCGCCAATGATCCTGATGCCGACCGCTTCGCCGTCGCGATACAAAGACCTGACGGCGACTATCAAATGTTGACTGGAGATCAAGTCGGCGCTTTATTTGGTCATTATCTACTCAACAAAACTGATGCCGCGAAGCAATTGGTTGGTAATACGATTGTATCTTCAAGCTTGCTAAGCAAAATTGCTGCAGCCCATGGCGCAGAATATTTTCAGACCTTAACCGGCTTTAAATGGCTGACGAATGTCGCAATGGATAAACAGTCTGCAGAGCATCAATTCTTGTTCGCTTATGAAGAAGCACTCGGCTATACCATAGGCAGTAAAGTATGGGACAAAGATGGCCTATCGGCCTTGGTGGCTTTTGCCCAACTAAGCGCTGAGTTATATAGCCAAGGAAAAACCATCTGGGATCAATTGGAAGCGCTTTATCGTCAACACGGTATATTCGTCAATGCACAACGCAGCATTGCGCTGGCGCCAAACTCGCCTCCTGTGGGTGACAAACTACGTGCTCAGCCACCAGTTGCTATTGCTGGACGTCAGGTAGAGATCACCGAAGATCTTAAACATCAGCGTCGTTACTTTGCCGATGGACAGGTTGAGAACATAGATTTACCCAGCAGTGATGTACTGATCTATCACTTATCGGGTGGTGGTCGAGTGATCGTTAGGCCATCAGGCACAGAACCGAAACTAAAATGTTACTACGAGATCATTGAACAAATTTCAGCCAATGATGATTACCTAACATCGCTTGAAAAAGCCCAGCTATCGATGGATATGCTTATTGCTGAACATCAGCACATGATCTAGCACAGAGCTCACTCTCGCTACCAACAAGAAAAAGCATGGTAAACCATGCTTTTTCTCACTCTATCTACTTGAGTAGCAAAAATAGACTAATTAATTCTTTTTTGTAGAAAGATCTTATCTACCCCAATCGTTGGAAAACCGCTGTAGCGACCCACTTCTTCAAAGCCTAATTTGACATAGAAGTCTCTTGCCTGAAATGAGTAAGTGTCAAGATAGATATCCGTTACGCCCATCTCTCTGACTTGCTGCTCAGTGGTGGTAAATACTCTACGGCCTACTCCTGATTTACGCTTATTCTCATCAAGCCAAAAGTATTCGATAAACAAGGTATTGGTATAAACCTCACCAAACAGGCCGCCACAAAACTCGTCATTATCATCATGGACAACACAAGCCACATTTTGGCTTGCTTGCTCAGGTAAGCTGAGGCGATTAAAAGCACGCAACCCTGCCAAAATTCTTTTTTTTACCGACTCTTCAGGGTCAACAATAAACTCTATCTGCATATACACTCCTTATTACGCATAGCGATTGCCTTGCTGGAGCTTATCCTATTTCTGGTGGTAGTTAAAAATTCCGTATTTAAATGCAGTCACGCTCTCAGACAGATAGTAAAAAGCCAGCAATCACGCTGGCTTTCACATAATGTCTTCTATTTATCTAGGCTTGAAAGAAGCTATTGAGCATCCATAAAGCCAGAACGAAAAATATCGCGCCCATAAACTTATGTTGATAGGTTCTAAATTTCGCGTTTTCAAGCAAGCCTTTGCCCATCGTTCCCACCAGTGCTACCAACAAAAAATTGAAGATCAGACCGAGAACGTTCAGCACCAAACCAAGCACTAACATTTGCTCGCCTGACGTTGCGGCTACTTTGGTTGATACAAATTGTGGTAAAAACATCACAAAAAATACGAGTGCTTTTGGGTTAAGAAGATTGCTGACTAGCGCACGTTGATAGAATTTGCCTGCCATCTTGTTTTGGCTGTCAAGCTCAGGCGCATCAACACTTTGAGTACGAAGACAGTCCCAACCCATTTTTAGTAGGTATAACCCACCCAGCAAGTGTAGCGCTTTCAAAGCTATTGGACTCATCGCAATCAGCGCTGAGACACCTAATGCCGCTAACAACGTTAGAATAATTCCCGAGGTCGCATTGCCTAAGCTTGCAAAAACACCAACACGACGACCATAACTGATGCTAGAGCTTGCAATGAGCAGCATGTCTGGTCCAGGAAGTAGCAAAAGTGCCACCACTGCCGTTAGATAGACTGGCAGAATAGAGATATCAATCATAATTATTATTTGTACTTAAGCAGAAGGTCGTGGATTTTATATTGCCTCAGAACCAATATCTAGACTTTATCGCTTAAATAAAGAACATTTACAGAATTACAAACAGACAAAACAGCTTAAGTACACAACTAAAATCCAGCGTATCAATAACCTAGAGTGTAAGTGACTAAAATTCATACCGAACGTATAGTAAGCAAAGAGCAAGTTTGTACAAAAACTTAGGCTTGGGATCATCTATCCTGTTACCAGTACGTTCAGCAAGGAGCGCTGAAAACGATGTCTGATGATAATTTTAAAGAAAGCGCTAAGTTTCAGTTGGCACAAGAACTGGGTGGTTTAGAGCTGATTGATGCCAAATACAAGCATCAAAATTTTTCTCGCCATAGTCATGAAGCTTATACCGTGGGAGTCATTCAAAAAGGCGCTCAACGCTTTTTCCGCAATGGTGGTAATCATGTAGCACCAGCAGACAGCATCATATTGGTCAATGCAGAGCAAGTGCATAATGGCCAGAGTGCAAGTGAGGGCGGCTGGGAATACAAAGCCATGTACCCACTACCAAAACAGTTTGCCTCTCTCACTGAAGGGATCTGTAACGACGCAATGGTGCCTTATTTTCCCGAACCTGTGGTTTACGACCCAGAGATGGCACAGCAGTTACGGCTAGTGTTTGATGTTCTAGACAACTCCGACAACCGGTTACTACGGGAGACTCTGCTATACGGGACATTGACCAAATTAATGTCTCGTCACGCAAAAAAATACACCATTAAAGAAGAGTACAGCCGTTCACAGCGTCAACTGATGATAGCAAAAGAGTTCATCGATGATTTTCCACAGGCCGATGTCTCTTTAGAAGAACTGGCAAAACTAGCTAATCTTAGCCCATACCATTTCGCCCGCTCTTTTCAAAAAGAATTCACTCTGCCGCCGCATGCGTATCAAATTCAAGCTCGCTTGCGTTATGCGATTAAGTTAATGAAACAAGGACACCGCTTAAGCGATATCGCTCAGGAGTCTGGGTTTCACGATCAAAGCCATTTACATCGGCACTTTAAACGGGCTATGGGGGTCACACCCAAGCAATATGCTCAATCACTTTAATCAGGCAATTTTGTACAAGGTTTGCTTGTTGAGCTGTGGCGTAATACCGCTAAGCCAAACCAAAAAGGATGTATGATATGGGTGAATCAAGCTGCTCCCCTAACCGTGCCGTAAAACAAAACGACAAAGCCAATTTTGACTCTTCATCTAAGCGACGACAGTTTTTGCAAGGCTGTGTCGCGATGGTACCATTAAGTGTTGCAGTGGTTCCTTGGGGGCTTCTCGCTGGATCTTATGCTATTGAATCTGGGCTGAATCCATTAGAAAGCCAAGCACTCTCTGCGATTCTCTTCGCCGGCTCTGCACAACTTGTTGCAACCGGTATGATCAAAGCAGGTGCGGGAATAACAACACTGCTGATTACCACTTTATTTATCACCTCCCGACATTTTCTCTATAGCGTATCCATGCGCAATTCCATCGGTAAACTGCCGCTACGCTGGCGCCTATCGCTGGGCTTTTTACTCACGGATGAATTATTTGCCGTATGTGGTAATCAATCTGCCCAGCGCTTTAAGCCTTGGTATGCCCTAGGGGCTGGATTAAGTTTTTATCTGTGTTGGAACTTAGCAACTTTTGTTGGCATTGTTGCGGGCAGCTATATTCCAGCGCTCAACGAGCTTGGCCTTGAATTTGCCGTAGCGGCAACCTTTATCGCCTTGGTCATTCCCAATATCAAAAACTCTCCAACTCTCGCTGCGGTGATAATGGCGCTCGTGCTCTCAATTATACTTAATCTTTTTCACGTTGAAGGGGCACTGATGATCGCAAGTCTAGGCGGTATGTTGACTGGCTATTGGGCAGAAAAACTTAAGGAGAAACAAGCATGATCCTACTCTCTATTTTTGCCATGGCTGGGTTGGTATTTTTTAGTCGCTATGTCTTTTTGGAACCAAGATTACCCCTGCGTCTGGCACCTCAAGTTCAGCGAATTCTCAGCTATTCTGGTCCTGCCGTCTTAACCGCCATTTTGGCACCGATCGTATTTTTGCCTGAAGGTGAGTTATGGCTAGCTCCTAACAACCCTTATTTACTTTGCGCAATATTGGCTGCAGTCTTGATATATAAAACGGGCAATGTGCTGCTGACGACAGTAGTGAGTATGGTGATATTTTTACTGCTCAATAATCTCGTTTTTTGATCCCAACGTGTTTAAAACAAAACCGCCAGCAAATACTGGCGGTTTTTTTGTTTTAACGCTAATTGAACCGTTAGTTGGCCAACCACTCAATTTCGATCAAGGTTTTGCCAGCATGAAGCAAGCGGCCAAGGAAAACATCGCCTTGCTGTACTTCTCCCACTCCTTGTGGCGTACCGGTCATAATGACATCCCCATCGCACAATGTGGTGTAGCTTTTTAGCTCAGCCATAATGGTTTGTGGCGAATAGATCATTTGTTTCACCCCACCACGCTGTACACGCACGCAGTTGATAAACAGCTCAATCTCAAGCTCATCGATAGATAATCCAACCAAGGGAATAAATCGGCTAAAAACGGCAGAACCATCAAAGGCTTTTGCTCGTTCCCAAGGTAAGCCTTTTTGCTTTAATTCTGATTGGAGTTGTCGCTTGGTCAAATCAAGACCAATACCTACTGCTGACAATTGCCCTTTTTTAACCACGAAGCAGATCTCTCCTTCGTAATGTAAGGTCTCTTGGTGGTAAGCGTTGAGTTGCGATAGCAGTAGAAGGCTTATTAAACACCACCATTTGTTGCGGGATAACATTATTCAGCTCTTTAATGTGATCGAGGTAATTTCGCCCGACACAAAGCACTTTGGTTGGTGATAGTGCTTTTCCGTCAACAGTAATCGAGTGCATGCCTTCGTCCTTGAGAAATGATGAGGGCATATTTTAGCCAAACTAATGTGTGGGAAAACAAAATTTGCTATTGGAAACAAAAAACTCAGAGCTCGCGCCCATTATGGACTTCGCTCTGAGTTTACTTGATTAAATCATTATCAATTAAATTAACAATTACTTAGAAGAAGTAACGCACACCAGCTGTGTAGTAATCTTCTTCTTTTTCACCAATGTCGTTACCCAAATCGAACTGGTAACCTACAAACGTCATCAGGCCTGACGTTACCGTGTATTCTAGCTGCAGAGCACTTTGGCTATATTGGGTCTCGCTGGCCTTATCATCTTCAACCGATTCGTAGTTAACGCTGATATTCACGCCGTTGTCTAAGCCAAATGCGACTAATGCTTCATATTGATATGTTTCAGCTAAACCATCATAAAAATAGTCATTTTTGCCTAGCACACCAGCGACGTAGATACCCTTACCATATGACCCATAATTAACCGAAACCATATGGGATTTCGCGTTCTTGGTGCCAACGTCTCCGCCACTGTAAACATAACCGACACCAAAGCCAGCAAACTCTCCGCTAACCGCAATCTGGCCACGAGGATCATAATCAGCTGTCGATCTCTTCGTAACGACCGTATCCCCAGACAAACTTGTCGTATTGATTGAATCACTATGTTTACCCTGCCACCCAAGACCAATGCTCAAGGCAATATCACTGCTTATTTCAAGAGTGTTTCTGTAGCTCACCATTTTTTCAGCGCGCCCAGAACCAAGGTTGTTGTGGTTCTCGTATAAGAAATCATTGGCAAAGGCGATAGGTAAATCCGCAACACCAGCCACATCATAATATGGCGACCATTGGGTACCAACAACAGCACGCCCTGCCTTGTCATGGCTTGCTCCAATATAACCAAGTCGCGTGGTAAATGACGTATCACCGCCATCTAAATAATTCAGCGCCCATTCGCCCTTCGCATCAACGGTAACACCGTTACCAATCTCTTTTTTACCCTCAATATTGATACGTGGTGAGACTTGGTGCACTTCAACATTCTCATCAAAATATTTACCTACCCCTACATCAACATAACCACCAACGGCGAGTGTCGTTCCTTCGCCACTGTAAATTTGTGCGGCAAATGCGCTAGTTGAAGCGAGTAAAGTTGATGCCACTGCAATGGCTGAGCTATTTAATTTCATCATTATGTCCCTATCTATGTGATAGTTGTTTTTTATAAACGTGCTGAATGCAACACGCGCTACCAATTAAAAACTAGTAATGAAACTGTAACTTTCAAATGCGAAACGTTGCTTTTTTTCACCTGTAGCACCAAAAAACCACCATTAATGTCAGTGTTCTTTTTTTAAGCACATAAATTCTAAGACATTATTATTGATTATGGATGCAGTACGGTATTTAGTGACGACAATCACAATTCTGCTAAGTGATTTACGTTCTGTGATGGTGCGCACATAAATACTGAGCGCTTATGGTCATTGGCCTGTGGGAGGTTGAGGTTATTTTAAGAAAGTGAATCTTTTTTACATCACACCAAGAGAAAGCTCCAATTACCGACCACGCGATCATTGGAGCTAGGTTGTTATATTGTTGATGAGCAACATCCGTTGTTATTGTTCATGTGAGTATCGTCATTCACATCGCAATCAAGCCAAATTGGTTATTCATCTTGCCATCGCAACCCATATGCTGAGGAATAATCGGGAGTATCAATAGCGCCCTGCATCGTCTCGCTAGCGACTAATCCACCCACGACGGTTTTGTAGGGAATAAAACCGGCCCAAGCTGGGATCGACAAATCCTGCTCGTCATCAGCGACATCATTGTCACTCACTTTCACTGAGGCTTCGGTTAAAGGAATCGCTAACAACATCGTTGCCGCAAGCTCTTTATCACTACTCAACCGAATTTGCTCACAACGTCCCGGGGCTATTTGCTCAATAAAGTGATTCAATAACTGATCCTTTTGTTGATTATCCTCAATCGCTTGAAAACGACCAAATACCACCGCTGAACGATAATGTGCACTGTGGTGAAAAGCCGAGCGCGCCAACACCCATCCATCGAATAAAGTAAAAGTTAAACATGTTGTATTACCCTGTTTGAGGTTGCGCATTAGGCGGCTGTTGTTGGCACCATGAATATAAACATGATCATCAACACGCCAAGCTAACATAGGAATAACGACAGGGCCGGAATCCTCATTGATTGCAATGTGGGCAATCAGTGACTCATCGATGATACGGTGTAAAAGGACTTGCTGTGTTCGTGCTTTATGAGCACCTTTTTTAATCGTGGTTCTAGATGTGGCAGAGAGCATAACTTTCCCTATTAAACATTGCGTTGTCTCTACTATACGACCAAACTGGTTTACAATTTAGAGCCAGTTTTTAGTAATGTGTAGATCCAGTTAATGCCCTATATCGATATCGGAGATTTGCATCTGCCAGTAAGTGATGCCACTTTACAAGTGCGTCTATTTCATGCCATTCGCGACAAAATCGTGCACGGTTTGTGGCCTATGGCTGGCAAACTGCCCTCTACCCGAAAACTGGCCATTGAGTTAAATCTCAGCCGCAACACCATCATCGCTACCTATGAACAATTGCTTTGTGAAGGATATATTGAGAGCAAAAAAGGCAGCGGGTTTTATGTTTCGGTTGAGCTGCCTGAACACTATTTAAGTGCAAATAAACTAGCCTTAACCGCACATACGACTCAAATAACAAGACGAGACATCAATGCTTCTTTTGCTCCGGGCGTTCCCGATCTCGCCCAATTCCCGTTGAAGAAATGGCAACGCTACGTGCAACGCCACAGCTCAAGGGCGCATATTCTCGGCAATAGCGACATTCAAGGTGTTTACGAATTACGCGTAGCGCTATGTGATTATCTTGCCTCCAGTCGCTCTGTCGTCTGCACTCCAGATCAAATCATCATTACTTCAGGCGCCCAACAGGGGCTTGCCATCGCGGCAATGACGACATTAACACCCCAAGATAAAATCCTGCTCGAACAGCCTGGCTATGTGCAAGTTGATAAGATCATGAATTTGGTTGAAGCAAATAAATCCTATATTGATGTTTCACCTTTTAAAGGGCTCAATGTTGAGCAGATCGTACAAAGCCAAGCCAAAGCACTCTACGTCACCCCGAGCAACCAATACCCAATGGGGACAACGCTCAATAGCGAACAACGTTTAAAATTAATCGATTGGGCAAACCAAGGACAACGTTGGATCATTGAAGATGATTACGACAGTGAATTTCAATTTGCCCACCGACCTTATTCCAGCATGCAAGGACTCGCAGCGCAGTTCAGCACTGAAAACTGCGTCATCTATATTGGCTCCTTTAGTAAAGTGATGTTTAACGGATTGAGATTGGGCTATATGGTCGTTCCTACCTCGCTGCTCAAACGCAGCCTTGACGTAAAAGACGCACTCAGTGGTGATTCTCCTGTGCATACGCAATATGCGTTAGCTGATTTCATCAGCGAAGGCGAATTACTACGCCATATTCGTAAAATGCGGCGCCTCTATAAAGCGAAACACCAAGCCATGCTTGTCGCCATAGAACAGTATTTTGGCCAACATGTGGAAGTGATTAGCCAAGCGGCTGGATTGCACATTACATTGCGCTGGAAGCACGGTATTGATGAGGAAACACTACGCCAACGCGCACTAACTTGCGACCTCATTGTTCGTACACTGAACTACTATCAATCTGACGGAAAAACGCTTCGTGATTGGCATGGCATTGTGCTTGGTTTTGGCAATACCACGTTAGAACAGATCCCGATATTGGTCGCGCGACTGGCAACTGAATTCTTCAAAAAAAATTAATCATTTTTTCAGTTTTGATTTTTGCTTTATGAAATGAATTTACTAGACTTATTAAATAGTTCACCTGACAACGCATCAATGATGTGGGGTTTATCGTGGATTATAGTTAGAAGCTATTAATGTAAAATGTACCGTTTTTTACAGAAACCTTTCGATGTTCCTCGTTTAAGCGCTGCGACAATTTTACCGATCGAAATCATCTAATAGCTTCTATTAACCGCTAACGTTTAGCAATCTAGTACGATATTTTGAGGTAGTTATGTCTGGTAAAGTGACAGGTTCTGTAAAATGGTTCAATGAAACTAAAGGCTTCGGCTTCATCTCACAAGATGATGGTGGCGCTGATGTTTTTGTTCACTTCAGAGAAATTGTTTCTGATGGATTTAAAACGCTCACTGAAGGACAAAAAGTGTCTTTCAACGTTGAGCAAGGCCCGAAAGGTCCTCAAGCAACGCAAGTGACGCTGATATAGTTATTGCCGTGGCGTGATGCAGCCCCATCGCGCCACTATTCCCCTCTCAGAGATCGCAACGCCTTACCTCTCATTGGCGATTTAACACTTAGCGACTTAACAGCGCCAACTGCTGCACGGTGTGACTAGCGTTTTGATAATCAATGGCTATCTCCGTCACTTCACCTTGTCTCTCAAAAAATAACGACGGAAAGCTGTTACCACCGATGGAGCGAGCGAAATTGATTTCACTAAGCAGTTGTTGATTAAGCGCGCTGGAAGCGAATAATTGGCGAAATTGGATCATATCAAGGCCCAACTCTTGCGCCAATTGAACCAGCACTGATTCATCACTCGGGTTGAGCGCTCGAAGATAATAACCTTGCTGAATCGCGGTGATCATCGCTTTTTCCTGCCCCAATTGGCGAGCAGCCAACACCGCTCGACAAGCTGGATAAGTAGAACGACGCGGCACATTCTCTTGCCAAAAATCATGATTAAACTGAGTGCCTAAGTAACGTTCGATCTTGTGCCAATATGACGCGATTTGTTGCTGCATCTCAATCGGCATCGGCTGTTCACTATCAGCGGCTAAACCACCGACTAAGTAGACAATTTCTATCGATTGTTGCGTGGCATTAGTAAGCGCTTGTTCTATTTTCTGCCAAGTCGGTTGATAACCCCAGCACCAGGCACACATAGGGTCATGGACATAGTAGAGTTTACTGTTCATTATTGATTTCGCCTCCATGCGTTTGGTTTAATGAACTTATATTACTAGGCACATAGATACAAATTTACCCATCTGATGATGACGTGAAAAGATGCTTCTCATGAGTGAAATAGAAAATCCCCTCTCCGCGAGCAATATGCATTTGACCGGCATTAATGCCCATCTGATAGCCTTCTTCCAATAGAGCTTGATTCATCGTCAGACGTTTAACTGAAAAGTTATCAGGCGGAGCAATCACTCGTATCGTGGCATCCTCAGGCGGGTTATGAATAAATTCAAGCGATTGGTTGTAGTTTTCTGCACGTACTAACATGGATTCGGCGATACGCGGATATTGTGCGAGTAACCGCTTCATTAGCCAAGCGGCACGCATTGGTTTCATTTGATAGCTGACAGGATGAGACAATACCACCGTAATATCACGCGCTCCACGTCGGTAAGCCTCTTTAACGGGAATAGAGTCGGCTACCCCACCATCGGTATAACAACCACCAGAAAAACACGGTGGCGAACGATAAGCAATAGGAAGCGCCGTCGTAGCTTCAATCACACTCTCAAGATTAGATGAGGTCAATTGAAAATAATCGGCATGGCCCGTTTCAATATTCGTTGCTGCAGCAATCATGGGCGTTTTGAATAGTGTTTCGTGATCGAGTGGATAGCGGCGATTTGATTCTTTAATCAACCATTTCACATCAACTAAATCACCACCACGGGCAAAACGGGTACGGTTAAAAAAGTGCTTATTGGTGGCTAATTTTGTAATCACATGATGACTGCGGCCGGGAGCATGAGAAAGGTAACCTAATAGATTTGACGCACCAGCGGAGACACCAATGGCAAAATCATAGGGTTTGTAATCCTGCGCCATAAATGAATCTAGAACACCACATGCGAAGATGCCACGCATCGCTCCGCCTTCCACTACCAAAGCTGTTTTGCTCATTACTATTCTCAATTATTTAATTCGAGAGATAGCATACCCAACGGCACACTACCGCTCTAATTGGTTATTATTATTAGTTTAATGTATCAAACCTATCAATAAGATTAGCATAAGCAAAATGAGCAATAAAAAATACCCGCTCGACGCGGGTATTATGATTTCAAAAACTGTGTGATTTAGCAGATTTGGCCTGCGGTTATTGCGACATCTTGGGGATTATCAATCGTCGCTTGTGCGACTAAACGCAAACCTTCTGCAATCACATCCAAAGACATGGTTGCTTGGTTACCCAACGGGTCTTGCTCTGGCAACAAAGGAATGTGAACAAAGCCATGACCAATGTTTTTATCACGCAAGTAATGTTGTACACCGTAGAATAAGTGATTACACACAAACGTACCCGCCGTATTTGATACTTGGCAAGGAATGCCGTTCTCTTGCAAAGTGCGGGTAATTGCTTTGATTGGCAGCGTGGTAAAGTAAGCGTCAGGGCCATCGACCACCACTGGCTCATCAATTGGTTGATTGCCACCATTGTCAGGAATACGGAAGTCATCAATATTAATCGCGACACGCTCAGGAGTAATCGCAACACGACCACCCGCTTGACCAACAGTGATAACATAATCCGGCTGATGCTTTTCAATCGCAGCAATGACTGAATCTACCGCTTCATAACGCGTAACCGGCACATCACAAATGACAATTTCGCCGCCATTTAAAGTCGCATTTTCCAGTTTCTTTACTGCTTCCAACGCAGGGTTAATCGCTGCGCCGCCAAATGGTTCAAAACCGGTAATCAGTACTTTTTTCATAAATGCTCTCAAAACGCGAAGGTGTACATAACAAAGATGTTAAAGGCGAGAATCGCCAAGCCAGGGACAATTTGGATCAAAATAACGTGGTGCTTGTTCTTAAGCTCAAGTAGTGCCGCTGGAACAATATTGAAGTTCGCTGCCATTGGCGTCATTAGCGTACCACAGTAGCCCGATAGCATTCCCAACACACCAATAATCGCCGCATTGCCACCGTTTTCTAAAATCAATAATGGGATACCAATACCGGTAGTGATGACCGCAAAAGCGGCGAAGGCATTCCCCATAACCACGGTAAACAACATCATACCGACACAGTAAGCGATTACTTTTACCAGCAGCATGTTTTCCGGGATCATCATTTTAACCAATCCAGCCACCGTTTCACCAACACCAGCTTGGTTGAACAGATAGCCAAGTGCAGCTAAAAATTGCGACAGAATGGCAGCCCAACCGATAGAATCAATCAAACGACGGCCTTCGTTTAAGCTGTGCATTGGTTGGCTTTTCGTCACAATAAGAGCGACTACAATCGCCGCGATCGAGCTGACACCCAAACCGACTAACGCACCTAATGATGTCAATTGGCTGATCGCCACCGTGCCCACAGGTACTACGATTGCAGGGAAAAACAGTTTGTTTTTCAGGACAGAGGCACTTTCGCGACGCTCTTCATCTGAAGTTGTACCGTAGTTACCAAGGCCCATGAATCCACCAGCTGCCAATCCGGTTAACATCAGAACCATCACGCCAGTAATCCAATGCGGGATCATCGCGCCAAAAATAAAGGTCACACCGTAAATCAACCAAAACAGGCCACTGCCCACACGCTTTGGATTGTGTTTATCTAAAAATGTTTGTAACGAGAATGCCAGCAGTAAAAGACCGGTGGCTTGATATACATACTCAAGCATGCTTATTTCCCTTCTTTTGCTGGTTGTGACTCTGAGTTTGTTGCAACCTCAGATGCGTTGTTTTTTTGGTTCAAACGCGCACTGATAAACTTGGTGTAAATCGCAAACACCACAAACGACATAATTGCCGTTGGCAGAGCCCACAAAGCCATAGTTTCTAATTTCACATCTAATTGGTTATCACCCATTACGCCTTTAATTAGAAGTAGGCTACCGGTACCAATAAACAAATTTTGGCTAAAGAAGTTACCGAAGTTTTCACTTGCCGCTGAAAGTGCACGAATCGTCTGACGTTTTTCATCATTGAATTCTGGTGTCGATTTTTCAGCTGCCGCTTCAGACATAGGTGCAATAAGAGGACGAATCATTGAAGGGTGACCACCAATATTCAAGCCCATGCCATTGGTGATTTTTCGCAGCGCTAGGTAAGTCATTAAAATTTTACCTACTGACGCCTTTTTCATGGAACCAATCAACGCTTCTGCACGCTGACGTAAACCATAACGCTCTAGTACACCAATCATTGGCAGAACTAGAATAAATAGAGACATATAGCGGTTTTGAGTAAAAGATTGACCAAGAGTCGATAGAATGTCCTTCACCGCTAGATCTGCCACTAAACCAGTCGTGACACCAGCAACCAAAATAACCAATAGCGTATTTTGTTTTAACGCCAACCCCACGGTTATTATTACAATGCCAATCAATGGCCATAAATCGATCATAGAATTCTCTTTTCTTCCTGTAATAATTATCTCCAAGTTGCTTCAAAATGATGAATTCAAACCTTGTCACTAGCCTAAACTGGCGAAAAACGCTTATCCCATAACTCAACATCTCGAGGAAACTTGGGTTGTCTGTCCTTCAACAAGTTAAAAACCCTGTTGATGCCTTGAGTATAAGGAACCCAAAATACGTGCTTCAATCGAGGTTCTTTGTGATATCCAACACTATTTTTTGTCAAAAATAGCAACAGATCAGAGCAGACATCACAGAAAGTAGACAGTTTGTACAAAAGGAAGTCTTAACATCAATTTATCGCTCATTATTTCAGCTCAAGAGAAGTAATGAGAATGCTAAGGGTAAAAGGATGTTTGTAGCGAGAAGAGACAATGTTTTATAAGTAGTGAAAATAGTGACGAAGTGATCTGTTTAACGAGATGACTCGAAATGACATGCAGCGCGTTTTTATTGAATTTAATACCATCGCATTGCTCAATAAAAACAAAGGGCGAAAATTCGCCCTTATTAAATGATCAGCCTACTTTTTGCTGAATAGATTCTTCGAGTAAGCGATCGATATTATGCACCACCGCTTCACTCGCCATCTCCATACTTTCAAGCTGTTGCATCATGCCGTTAAGATCATCTCTCAACCCACACGCCAGTGCATTGCGCCCTGAGCTGTGTACCTGTTCATGAGGAGCATTAATACCGTTGAAACTTGATAGCTGGCTAAAGTATTGCGCCCCAGCACCTTCAAAATACCATTTACCAAGTCGACATTCTTTGTGACTATTTACGGCAGAGTCAAACTGTCGTTTATTCACCAATTGGTAGACATTATTCTTCCATACGACGTGATCCAATTTAACCGTATTTAGGAAAGCACGAGAAGAGGCTGAGCGAATAATCTCCTGCATGTGTTGAGATTTACCCAACACATCCTTTACCACGGTGCTGATTTGGTCAGTAGACGTCGAAACATCAATCGCACAATCTTGGCTCACCTGAATCGATTCTTTGATTGATTCGACTTGTGAGAGGACTTGTTTGACTAAATTCTCTATTTGACCACTCGCATGCTGTGCTTTGCTTGCAAGTTTACGCACTTCATCTGCCACAACCGCGAAACCTCGGCCCGCTTCACCTGCGCGTGCCGCTTCTATCGCAGCATTGAGCGCCAGTAGATTAGTTTGTTCTGAAATATCTTTAATAGAACCCACCAACTTACCGATAGAAAGTGCCGTTTCATCCAAAACTACAGAGGAAGACAGGCTACTTTGAGTTTGCTGGTTAATACGTTCTGTGCGCTGAATTAAGCAATCTAGCGCATTGTTGGTTTGGGAAAACATTTCACTCATCACATTGAGTGTTTGGTTCTCACTCACCAGCACTTCGGCGCTCTCAGCCATACTCGTACGAATGACATCTAACAGTTGTCCTCCTGAGAGCACATTAGACATAATATTTGAATCCAATTCTTGGGTTGTATTGGTTTCCTTTAGCAAGCTATTGATTTGATACAGCTGATCGGTTAAATCTTCTACTTCCTGTTTATGGTGATTTTTTAACTGTTCGATTTGTTGTTTCAGCTGGTGATTTTCTTGTTTTAGTTTTTTATTGAACCACACTTGATTGTAACTCCTTCCTTGTGAGGAAAACTGTCCACAACAAAGTACACGTCACATTGATTCATATCAAAAAACGTTCTATTAAATTTCTCATACGGCGAGAATTATTTTTTAGTAATTTACAAATATGTGTGGTGAGCAATATTTCCACAACAACTTAGTGGTTTTGCTCTAATTATGCGCAATTAAACCATATAACAACCACGACATACGATGGCCTGTTATCAGCCATTTTGATCGACTGCCGAACAGATGTGCGCCGTCTCCTTTAACCATTCTCAGCTGACTTGATGGAAAAAATTCACGGCGCCACAGAATCACATTGTTCAAGAACGCGATTAACACGTGCAATAAACTTTCCTGTCTCTGCATATTTGGTAAAGATCAGATATTCATTACCAATATAGAACTCGAGTGCAGCACCCTTTATATCCAAATTGATATCACTGTTGAGCGACGCATCGAGCAATACACCATACAGTACCGTTGATGGTGTCATATTTAACAAGTTATTTTTCTTTTGTGGATTTAAGGCATTTTCATAAGCGAGCTGGATAGATGCCGCATCAACATCAGATTCAACATACAATACTCTCAAGCCATTTTTGCGCTCTAAGACAAAAGAAGGTTGGCCAAATTGTTTAGTAATTGCCGCCAGAGTACTAGCAGAATCTTGCTCTGTATTCTTTAAGCCCGAAAAATTCATGACCGATTTATCTTGATATAGGCGCAGTCCAATTCGCGTCAGCTCGCTATTCTTGTCTGATACTTTATGTTTTTGAAAAGAGGCAACACCAAAAACTGGAAATGGATTTTCTTGGTCAGGAAAAGCAGCAAAATCTGCTAACGAGGTCACTCGAATTTCAGGTTTAGAGCAAGTGATAATACTTTGAGACTGGAAATCACCGGCTGGTCCCACAAAGCCATCATCATAGCCACGATCAAACTCAAAGCCACCTTGACTCAGTGTCGTCACCACGCCCGCTTTTGTCGTTTGAAGAGAAAAATCAGCGATATCAAAGCGTAAATTATTAATGGTTGCCGAATGGATAGTACTGCCAGTTAAATCGATATTATCAAGTGTTGGCGTAGCGTAAATTGGATATGACGCTAATCCAGCAACCAAACTCATCATGAGCGATACTCGTTTCATCACTTACCCCTTTTAATCCCAGCGTTATGTCAAAAACTGCTGTTGTGAATGATAAAAAGATAGTGAGTAAAACGCGGCTTTGCCACATCAGCCCGTCGTTATCGATTAGCAATATCGTCGCATTAGACGTCACCACGTGACAATTTGGCCACAGGCTAGCGCTCAATCACCGGAGTAGCCATTATATTTGAGAGGTTTAACTACGCTGTCTAAACCCTCAACTTTCAACGCAAGGCACAGTTCAAGTAACCGACCTAACTCCCCTTCTGGGTAGCCCTTCTTATCGAACCAAAGTAAGTATTCTTCTGGTAAATCGATCAATACACGCCCTGCATATTTACCAAATGGCATCTGCATACGCGCCAACTTAATTAAGTTCTCTTTTTCTAACATGGTTTTCAACGAAGCTAATGAGGTTTAGTTCAGATTACCAGAAAAGCGCAACGGTAGATCAACAATTACGAAGGCATGCTCCTGTTTATTCAGTCATCCGATTGCCATATTAGTTTAATAAAAATCAAATCTGAGCTTCACATTAGGGTCATATATTCATCCCAACGATATTTTTAGTAATTTATTTAAATAAATCATATACCTATTAAAAGGAATCAAAGATGAAGATGCCATTGAAGGCGATGGGTGCAATCGCTTTATCAGCACTGACCGTTGCTTGCTCAACCAATCAAAATTCCGCAACCGCGACACTATTTGAGCAATGCCAGTCCACCACCAATCCAGTCGTGGGTGAAACCTCGATCAGCGGCCTTACTTACATCGGCAGTGCTATTGCAGATGCACCTTTTGACTCTTCAGCCGCAGAAATTGTGAGCTACGACAACTGCACCGACAAACTTTATGTCGTGAATGCACAATCCAAGCAAGTGGATGTACTTACGTTTGACGCGGCAGGAAAACCGACTCAGCAAGCTTTCATTGACTTACAAAGTGCTGCTAATGCTGCAGAAATAGAGATAGGCGCCGCCAATAGCGTTGCCACCTACAATGGCCTAATTGCGGTAGCCATTGAAAATGCTAATAAGCAGGAAAATGGCCTAATTGCACTTTATCGTTCAAGCGATCTCTCTTTATTGACGACCTATCCCGCAGGCGCATTGCCTGACATGGTCAGCTTCTCGCCTGATGGTCGCTATATCGCCAGTGCCAATGAAGGGGAGCCAAGCAAAGATTATAAAATCGACCCGCAAGGCAGCATCACGTTGATCGACCTTAGAA
>NZ_AFWF01000261.1 GCF_000222605.1 Vibrio ichthyoenteri ATCC 700023 | reverse complement strand
TTCTAAAGTACTAATTACATCCGTTGATATTTCGCTATTCTTTAATGAAAACAGTCAGTTTGGAGAATGTGATGTATCAACTTACCCCCTACCTATGCTTCTCTGGCCGTTGTGAAGAAGCTCTTGAGTTTTATCAGCGTTGCTTTCGCGGTGTTGTGTTGACTAAGCAGTACTTTCGCGATGCGCCTCAATCTGTTGAAGGTGCGAACCCTAATTGGATTATGCATGCTGAGTTTGAAGCTTTTGGTCTCAAGTTAATGCTATCTGATGGCATGGTTGTTAGTGACGTATCAGGAAATAATATTGCTTTATCATTAGTTCTTGATGATCTTGATCTCCAAGAAAAGTTGTTCGATAAGCTCGCGGATAATGGCGCAGTGATGATGCCGCTCGCGGACACCTTTTGGGGCGCAAGGTTTGGTAAAGTAGAAGATCAGTTTGGCATCCGTTGGATGCTACATTGTGATTTGGTTAAATAACCGCCATAAACGCTGCTAACTTCTCACAAATGATGTTTTCATCTAGAAAGATAGAGCTTTAACACTAAAATAGCCGCGTTTTATTAGGTTTCGTAGTCGTATCTAGAGCGTGGCAAATATCAAAATTACCGTAGACCGAATTCAACCCGGTTTGCACATTCGTTTACCAGTTAAGTGGAACGAACATCCTTTCCTTTTGAATAGTTTCAAAATCAAAAGCCAAGATCAAATTCGCGTCATTCGTCATTTGGGGATTAAGTATGTATACGTTAATGCCGATCAAAGTGACGTGTCGCCTTTACCTGTGCAGCAAAGTGAGAGCTCGACAGCTGATTCAATCAATGAAGCGATGGATAGACGAGCAGAACAATTATGGCAAGAGAAGCAGCAACGAATTGAAACAATGAGTGCGTATCGTCGTCGGGTTGTGGAATGTGAGAAAGAATTTGAACGTTCGCTTGCTCGTATGCGTGCGGTGATGACCAAAATTCGCAATCGCCCAGAGCAAGCCGTTGATGAAGCGCAACTGCTGGTGGAAGATATCGTTGATCGCTTGATGAGTGATGGGGATGTCACTCTACATTTAATGAACGGGCAAAGTGAATTTGAGGATATCTATTTTCATTCACTTAATGTTGCTGTGTTATCGATGTTAATCGGTAAAGCGAAAAAGCTTGAGGTGGGTGTCATTAAGGAACTCGCATTTGCCGCCTTGTTCCATGATATCGGCAAGATCAAGATTCCAACCGCCATCTTACGTAAAACGGTTCCGCTAACGGAGCCTGAGCAAAACTACTTAAAGCTGCACACTAAATATGGTTTAGAATTAGCAGATAATATAGAGGGCTTTCCGGACTCCGCTAAGCGAGTGATAGAAAATCATCATGAAACTAATGATGGGTCTGGCTATCCGCAGGGACTGAAGGGGGAACACATTGATGTGCTTACTCAGATTGTTGCGGTGGCGAATGCTTATGATGCCTTATGTCATAACCCAGTCGCGGCTAAGCAGAAGATCCCTTATGTCGCTCTTGCTCATCTATATAAGAACTGCAAATCTCTTTATAACAATGAGAACCTCAGTATCTTAATTAAGTTTATGGGGGTGTACCCTCCGGGAACGGTAGTACAGCTTTCAAATGAGATGGTTGGTTTAGTTATCTCGGTAAATTCTGCCCATATCCTCTATCCGAATGTTCTTATCTATGATCCCGCAGTGCCACGAAGCCAAGCACCGATCATCGACTTGGCACAGAAAGACATAAAGATAGTGAATGCTATTTTACCGAGTAAGCTACCGGAGAAAATTAAAGAATATCTTAATCCTCGCGCGAGAATTTCCTATTTCATCGAAGGGGAAGGTTAAGTTATCAACAGGTTTTTGTGAGTAAATGGTGGGTATGTTGAGGGTATCTTGAGTGTAAATATCAGGTAGTTCAATGATTGCGCAGTTAAGCAGTTTTTATAAGAAAAAATGCATTTTAGACTTGCCAATAAAAACCAGTTCCCTATAATGCGCATCCACTGACAGGGCAGACGCCGCAAGGCTTCAGCGTTGGTCAGAGAGGTTAAGGCAACTGAGAAAAATTAATTGGAAAAAGTGTTTGACTCTTTCAATTATCTCGTTAGAATTCACCTCCGCTTCGAGAGAAACTCTCGCAGCAAAGCTCTTTAAC
>NZ_AFWF01000262.1 GCF_000222605.1 Vibrio ichthyoenteri ATCC 700023 | reverse complement strand
TTCTTAATCTAAGTCATGTATTGGTTCTACGTAATATAAGTATCCTTAACTACAGTAACTAATTAGATTCTATAAATTTAGTCATCATAAAATTCGTAAAGGTAAAATTTTATAAGCAATTAATAAGTCAGGGGAAATATCCATCAGTTAAATAATTAGCCTAACAATGAGTATTTAAAATAACAAACCAGGTACCTAGCCTGCTATTTCTCAATTCTCATTACATTATCTAAATGCTCTCGCATACAATGTTCTGCTTGATTTGCATTGCCCGCCTTAATCGCATCAAAAATCATCGAATGCTCATGATAATTCTGCTTGTGATATGGCGTATATTCAGAAGGATTACGCGTCATAATCAGCCAAGAAATCAAAGATTCGTATAGCGAAGAAACCATAGGGTTTTGAATGATATCTATAATGCAACGATGAAACGCAATATCTGAACGAACAAAAGCATCATAATCTTCACAATTTACTTTGTTTTGCTCTAACACCCGCTGTAACTTCACAAGATCATCATCTGTACGAACCAGCGCCGCCTCTCTCACTATGGCAATCTCAAATAACTGACGTAAATGTTCAAACTGACGCTTTTCATCTTTCTGCGACAGTAAACCAATCGCAAGCCCTGAAACATTATTGATCAACGTCTCTGTGCAAGGTTTGGTGACGCGGGTTTTTTCACCACTCTTAACTGCGACTAATCCTTTTTGCGATAGCTTCATTAATGCTTCACGAACGGAAGGTCGACCCACATCAAACGCCGCCATTAAATCGCGTTCAGAAGGTAACGTATCTCCTTCCTTTAACGTGTTATTAATGATCATCTTCTCCAATTCTTCAGCCACACTGTCTGAAAGTTTGGTTTTCTTCATTGGCTTCAATGGAAACGAAGTTAACTCCATAAGAGTTCCCTCTTTAAATACTTAATAATGTGTTATCTAACCGGATAGCTGTGATATCCGGTTAAGCCGTGACGTTAAAATTGGGTCTAGTTTAATGTAATCTGCCTCGTTTTAAATCTTAAACTCGGGCAGCAACTCATTCTTTATTTTTATTTTGCACTCTATGTCATTCATTGGGATCGACGCAAAAGGAAAGCGCATCGTCGATTCAATTCGCGACCAACCACCCAATGCAGCCATGAATTTGTCTACTGCGGCATTGCAGTAACCTTTGTCAGTAATATAAGGCGCAATTTCTTCATTCATAAACCGCTGTATACGACTCTCCAGCTCTAACGCCGAAGGCACTAGAGCCAAACAGTCTTGAGTCCAAGCTTGGGTCGCTTTTGGGTTCAAGCAGCACACATTAGAGTAGGCACCTTTTGCCCCTTTATACGCATCAGTCGCAAGGAAGTGCCCAGCAACAAAAATAGAGGCTTTCTCTGCCAACCCGGTGATTGTTATCTCTGGCGTAATTCTCGGCAGCTTAAAACCTACCAGTTTTGGAATAGCCTCGTACAACTCATCTAATTCATTCGCTGTTAGATTAACTTTAGCATGTGGTGGATTGTAAAGTACCAGATCAACCCCCTGTGCAACCTGCTCTACTTTATGCATAAAGACTTTAGCCACAGCCAATGAACACGGAAACCAATCTGGTAAAATAACCTGAATAGCTGTTGGATTAAGCGTAGCTGCAAACTTTACCCGCTCTAACGCAGCTTGAGGATGACAATGGCTCGCACCGATTTGAAAAGCCATACCTGCTTGATGACATTTTTGAGCCAACAATTTACTGATTTGCTGGAATTCTTCTTCGGACTGAGTATAAAACTCGCCTGCCGTGCCGTTAGAATAAATCCCATCCACACCAGCAGCAATATAACAGTCAATTTGTTGTTCAAGACTTTCAAAATCAATGACTTCACTTTTAATCGGGAGCAACAGTGTCGCCCAATTTCCAGAAATTCCACTCTTACTCAAAGTCATAGGATTGATGCCCTTACTTTTATCACAACTTTATCCACCCACTCTTCTTCACTTCCAACCTGAATCATTGGACGATGCCATTCACTAGGGTAGAAAACGCAGTATTGATGCGGTTCGAGCGTAATAAATTGCTCATGCACTATATTGGTTTTAAGCTCACAATCATTGTCAAAATATTGTTCAGTCATAAACAGAGATGATGCGGGTTCAACTGCAAAACCGAGTGTCTCTTTCGTTGTTAACGCTAGATGAATATCGACATAATCACGATGTATCTCTGCTTGTGAGTCTGCCAGTGACCGCGCTGCCCCTCTAATTCGATTAACAAAAACATCATCACCTTTGATTTTATTCATACCACTAGGCATTTGCTCGAGATCTTGCTCAAGAACCAATCTAATGATGTCGCCAAACTCTTTGTCGTGCGATAAACGGCTTACGGTTGCAATTATCATTATATTCAGCAGCGATTACTCGCTGCTGCCTGCTATAAATTAAAGGAAGTAGTTTGGTAAGAACATCACCATTTGCGGGAAGAGAATGATGATTGCCAAGACAATAATCAGTGGTACTAAGAAGATCAAAACCGAGCGCGCAAGTACTTCGTATGGGATCTTACCGACTTTCGCAACCACAAAGAGCGAGACCCCCATTGGTGGAGTCAATATCCCCAACATCATGTTCATCACGACGACGATACCAAAGTGTACTGGGTCTATACCAAGTTGAACGGTGACTGGTAGCAAGATAGGGATCAAAATCAGCAACAGCGCTAGGGTTTCAATAAATGCGCCTAAAATAAACAGCATCACAGACACAAGCACAAGAAAAACAAAAGGAGAATCAGTAACTTGCAAGAATAACTCAGCCGCTTTAAGAGGAATATCTTCTTTAACGATGACATAACCAAATAGGCCGACACCACCAATCAAAAATCCAATCACCGCCGACGTATTCACCGATTCATGGACCACTTCAAGAAAACGTGAAACCGTTAATTCGCGATACACCACAAAGCCTAAGAACATGGCATACAGAGAAGCAACGACTGCCGCTTCAGTTGGTGTCACGATGCCAGAGAAAATACCACCAATAATAAGAACCGGTGTCATTAGCGCTAATGAGGCATCTTTAAAGGAGTAACAAATCGTTTTGAATGACGCCCTCGGGTAAACCGGATAACCTTTTTTCTTGGCGATAAAGTAGACCATCACCATCAGAGATACAGCGCACAATAGTGCTGGTACAACGCCAGCTAAAAACAGCGCGCCAATCGATGCACCAGACATAACACCGTAGATAACGATAGGAATACTCGGCGGCATTAAAGGCCCAATAACACTCGACGCAGCGGTAATCGCACCAGCAAAGCCATCATCGTACCCCTCATCACGCATCGCTTTTATTTCAAGCTGTCCCAAGCCACCAGCATCAGCGTGCGCTGAACCCGACATTCCTGAAAATAGAAGACTGGCAAGAACGTTAACATGACCAAGTGAGCCAGTTAAATGCCCAGTTAAGTCTCGAGCAAATTTAAACATTTTGTCAGTGATGCCTGCTGAGTTCATCAATAGACCACTGAAGATAAAGAACGGAACTGCAAGTAACGGGAATGAGTTCAACCCGGCAATAATTTTTTGCGAAGCGAGCGCAATGCCGCCATTAGTTAAAAGATAAATGATTGAAACAACATAAAGGGTAAATGCGACAGGCATACCGATTGCTAACAGCGCACCCCAACCACCAAAAATACCAAACATAGCCAATACCTTACTTACATAGATGGGAGTTCACTGTGGCATCGCCTCTTTGTGGTTTAACCAACTTAGAGAAAGAAATCGCAGCGTTTAAAAATGATTTAATAAAGACTAAAAGAAAGCCAACGGGTACAGCGCCATAAAGGGCCGACATCTGAACATCCATGGTTACTGAGCCCAATCGATCCATCCTTTCAGCGAAGATGTAGCCGTAGTGGACAATAATCACTGCAATCACAGCAATCACAGCAATCACAGCAATCACAGCAATCACAGC
>NZ_AFWF01000263.1 GCF_000222605.1 Vibrio ichthyoenteri ATCC 700023 | reverse complement strand
TATAGAAATTGATTATCGTTCAATAAAAATTGATAAAATTCGAAATTAGGAGTCTTTTAAAGTAAATGTGGATGATTGTATAGATTATCAATTTAAAGATTCAGTGTAGCTTAAAATAGACATTTAGCTTTATTGGGAGATATTGCTCTGTGATGTGAATCGTTCATGAAGATAATGCATTTATAATGGAGTTTTTTGAATGGTCTTGTTGTTGTGAAATTTACTACGAGTTTTATATGTTTGTTTTGATTGTTGAATTGTTTATATTTGAATTTTAAAGACCGATCTGTACGGTATTTTTTTATTTGATTTTGGCTTGATTTATCAAAAATTAGCACAGTTCAGGCTTTTGTAAATATCGTTGTAAATGCTATTTAAATTGTCTTTATTATAGGTGATCACATTCAAAATGTAAGGCTAGATAATAAACCTTTTGACCTCTCGGCAACAAGTCTTGGCTTCTAGCAAAGCGAGTAACATCTTTCTTAGAA